>JALHTW010000251.1 GCA_022866045.1 Candidatus Aminicenantota bacterium | reverse complement strand
TCCATCTCGGACCTGACCGCCACGGCCAGGATCTCAGGGGGCTTCAAAGAAGCGTCGATAGGCATGCTTCCCTCCATTTTTCATCTGCCACGAATTCTTTTATGTTCCCCTATTTCCCTCAGAATCGGACATCTTCTTCACATTATTCCTCCTTCTAGAGTCTGACCATCTTTTCAATCGCTCCCCGAGCCCTGTCGGCGGTGTCCGGGGGGACCTCGACGCGATGGATCATCTGGTCCAAGGCCAGGTAAACCTTTTTCAGGGTGATCTTTTTCATGTTGGCGCAAAAGGCCATATCATGGGCGGGATAGAAATTCTTTTCGGGATTGTCCTTCTTCAGCCGATAGATGATCCCGGCCTCTGTGCCAATGATGATATCTCGGGCCTCGGTCACCCTCGCTTCCTTGACCATCTTCCCCGTGGACAGGACTTTGTCGGCCAGGTCGATGACTTCGGGCCGGCACTCGGGATGGACCCAGACCTCAGCCTCGGGGAACATTTTCTTTTTCTCTCGGATGTCCCGGGCCAGAATATTGTTGTGGACATAGCAGTAGCCGTCCCAGGCAATGATCGTCTTGCTCGTCTGGCGCGCCGTCCATGCCGCCAGGTTCTTGTCGGGCGCGAACAGGACTTCCCGTCCTTGAACGCTTTCGACCACCTTGACGGCGTTCGAAGAGGTGCAGCAGATGTCGCATTCAGCCTTAACCTCGGCCGACGTGTTGACGTAGCAGACGACCGGCCGGCCGGGCCATCGTTTTTTCCACTCGACAAGCTCCGAGACCGTGACCATATCAGCCATGGGGCAGCCGGCGTGGAGGTCTGGGAGGAGGACGGTCTTCTGGGGCGAGAGGATCGACGCGGTCTCGGCCATGAAATGAACCCCGCAGAAGACGATGACGTCCTCGTCCACGGCCGCCGCTTTCTGGCTCAGCTCCAGGGAATCACCGGTGAAATCGGCCGTTTCCTGGACCTCGCCGATCTGGTAGTTATGGGCAAGGATAATCGCGTTCCGCTTCTTCTTGAGCTCCCGGATCTTTTGAGAGAGCGCTCCCTTATCCAGGTCCTCGATCATGGCCGTTTATTTCGCGATCTTGGCGCCGCAGCTGACACAGGTATCTTCCGCTTTATTCGTGTATTTCCCGCATTCCGGACATTCCATGAGCTCGATGTCGCAGTGATGACAGGAACAGACTTCTTCCATGCCCTCGAGGGCGCCGTCGCAATAGGGGCAGGAGCAGGACTCATCGTGGACATGGTGCGTCGGGGATGCGGCCGCCGCTCCGTCCCTGGCGCCGGCCTGGCTCTTGCTCTGGTAATCTTTGATGGCTTCGTGCAGGGCGTCCGCGCCGAGGTTCGAACAATGGAGCTTGTTTTTGGGCAGGCCGCCGAGTTCCTCGGCCACCCTATCGTTGGTGATGGCCATGGCCTCTTTGAGCGTCTTGCCCATGGCCATCTCGGAGACTATGCTCGACACGGCAATGGCCGCGCCGCAGCCGAAGGTCTGGAACTTGATGTCGGTCAGGCGATTGTCCTTGACCTTGATATAAAACGCCATCATATCGCCGCATACGGGATTGCCGACCTGGCCGACGCCGTCGGCGTCGGGAAGGACCCCCACGTTGCGCGGGTTTGAAAAATGGTCCATGACTTTATCGGAGTAAATCATTTCTTCTTTTCCTCCAGAAATTTCGTATAGAGAGGAGACATTTTCCGCAGCCTGTCGATAATCGGCGGGAAAACGCCGAGCAGATAATCGATATCTTCAGCCGAAGTGCTTTCGAGCGAACTAAAGACGATCGATCCCTGGGCCAGGGCGTGATCCATGCCCATGGCCAGGAGCACATGCGAAGCCTTGAGCGCCTTGGATGTGCATGCCGATCCGCTCGATGCCGCAATTCCTTTCATATCAAGGCTCAGGAGCATGGCCTCGCCCTCGATGAACTCGATGCAGAAGCTGGCGTGATGGGGAAGGCGATTCTCGCGATGCCCGGTCAGGACGCAATGGTCGATCTTTTTGGGAAGGCCTTCGATCAGCATATCGCTGAGCGCGCGCGCTTTTTTCATCCTTTCGCCCATTCTGGCCAGGGCGATCTCGGCCGCTTTGCCCAAGCCGAAGATGGCCGCGACGTTCTCTGTGCCGCCCCGGCGGCCGCCTTCCTGGATCCCGCCGTCGATGAGCGGCAGAATGCGCGTTCCTTTTTTCAAGAAAAGGGCCGCGCCTCCTTTCGGACCGTAAAACTGGTCTCCGGCCAGGCTCAAGGCATCCAGGCCGAGCGCCTTGACATCTACGGGGATGTTCCCGGCAGCAGCCACGGCATCCGTGTGGACGAGCACGTTACGCGCTCGGCAAATCTTGGCGATTTCGGCTATGGGTTCGATCGTCCCGACTTCGGAATTGGCCAGCATGACCGAAACGAGCGTCGTTTCCTTCGTCAGGGCTTTTTCAACGTCCCGGGGATCGACGAGGCCGGTTTTATCGACCGGCACGAGCGTCGCCCTGAATCCCGATTTCTCCAGGCTCTTGGCTGCATTGAGGACGGACAGGTGCTCGACCGCCGAAAAAATGAGGTGCGTGCCTCTGGTGCGGCTGGCCAGGGCCAGCCCTTTGACGGCCATATTGTTCGCTTCCGATCCGCTTGCGGTGAAGAGAATCTCGCCGGCCGAAGCGTTGATCAAATCCCCGACCTTCTCCCGCGCCTCTTCAACGGCTTCGAGCACGACCTGACCGTCCGAATGAATGCTCTGCGGGTTCCCGAAGCGCTCCTTCAGGAACGGAAGCATCGCCTCCAGGGCCGCAGGATGGAGCGGCGTCGCGGCGATGTGATCGAGATAGACTCTCTTCATGTTCGCTTCGGGCGAAAATTACACGGCGATGACGTCTTTGACTTCCGGGACTTCTTTTTTAAGGATCCGCTCGATGCCCATCTTGAGCGTCATCTGAGACATCGGGCATCCGCCGCAAGCGCCCGTCAACCTGACCTTCACGACGCCTTTGTCGTCCACCTCGACGAGCTCCACGTTCCCCCCGTCGGCTATCAACGCCGGCCGGATCTTATTCAAAGCGGCTTCGATTTTTTCCTTCATCGGTGACTCCTTAGCTGAAGCAATCAATATAATCCCACATTGAGATTTTATCCACTTTTATTATATAAGAAAAAGTGGACCTTTTCCAGAAACTATTTATACTATTCCTATAGCCTTAGTAGTTATAGTTTAAGAGGCTGAAAGGAGGCTGCCATGAAGCCCAGCGCCGTTTTGAAAGAGGGCATAAGGACATCATACTCATGCTCCAGATCGTCGAAAAAGTCAGTCAACAGCTGGAAATAACGGAGAATTCCACGCCACCGTGAGAAAGATCAAAGACTGAGCGTCATCGCCCTCCGCGGCGACATCCTCAGGAGCACTTGTTCCAGCCGCAGTTCGGGCAGGTCGGGCACTTCTCGTCGGGGAGCGTGGCGCCGCACATCCTGCAGATCGATTGAAAGAGATCCTTCGCATTGTTCTTGACCGCGCCGAAATGGCGTTCCAGGACCTTGGCGATCGCGTCCGGGATCGAGGTCACGAGCCCGCCCTCGGTAAAAATCGGCTCCGAGCCGCCGATCCCTTTAAGCTGGTTCACGACTTCTTTCGGGTCCACCCCGCTCCGCAGAGCCAGGGATACGAGCCTCCCGATCGCCTCGGCGTCGGCCATCGTCGTGTAGCCGCTCTTGCCGATACTGGCGAACACCTCGAACGGCTTCTGGTTGAAGTACGTGATGGTCACATAGAGATTGCCAAATCCCGTCTTGATCTTGTCGGTGACCGAGGTCAGGGTGTCCGGCCGCTCCTGGGGCAGGCGTTTTTCGGCCGGCGCTCCCTTCATCAGGACCTGGTCTTCGCGGCAGCCGTCTCGGTAGATCGTGATGCCCTTGGTGTCCAGGTCATAGGCCAGCAGATACGCTTTCTCCACGTCCTTGAGCGTCGCTCCGTGCGGAAGGTTGATTGTCTTGGAGACCGAATTGTCGACATATTTCTGGAAGGCGGCCTGCATTTTGATATGTCCTTCGGGTGCGATGTCGTGGGCCGTGACGAAATAATCGGGGTGTTTTGTTCCCGGATTCTGATTCTTCCATTCCTCGTAGAGCGGGTGGAGGTCCTTGATCTCCGAGTCGATAATGTGTGACGTAAATTCGAAGGCGAACACCGGTTCGATGCTCGACGAGCATCCGGCGATCCGGGAGATCGTTCCCGTCGGCGCGATTGTGAAGACCGTGGCATTCCTCATGGTCTTGCCTTTGTAAACGGAGCGGGCGATGTTCGGGAAATTTCCGCGGAGGCCGGCCAGCTTGCGGGACTCCTCCACGGCCTTCGTCCTGAGGAAAGACGCGAGCCTCTCCGCGAACGCCAGCGCCGAGGGGGAGTCATATTTGATCTTCATCTTGATCAAGAGGTCGGCCCAGCCCATGATGCCGAGCCCGATCCGGCGGTTGCCCTTCGACATCGCCTCGATCTGGGGCATCGGGTATGTATTGACGTCGATGACGTCGTCGAGGAATCGGACCGCAACACCGATGACCTTCCCGAACCGGTCCCAGCTGAACAGGTCCTTTTTTTCGGGCGCGGTGAAATTCGCGACGTTGATCGAGCCGAGATTGCATGACTCATAGGCATGGAGGGGCTGTTCACCGCAGGGATTGGTCGCATCGATGGAGCCCAGCCCTTTCGTCGGGTTGCCCTGGTTAATGCGGTCGATGAAGATGAGGCCGGGGTCACCGATGGCCCAGGCCGATTCGACGATCATCCGAAAGACCTTGCGGGCGTCTTTTCGATCGATGACCTTTTTCTTATACGGGTCATAAATGGCGTAAGACGTCCCTTTCTTGACGGCCTCCATGAAGGCGTCCGTCGCCGCGACCGAGATATTGAAATTTCCCAGGGTCTTGCCGTCTTTCTTCATCAGGATGAATTCTTCGATATCCGGATGGTCGGCCCGGAGGATGCCCATGTTGGCCCCGCGCCGCGTCCCGCCCTGCTTCACAGCCTCGGTCGCGGAATCGATGACCTTCAAGAACGAAACAGGACCAGAGGCTACGCCCTGGGTTTTGCGGACGAAACTCCCTTTCGGCCGGAGTTTGCTGAAATCGAAACCGGTCCCGCCCCCTTCTTTGTGGACAAGGGCGGCGTCCTTCACCGTCTCGAAGATGGACTCCATCGAGTCTTCGATCGGAAGGACGAAGCAGGCGCTCAAGCACATGTTCCGTCCGGCGCCGGTCAACGTGGGGCTGTTCGGCAGGAAGTCGCGGGCCATCATGACGTCATAAAACGTCTGGGCCCAGGCGCGCCTCTCTGTGGAATTTTTCTCCGCTTCGGCAATGTAGGCAGCCACGCGACGGAACAGGTCAGGCGGCGTTTTATCCAAAAATTCGCCTTTTTCGTTCTTCATGAAGTACCGGGCCTTCAGAATCCGCAGTGCGTTCGGCGAAAAGCCGTGTGTCTCCGTCATTGTTCCTCTCCCTTGTTCGGATCCAGCCCGGCTCATTTCTTCCCGAGGGACCTGAGCTTGGATTCGATCGTCGCCTCCTTGTCGAGCCGGTGGTCAACGCGGAGATCGATATGAATCCTCTTCACGCCCATCCTGACCAAGACATCATGGATCTCTCCGATCACACGGAAAAGCGCCGCTAGATCGGGCGCTTCGATGGTCGTGGACATTCCGCCCGTCTCGCTCTTCAACCCGGACTCTTCGATCACGCGGACGGCCTCCTTGACAAAGCGGCTGACCGAGGTTCCTTCGCTTGTGGGAAAGATCGCCAGCTCGGCGATAATCATCGCTCCATCCTTTCTTTCCTATAAAATTTATAGTAATAGTATGATAGATGAAAAACGGTCTTTTATAAAGCGATTTTCGGAGGGCGGGCTTCCGACCCAGCGTGTCGCTTCTACGCCTTTGTCATCGGCAGCCCGCAGCAGATAAGGACATGCTCCTCCGCGCAGCCGCAGGACCGGTCGACGATGACGCGGTAGCCGCACACGCCGCATTCCAAGGCAGGGGCCTTTTTAACCTTGAGCGCGGTCTTCTTCACGGTCTTCGCCGCTTTTTTGGCTTTTGTCTTGGCTTTGACAGGCATAAGTTCCTCCTTTTTCTTTATTCCCAGTCCAGGAGCCTCTTCTGACCATGGAGCGACCGGATGGCCGTCACGTCCTGGCTCACTTCAAGACATCCTCTATAAGCACCTTTTTTGTCGCGAACAGCGAAATAGCGGATATGAATGAACCGGCCTTTGAGCGTGATCCAGAACTCGGCGGTGTCCTTCGTTCCGGCTTTGAAGGCTTTGAGGATCTTCTCGACGATGTGGACGCTCGCCGGAGGATGGCAGTTCTGGACCTTGCGCCCGATGACGGCCGGGCTGCGGGAAAAGATCCGTTCGGGCGTGTCCGAATAATAGAGGACGGCGTCGTTCTCATCGACGAAGCTCATGTCCAAAGGCATGTGCTTCAGGATCAGGTTGACGAGCTCGGGAGTCAACGCCCCCGTGTCGAGATCCAGTTTCTGGCTAAGTTTGGAATAGTCCGTCATTTTCAACTCCTCTGCGGGAAATGGCTGGGAGGGCTCCCACTCGGCGCCAAGCGCGTCGCCCGCGTTGCCCTGTACGTGCAGCCGCAGCCGATGAGCTTCTGGAATTGATGGAGATTATGGACAAGCGCCTTGCGGTCGATCTCGATCCATTGCCTCAAGCGGTCCTTCTTCTTCACGAATGTCTTCGGGAAAAAATGTCTTTCTAAGTCCCGGACAGGCCGTTCCGCCGAATGGCCTCCAAGTTCAGGAGTCCGTCCACCCCATCGTCCCGGAAGACCGTTTCGCCACGTTCGACGCCCGTGGAGACAATAGCGGCCTCGGCCCTGACGAGGTCTTCGATGATCAGCAGGTAATCCTTGAACGCTTGAGGCAGGTCCGCAAACTCTTGAAGGCCGTGGAGAGGTTCTTTCCAACCGGGCACGCGGCGGTATTCGGGCCTGACCTTTTCCAGGACCCAGGGCTCGGTCGGGAAGCTCGAGAGCGGACTTCCTTTATATGTATAGGCCGTGCAGACCAGGATCTCTTCGAAGCCGTCGAGCACGTCCGGCTTGGTGACCGCGATTCTTTCGATACCGTTGACCCGGCAGGCGTAAGAGACCGCCACCGCGTCGAACCAGCCGCACCGGCGCGGCCGTCCCGTGGTCGCCCCGAACTCGTCGCCTCGCTTGGCGATGGTCTTGCCGAGGTCATCGAAGATTTCGGTCGGGAACGGTCCGGATCCGATGCGCGTCGTGTAAGCCTTCGTCACGCCCAAGACGGCGTCGATCTTCGTCGGGCCGATGCCGAGACCCGTGCATACGCCGCCGGCCGTGGAATTCGATGACGTCACATAAGGATATGTCCCGTGATCGACATCCAGTAATGCTCCCTGCGCGCCCTCGAAGAGAACGGACTTTCCGGCCCTGATCTTCTCATCCAGGACGAGCGAGACCTCCTGAATGTGGGACCGCATCGCGGCCGCATAGTCCCTGTATTCCTCGAAGATCTTTTGCGGGTCCAGCTCGGGAAGCCCGTGGCTCCGGAAGAATTCATTGTACTCGCCCGTGTTCTCCGTGATCTTCTCTTTGAGCACATCCAGGTTGAGGAGGTCCCCGGCCCGGATGCCCCGGCGCGCGGATTTGTCCTCGTAGGCCGGGCCGATGCCGCGGCAGGTCGTCCCGATCTTTTTGGCGCCCCGGCTCTCCTCGCTGTATCTTTCGATGAGGCCGTGGTAGGGCAGGATCAAATGCGTGTTCCTGCTGATGAGGATGTTGTCCTCATGGATGTCCGCCAGCTTCTTGAGCGCCGCGATCTCTTCGAGGAACGCCTTCGGGTCCAAGACGACGCCGTTGCCGATGAGGCACAGGGTGTCCGGATGAAGGATCCCGGACGGGACGAGGTGAAGGACGATCTTTTTCCCGCGAACATAGACCGTATGGCCCGCGTTGTGCCCGCCCTGGTAACGGGCCACGACGTCGAAGGACGGCGTGATCAGGTCGACAATCTTCCCTTTCCCCTCATCCCCCCACTGCGTCCCGAGAACGACGATGTTGGCCATAGAACTCCTCGCTAAAAATGGACGGCCGCCTGAGCGCGGAACATGTTGTTCTTGAGCTCAAGGTTGCTTTCCTTGTTGAAATCATATTCGAGTTTTAAAACGATATTCTGATGGATGGTCGCCACGAGGCCGATCGCCCAGAGATTGCGGTTGTCGAAAATGCCCAGGCCGGCGGCTAGGGGGCCGGCATAGCCCGAGCCGTGAAAGGCATCCTCGTACCGGAATTTTTCATAGGCCACGAGCGGGCTCAGGGAACCGAAATTGATCGAACACAGGACAAACCAACCCTCGGCCGTTCCCTTGGCAAAAGGGGCCGGGTTCTCGATCTCGCCTTTCATGTATTCAACGCTCAGGTTGACCGAGCTGTCCGACCAGGTGATATCAGCGCCGTTGAGCCTGAGGCCCCTCTTATTTTCGGCGTCGATCCTGCCCGAATAATAGGAAAGGCCAGCCTCGACCGTCTCGCTCAAAAGAAGCCCGAGCCGGCCGCCGCGGCCTTTATCGCGGTTGTTGTCTTTGAACTGCTGGCCGGCCCGCAGATTCTCCCCCTCTGCCAGGCCGTTGCCGAGATACGCGGAATAAAGGAAAAAGCCGGCTTTTCCCTCGATGAGGAGGCCGATGTCCCGCCAGCTCGCGGGAAAGATCTCGCCGACCGGAAGAGGCGCCTGGATCAAGCGCGTCTGAAAAGCCCGGCCGGATTCGTTATACTTTCCGAAGGGAACGAGGTAAAGCCCCGCTTTCAGATGGACAGTCTCTGACCAGAGAAAACCCGCCCAGGCCTGTTCGATCTCGAATCGAGAGATATCCTTGGATTGAATTTCCAGGGCATAGGCAAAGCGGGGCGCCCATTCGCCCGAAAAAAGCAGGCCGGCCTGCGCATTCTGGAAAGTTCCGAAGGAAAAAAGGCTCTGGTCCTGCCCCTTGAGATAATCCAGGGAAAAATAGCCGTTGACTTTGGGCTGGGCAACAGCGGGGACGGCCAGAACGCCGAGAAGAGCCAGAAGGGCAAAAGGATGATATCTCATAGCAGGGAGAAATCGAACGTCTCTTCGAAGAGATCGCGCTTCCATTTTTCCACGTTCGTCTTTTGTATGACCGCCCGGGAAATGCCGTTGACGCCGTTCTTCGTCCCCATCCAGATCGCGCCGACGAGGGCGCCGTCCTTGAGGACGATCTTTTTATAAATCCCCGCCTCGGGTCTCTCAAGGCGGATCTCTTCGTGCCCGCCGCCCTCGGGATTTACGATCCCGACCGACGTCAAATGGATCCCCACGACCTTAAGCGTATTGGACGGGACCGTGCCTTCGTATCTCACGTTCCGGCCGAGGATGTTGGCCGCGACGACGCGGGCCTGGTCGAAAGACGCGGGAATGATCCCGTAGATGCGGCCGTTGTGCTGGATCCCGTCGCCGGCGGCGAATATCCGGGGCTTGTTCGTTTCCAAGAAATCATTGACGATGACACCGCGGTCCGTCTGGAGCCCGGCTTCCTGAGCGAGTTTCAAGCTGGGCCTGACCCCGGCCGCGACAACGGCCATATCGGCCGGGATCTCCTCGCCGCTCTTGAACCGCAACCCGTGGACTTCATTCGCGCCGAGAATTTCTTCCGTGGCGACGCCGAGGCGGACCCGGATCCCGTATTTTTCTATATCGGACTTGAGCAGCGCTCCGCCCTGCGGGTCGAGCTGCCGGGGAAGGAGATAGGGAAAGAACTCGACGACTTCGACGTCGGCGCCCCGCGACCTCAAGGCGCGCGCGATCTCCAGTCCCAGGAGCCCGCCCCCGATGACCACGACCCTCGGATGGGTCTTCAGATGCTCGAGAATGACCTGGGCATCGTCCAGCGTTCTCAGCGTGAACACGCCTCTTTTGTCCGAGCCTTTGATCGGGGGAACGAACGATGAAGCGCCGTTGGCCAGAAGGAGGGCGTCATAGGGGACCCGGCTTCCGTCCTGGACCTCGATCTCCTGGCTCTCGGAAAGGATGCGCCGCGCGGGCGTCGCGAGCCGGACATCGATCTGCTGCTGTCCGTACCATTTTTCGGGAAAGGCGAACAGCCGGGCATAGGGGAGGTTGCCGGCGATGAATTCGATCAGGTTGGGCCGGGGGTAGTAAAGATATTTCTCTTCGGCATAGATCTCGATCGCGGCCTGCTTGTCCATTTCACGCAGGGCCTTGGCCCCGAGCGTCCCGGCAAGTCCGTTCCCGATAATGACGATCTTCATCGCAAATCCAGCGGACCGAAAACTCGCCCGCTATATTTTCTGGAAGAATGCTTTCCCGACGCCGCACTGCGGACAGACCCAGTCCTCCGGCAGGTCGTCGAAGGACGTGCCGGGGGCGATCCCGCTCTCCGGGTCTCCGACCGCTGGGTCATACACGTAGCCGCAGGCCGTGCATTCATATTTTTCCATGGCCTTCTCCTTTTATCGGGGTTGAATTTGACACGCCTGTCAAATGCGTCCGCCTGACTCCAATGATTCATCAATCTTCCTGGAGAACCTGCTGTTCGTACTCTTGTTCGAGTTTGAGCTTGTGTTTTTTCTCCTCCTGGACGAGGAATTGGAACAAGCTCTTATGCTCGGCGGCCGAAGACTCGCTCAAGAGCCGGGCGTAGAGCGCCGCGGCTTTGGCTTCTTTCCTGGCCGCGAAGATCAGGAGGTCCTGGATGTGGCTCCCGGCATCGAGCGGCTCTTCGATCAGATAATCGCTGATTTTGAGGTCCGGCACGTCGCGTCCGGGAAGAGCTGCGCTCTTCCCTGCCACGACCTCCTGGAGGAGTTTTTTATGGTGGACCTCTTCGGCCCGGAGCTCGAGGAGGAGCGTTTGAAGCCCGGAGCGGCCCGCTTTTTGAGCCAGTTCGGCATAGGAGCGAGCCGCTTCCTCTTCCCGTTCGATGGCGAACCGGAGGATATCAGTCATCGTTTGAAACGTCACGCTGCCAACCTTTTTTCCGGCCACGAAACATCCTCCTTTGGTCGAATCCTTTTAAAAAAATTCCCGCTCGTGAACCGTTTCAGCAGTTGAACATTCATTATAATCAAACCCGGCGGGTTGTCAATTTTTGCCGGCCTTTTTTCCTCTGGCAACGGGGACAAAAAAAGCTCGCCCGACCGCCGATGACGAGGCGCCGGACGTTTGCCCCGCAGCGCGGACAGGGAAGGCCCTTTCGGCCGTAGACTCGATGATCGTTTTGGAAAAGGCCGTCCATGCCGTCGGCGTCTTTGTAGTCCCGGATGGACGAGCCCCCTGCCGCGACGGCCTTCTTCAGGATGCGCCGGATGGCCGACCAGAGTCTCCCGATCTCTTTTTTCGAAAGCCGCGATGCCGGCGTCAGCGGATGAAGGCCAGCCTCGAACAGGATCTCGTCGGCGTAGATATTCCCGATCCCCGCGAGGAACGACTGATCGAGGAGTAGGCTCTTCAGCCTCCCTTTCCGGCGAGAGATGAGTCCGGGAAAATCCCGGTCGTCCAACTCCAAAGGCTCCGGCCCCAAAGGACGCAACTCCTCGCAGTCGAAGGGCGAGGGCGTTTCGAGGCAGCGCAGAAATCCGAACTTACGAACGTCCCGGAAGCGAAGCTCGCGGTCAAGGTCTTTGAAAGAAACGCCCAGGTGCGTGGGCGCGTCGCGCGGCTCGCCCTTTTTTGTCCAATAGAATTGGCCGGTCATTTTGAGATGGAAGAGAAGATGAAGATCGTCTTCGCAGGAGAGGAGAAGCATTTTCCCGCGCCGCCGGACGCCTATGATCTTCTGGCCTTTGAATCTTTGGAGCTCGGCGGCGTCTCCCCTTAGGAGCTTCGGCAGGAAAAGCTCGATCTCCTCGATCTCGAGGCCGACGATCTTCTTGCGCAGGCTGGCCGCGATCGTCTCGACTTCGGGCAGCTCGGGCATGCCGCAATTTTACCTGCCCCTGCCAAAAAATACATCCTTTTTCTTAGAGCGACGTCCGAAGAAGAGCGAATTTCCTCGCCGGGAAATTCGTCCGTTTTTGAGCGGCAAATCCCCGAGTCCTTTTTTTGTTCTTGATTTGAGCCCGTATTTATTTTAATATTTCCTGTTCATGATGAACATCAAAGGCATTTTATCATTCTTCCTGGGCTGGCTCATCCCGGGGCTGGGTCACATCGTCCAGAAGAAGTATTGGCGCGGGTCGGTCTTTTTCGTCTGTGTCCTGGCCATGACCGGCATGGGGCTTTATATGAGCGGCAAGATCTATCCCTTCCAGACCGAAAATCCCCTGACCATCCTCGCCTTCTTGGCCGACATCGGAAACGGCCTTGTCTATCTTCTCTCGCGATTCCTCCCCATCGGCCTCGGCGACCTTAAACGGGTCACGTTTGAATTCGGCACGGCCTACATTGCGGGCGCCGGCCTCCTGAACTATCTCATCGCCCTCGACGCTCTCGACATTGCCTTAGGAAAAAGGAAATGATCTTCACCAGCCATCTTTTTTCCATGATCCTCTACGCGTTCTTCGTGGCCGTCGTGTTGGCCCTCCTTCGCCGAGACGAGAAAAAATCAAGGACCCGATACGGGTTTCTCCTCTTCCTCATCATGGTCGGCGGCGCCATCCTCTTCGGCTGGCTGATGTACCTCTTCACCCTGTAAAAAACCGGTCCCCCTTGGAACCCTCTCGGGCGGCTTCCCGTGGCAAGCGACGGGGCATTATCGCCGCTCGTGATATGTCCCCGTTTTTTTGTTATAATTTCTCCGAATGATCGAGCTTTACCACGTCTGGAAGCAGTATCAAAAACCCCTTTGGGCGCTCTCGGACGTGAACCTCTCCGTGACAAGGGGTGAATTCTGCTTCATCACGGGACCGAGCGGCTCGGGAAAGAGCACGCTCCTCAAGGCCATTTACCGCGAGGTCATCCCCACGGAAGGCCAGATAATCATCAGCGGCATAAACATCCAGCGCATCCCCGACCACAAGATCTGCGCCATCCGGCGCCAGATGGGCATCGTCTTCCAGGACTTCCGCCTCCTTTTTCACAAGCGTGTTTTCGATAACGTGTCGATCGCCCTCCGCGTTCTCGGCGCCCCTCCGCGAGATATGAAGAGGAAGACGTTCATCGCCCTGCGCATGGTCAACCTTCAGCAGAGGCTCTGGGACTATCCCTCCCAGCTGTCCTACGGCGAACAGCAGCGGGTGGCGATCGCCCGCGCCATCGTGAACAACCCCCGGATCCTTCTGGCCGACGAGCCGACGGGGAACCTTGATCCCGATCTGGCCCACGAGATCTTTGGCCTTTTCCGGGTGATCAACAAGCAGGGCACCACGGTCATCATCTGCACCCACGATAAGGAGCTGATCCGCCGCTTCGGCGGCCGCGTTCTCTACCTCCACGAGGGAAAACTCCACGAAAAGGATGTCGGCTGATTCTCCAAAAAGCGAAATATTTCCTGAAAGAGGCCTTGAATAGCCTCTGGCAGTTCAAGATCCGCCATGTCTTTTCCCTGACCATCATCTGCCTCTCCTTCGTCATCGTCGGTGTGTTCCTCTCCATGTCCAACAACCTCCGATTCCGGGCGCGTGAGCTGTCGAAAAACCTTAGGGTCGTCTTTTATCTTCATAAGGACCTGACGGCGTCCGAACGCGGCCTGATCGATGACGAGATCCGTCATTCCCCGCTCGTCGACTCGGTCCGCGCCGTCGGTCCCGAGGAAGCTTCAGAAAAATTCATCGAGGACTTTCCGGAGCTCAAGGACATTCTTCTCAACCTAAACATCAATCCATTCCCGCCCTCGATCGAAGCCTCGCTCAAAGACCCCGGCCTTCCCACGGAAAAGATCATCCAGTTCATCGCCGAGGTGAAAAAGAACAGCGGCGTCGAGGACGTCCAGTTCAACAGGGAGTGGGCCGAGAAGATACGCTCCCTCGGGCGGTTGACCGAGGCCATAGGATTTTTCCTCGGCGGGATCCTCGTCCTCGCCTCGTTCTTTATCGTCTCGAATGTCATCAAGCTCAACGTCCTGGCGCGGAAGTCAGAGATCGAGATCCTCCGCCTCGTCGGAGCGACCAATACCTTCATCCGTATCCCCTTTCTCCTCGAAGGCGTGATCCTGGGCGTCGCCGGCAGCTGTCTTTCCCTCTTCGTCGTCTTTTTCCTGATCAAGCTTTTTCCGCTCTACCTGGGCTCTTCGCTCGGAGCGCTCCAGGAGATCGTCGGCTTCCGCTATCTGACCCAAACTCAGGTCCTGGCCCTCATCTTTGGAGGAGGATGCGTCGGTTTCTTGGGCAGCCTGAGCTCCCTCGCCCGCTTCCTCCGCATGTGAGGGGGTAGGGATGGGTCCGTACGCGTCTGCGTCCCCCGAAAAAGGGGGATCCAGACGGGCATGAATCCCGATTTGACTTAACTTCTTGATTATCCTAGAATTTATAAAATGGCTTCTCTTGGACAGGAACTCAAAAGAGAACGGGAACTCCGCGCCATTTCACTCCAAGAGATCTCCAACTTGACCAAGATCAGCGTCCGCTACCTCCAGGCCCTAGAGGACGATAAGCTGGACATGTTGCCGGGGACGTTTTTCATCAAGGGCGTCCTTCGCGCCTATTCCAAATGCATCGGCGTCGATGAGCACTATTTCGTGAACAAATACCATGAAGAGGTCATCATGCAGGAGGACGCGGAGGAGAAAGAGAGGAAAAGGAAAGAAGAGATCCCGTTTGAGCCGGAGAAGAGGAAATCCGGGTTTCGCCGGGTCCTGGCCCTGAGTCTTGGGATTTTCCTCGTCGTCCTCGCCGCAGCCTACTTCTTCATCATCAAATCCCATAAAGACAACCGCTCCGTCTTCAAGCAACCCGCCGTCTCCGCACCGAAAGTGCAACAGATCGCGCCGCCGACGCTTTCGCCCAAGGTCGAAGTCACGGAATCGGCCCAAGAAGCGGAACTTCGCCTCGAACTGACGTTCCTCTCCGAGACGTGGATCCAAGTGTTGGTCGATGGGCAAATGCAGGTCGACGGCACGAAACAAGCGGGCGAGAAGGCTAGCTTCGCGGCCAAAAAGGAATTCATCATCCACACCGGAAACGCCGGGGGGATTGCCTATACGATCAACGGCCGGACGGGAACATCGCTGGGCGGGCCGGGGATCGTCCGAACGGACGTCCGGATCAACCGCGACAACCTGGCTGATTTTCTGAAATAAGCGACCATGGACAATCCAACGAAAAAGGGCTCCCGCATCATCGGGGGCATCATCATCGCCCTCATCATTCTCTTCCTTACGATCTATTACTTTTTCCGCCAGTCCACGGAATTTTCCCCGACCAATGTCACCAATATTCTCCTCACTTCCCTGCAGATCATCGTCCTCCTCCTCGCCTTGATCCTCTTCTTCGTGCTCGGGAGGAACCTGATCAAGCTCTATCTCGAGCGCAAGCGGAAGATCGCCGGCTCGCATTTCAAGACCAAGCTCGTGATCTTCTTCACCGCTCTGTCCTTCATCCCCACGCTCCTCCTCTTCCTGTTCACAAGCGACCTGATCACCCGGAATATCGAGCAGTGGTTCAAGCCCGATATCAACAAGATCCTCGACGATGCCAAGACCGTGGCCGACGGATTTTACGTCACGACCTCTGAGCTCACCCTGCACTACGCCCAGCAGTTGAGCAGAGAGATCCGGCGCCAGAACCTGGTCGCGCCCGAGAACAGGGCGAAGCTCGAAGAGCTCATCCGGAGCAAGCTCAGCGAATACAGGCTCGATGAGATCGGGATCTTCCTCGAGGAGGAAGAGCTTTTCGCTTACTATAACCCCAACCTGCCGTTCCAGGACTACCAGGAGCTCAAGGCCAACCTCATCAAGCGGGCGCACCTCGGCGAGCCCATCAGCGATATCAAGCCCATGGGGACGGGCGAATTCGTCCGCCGGGGCGTCTCGGTCAACCTCCCGAACATCGGGAACGTCCTCGTCACGACGGGAAAGTTTCTGCCCCAGAACTACGCCCAGAAGATCAACACCCTCTCAGCCTTCGTCCAGAGATACCGGGGCCGGTACCAGAAGGATCTGGCCAAAACGAGCTACCTCATGATCCTCATCTTCGTCACGATGCTCATCGTCTTCGCCGCGACATGGATCGGCTTCCATATCGCCAAGAGCATTACGGTTCCTATCGAGAAATTAGTCCAGGCGACGAAGGAAGTCTCCAAAGGGAACCTCTCGGTCAAGGTCGAGGACCCGGCCTCGGACGAGATCGGCACCCTCATCGAATCCTTCAACCAAATGATCTCCGACCTCAAGACCAGCCAGGAGAACATCGCCCAGAAGACGGCCGAGCAAGCGGCCCGCAAACAATATATCGAAACCATCCTCAACGCGATCAACACGGGTGTCATCGCCCTGGACGCCCAAGGCTCCATCACGACGATCAACCCCTCGGCGCGCGACATGCTGGCCCTCTCCGGCAAGAACGTGACGGGGCAGCATTATAAGGACATCCTGAGCCACGACCGCTACCGGGACTTCCTGAAAAACATCGACGCCGCCATGAAGTCCAAATACCGCCTCGCCGACAAGGAGATCCAGCTCGTCCTCAACGGGCAACAGACAACGATCGCCCTGACGCTGACGCCGCTCAAGCAGCCGGACCAGGATTTCTCGGGGATGATCGTGGTCCTCGACGACCTGTCGCAGCTCATCAAAGCCCAGAGGATGGCCGCTTGGAAAGAGGTGGCCCAGCGTGTCGCCCACGAAATCAAGAACCCGCTGACGCCCATCCAGCTCAACGCCGAGCGGATCATCAAGAACCTCAAAAAGGCCGAACCCGGCGGGAGCGACATCATCGACCAGGGAGCCAGGGTCATCATCCAGGAAGCCCAGACCATCAAGTCGCTCGTCGACGAATTCTCGGATTTCGCCCGCCTGCCCAAGATCAACCTCCAGCCCGCCAGCGTCCACGACATCATCGGGCAGGTCGTCACGATGTTCCGGGGGATCTTCGCCGACGTCCAATTCGACATGGCCCTCTCTCCGGACGTGCCGGCATCTCTTCAGCTCGACCCCGAGCAGATGAAGAGGGTCTTCATCAACCTGATCGACAACGCTATTGACGCCATGAATAAAAAGGGAAAAATCTTCATTCACACATTTTACGACCGCGAGGCCAATCAGGTGAGAATCGAAGTGTCGGACACGGGTCCCGGGATCCTGATCGACGACAAAGACAAGCTCTTCCTGCCGCACTTCTCGACAAAGAAAAAAGGCACCGGCCTGGGCCTGGCCATCGTCAGCCAGATCATCAAAGAGCACAACGGCGCCGTCCAGGTCCATAACAACCGGCCGGGCGGGGCCAAATTCACTTTGCAGCTGCCAGCATGATCCAAGACCGCATTCTCGTCATCGACGACGAATCCAGCATCCGCTCTTCGCTCCAGGGAATCCTGGAAGACGAGGGATACGCCGTCGAGACGACCGAGACAGGCGAAGAGGGGCTGACCCTCCTCAAAACGCAGAATTTCGGATTGGTCCTCCTCGACATCTGGCTCCCGGAAATGAACGGCATCGACGTCCTCAGGCAGCTCCGGACGCTGGAAGACCGTCCCTCGGTGGTCGTTATCTCCGGCCACGGCACCGTGGACACGGCCGTCAAAGCCACCAAGCTCGGCGCGTTCGACTTTCTCGAAAAGCCCCTCTCTCTCGAGAAGGTCGTCCTGACCGTCAAGAACGCGCTGCGGCAGTCCAAGCTCGAAGAGGAAAACCTCCAGCTCCGCGAACGCCTCAAGGTCCGCTATCATCTCGTCGGCAAGAGCGCCCCGATCCAGAAATTGCGGACTGAGATCAAGAAGGCCGCTCCAACGAACGGCCGCGTCCTCATCTCGGGCGAGAACGGGACCGGCAAGGAGCTCGTCGCGCGCCTCATCCACCAGCAGAGCCAACGGAACGGCAAGCGGTTCGTAGAGATCAACTGCGCCGCCATCCCCGACGACCTGATCGAAAGCGAGCTCTTCGGCTACGTCAAAGACCATTCTGCCCACGCCCTGAAAGACAAGAGAGGAAAGATCCTGCTCGCGGACGGCGGGACGCTGTTTCTGGACGAGATCGGCGAGATGAGCCTGAAGACGCAGGCCGAGCTCGTCAAGGCCGTCGTCGAACAGAAATTCGAGCCCCTGGGATCGGGCGAGGCCGTCGCGTTCGACGTGCGCATCATCGCGGCCACGAGCAAAAATCCGAAAGACCTGATCGCCAAAGGGAAATTCCGGGAGGACCTGTTCTTCAAGCTCAACGTCATCCCGATGCATATCCCGGCCCTCCGGGAGCGTCCCGAGGACATTCCCCTGCTGATCTACTATTTCCTCAGATACTATTCGCTCGAATACGGCAAGAAGCCGAAGACAATGAACAAGGAGGCGCTGAAAGCTTTCCTCAATTATCACTGGCCGGGCAACGTCAGCGAGCTCATGAACGTCATCGAACGTTTCGTCATCATGGTCGAGGACGAGGAGATCGGCATCTCCCATCTCAATCTTCTCGTCGAGACCCGGGAACAGGAGCAGGTCCCGGGCCTCCATCCGTTCCCTACTCTCAGCCAGGCCACCCGGCTTTTCGAACGAAAATTCATCCACCGGGCGCTCATCAAGAACGATTGGGACATGTTGAAGACGGCCGCGGACCTTTCCTTGAGGCCGGAGGCCCTCAAGGAAAAGATTAAGGCCTACCAGATCACCTTTCTCGATTAACCCTGGGGCCATGCCTATCGACCAAGCCGAAGCCATCGTCCTGCGGACCTATACCATCGGCGATCAGGACAAGATCGCCGTTTTCCTGACCCGGGACAAAGGCATGATCCGGGGCGTCGCCAAGGGCGCCCGCAAATTCGGGAACCGCTTCGGAAGCTCGCTCGAGCCCATGTCCCATGTGACGATGTTTTATTACGAGAAGGAACGCAAGGACCTAGTCACGGTCAACAACTGCGACCTCGTCGAATCCTTTTTCGAGGTCCATGCGGATCTGAAGATGTCGCTGACGCTGTCTTACTTCGCCGAGCTCATCGAGGAGTCTGTGCCCATCCGCGCCCCGGAAGATATCGCTTTCCGGCTGCTTTTGTCCGTGCTCCAGGCCCTCAAGCAGAAAGGCGATCTCGAGCTTCTGGCCCGGTATTTCGAAGCCTGGTTCCTCCAGATCAATGGTTTCCTTCCCGATGTCCGCCACTGCAAAAAATGCCGGAAAGCGCTTACGGAATCCGGATGGCTTTCGCCAAAAAAGGACGGGGTCTATTGCGATGTGTGTGCGCCGGCGCGGACGGACGAGATCCGGCAGGAGCTCGGCCGGTTCATGGAGTGGGTCAAGAAGAACCCGCCTTCTAAATCCGATGAATCTCCCTTCACCCCCGCCGAGCTCAAGGCCATCCAAAAAAGTTTGGAGGC
>JALHTW010000032.1 GCA_022866045.1 Candidatus Aminicenantota bacterium | reverse complement strand
ATCCGTCGCGCGGATCATCAGCCGGCCGGACTTGTCGTTGGGATCGATGATCATCGTCCCCTTGCCGGGCTCCACTTTTCTCCGCATCTGGAGGATGAAGCCGTCGCCGTCCAGGTCCTCGGGCGGGTCTTCGTCGAGCAGACCGTCGCGGTCGTCGTCATAGGGCCTGACCGTGCTCCGGTTGGACTGGGCCGTGTTGAGATAAAGCTCGGAGCCGTCGGGATTGTTCTTGATCTTGATGTACAGCGTCTTCGTATCAACGAGCTTTGTAATCTCCGGGTCCTTCCCGTAGTTGGAGAGGACGAACCAGGCGAACCAAAGGGCAGATTCCGCGCCCGTCACCTCCCCGGAATGGCGGTTCCCCTCGAGAAACATGGCCGGCTTGTCCGTGTCCTTTCCCGTGGCTTTGTTGGTGACTGTGATCTGCCAGATGTCCCGGCCTTCGAAGCTCTTGCCTACGGAATAGAGGTCGACCAGGTTCGGATAGTCCTTGGTCCATGTGTTCAAAAAGGCAACGACTTCGTCGTATTTATGATAATGGCTGAAGTCCATGACGCCCGGTGTCTTCGGCTTCGTCATGGAATAATCGGCCCGAGGGAAGAAGCTCCCGCCGTGGCGGACGCCGCCGACGATATAGGCCTTTGTCGGCCGCGGCTCTATGCTCTGCCGGCTGAATTCCTGGGCCGAGATCAGCAGAAGAACAAACGCGAAAAGACAAAGAAAAGCCAAGATCCGATGTTTGTTTCTCATCCCTCTCCGTCTCCCTTCATCCGGATCATTGAGCATATATCGCCTCCATTATGAAGTCAAATTCGAGGGATTGGAAAATAGATATTTCATGATTTTCAAAGGACTCAGGACAGGCGCGGTCTAATTCGGCGAGAAACAAAGATGGACAACAAAGCGAAATTCATCGGAAACCTTTTCCCCGGGACGGGCATATCTGCGGTTCGCGTTGCCGAATTTCTTTCCAGAAATTTGGAAACCTTTTTCGCGGTAGTTGCGTATATATAAGTGAAAATGAAAATTATATTAAGGAGACTAACATGAAGCTCAGAGAAAAGCTCGCCATCTTCGTAGTCGCCGTCCTGCTGACGTTGGTTGGGTTCAACCTCATCGCCGCGCCGTCGGTCGACATCTTGAAAATCGGAAAACAGGCCGGCTATGAGATCATCGCCAACTACTTGGCAAAGGTCGAGACGGCTGCTCAGCGTTCCCTTATTAAAGGATAGCCGCATTGAGAAGAGGAACGATAAGCGATTTTTTCCTTCCCCTCATCTGAAAGGCTGCCGTTTCTCCCCAAAGAGCAAATGGCGGCCTTTTTTTATGCCTTTTTCCCCGCCTAAGACCTTTTCCCGACAAGAACGATGGCCCAGCAGGCGATCGCCTTCCCGCGGCCGACGGGCCCCAGTCCCTCGTTCGTTTTGGCCTTGAGCCCCAGCCGGTCTCTGCGAATTCCAAGCATCGGACAGAGGATGTTCTTCATGGCCGGGAAATGCGGCCCGAGATTCGGCCTTTCGGCGACGACGATGATATCGGCGTGGACGATGTTCAGCCGTTTCTTTTTGAGTCGGGCCATGACATCTTTGAGCAGCTCCGTGCTTCGGATGCCCCTTGTTTGCGGGTCGTTGTCCGGGAACAGCCGGCCGATGTCGCCTTCCCCCATGGCTCCCAAAATCGCGTCGATGAGGGCATGGACCAGGGCATCGCCGTCCGAATGACCAACGAGCCCCATGGAAAATGGGATTTCGAGCCCGCCGAGAAAAAGCGCTCGCCCGGACGCAAGCCGGTGCACGTCATAGCCCATTCCCGCTCTAATCGTCAAGGAACGCCTCCGCTATTTTAATGTCCCGGGGGGACGTGATCTTGATATTCCTCGGATCGCCCCGGACCGTATAGACTTTCTCGCCCAGCCTCTCGACGAGCGCGGCATCGTCTGTGCCGAAGAAACCGTCGGCCCGGGCCTTTTCGAGCGCCCTTTTGAAGAGTTCGACCGCGAATCCCTGCGGCGTTTGGACGGACACGAGCCTCGACCGGTCGAGCGTGCTTACGATCTGCCCACCTTCGGCTTCCTTGACCGTATCGTCCAGTGGGACGACGGGGATGGCCGCCCCGCTTTCCTCTGTTTTTTCAATGACCCGCCGGATGAGGTCCTTTGTGACCAGAGGCCGCGCGCCGTCGTGGATCAAGACAATGTCTGTTCGGCCCGGATCGATGCGAGAAAATCCTTTGGAAACGGAATCCTGCCTTTTCTCTCCGCCCGTAACGACGGCCGAGATCTTCTGATGCACGCTTCTCAATTCCTGCCCCTGTTTTTCATCCGGCAGGACAAGGACGATCTCGTCAATGCGCGGATGCGTCCCAAACGCTTCCAAGCACCATTCCAGGATGGACTTTCCTTGAAGCGAGGCGAACTGCTTGGACGATCCGAAGCGCCGACCACTTCCGGCAGCGGCGATGATCGCCGTCACTTTGCTCATTTCTCTTCGTTATAGCGTCCGAAGATCATCTTTCCCACGGTCGTCTGGAGGACCGAGGTGACCGTGACATCTACGTTCTGCCCGATCAGCCGCCTCGAGTTGTCCACGACGACCATCGTCCCGTCATCGAGATAGGCTACGCCCTGGTCTTTCTCCTTCCCTTCCTTGATGATGAAGACGCGCATCGTCTCGCCGGGCAGGACGATGGGCTTGAGGGCGTTGGCCAGCTCGTTGATGTTGAGCACGGAGATGCCCTGGAGCCGGGCCACCTTGTTCAAATTGAGGTCGTTCGTCACGATCTTGGCGTCCAGCCGTTTGGCCAGCTCGATGAGCTTCGAGTCCACGTCGCGGATGTCGGGAAAGTCCATTTCCGTAATCATGACCGAGACGCCCTTGGATTTCTGGAGGTGGTCCAGGACGTCAAGCCCGCGCCGCCCGCGCTGCCGCTTCAGCCCGTCCGAAGAATCGGCGACGAGCTGGAGCTCCTTCAGGACGAACTGCGGAACGACCAGGGTCCCTTCGATGAAGGCCGTGGTGCAAAGGTCAGCGATCCGGCCGTCGATGACGACGCTCGTGTCCAGAATTTTGTAGCTCCCGCCCACTCTCTTCTCTTTGAAAAAGCGGAAGAGATAGGCCGGGTCGAGCCATTCGGATTTCCGCGTGCCGACGAGAAAGCCGATATAAGGCATGATGATCAGGAAGAATATTCTGATGAAGATCCCGGTCATGGGGTCTTCGGCGATCGTATAATAGACGGCCCCCAGCCCCCAGCCCAGAAGAACGCCGGCGAACGTGCCGACCGTCGAGCCCCAGATCACCTTGAACTGCGTCTTCCGGATCCGCGTCTCCAGATGCATGATGATCGCAGCCAGGGCGAAGGCGATCCCGGCGGAAAAGGGCCGCTCAAGGCTGAAGAGAGGAAAGAAATAGCCGGCGGTCGTCACCAGGGCGATGATAAAAATGCGAAAGATCAGAATGCTCATGAACCTATCCTTATAATAATATTAAAATACCAGGTCAATAGCCTGCTTGATATTTTTGACGCCCCGGAGCCTTGTCCCGGGCAGGTCCTCCTTTTCGAGCTGGGCGACATTGCCTTGGGGCAGAACGACGGTTGCGAAGCCGAGCGAGGCGGCCTCTTTGACCCGGCCGAGCGCCTGCCCGACCGAGCGGATCTCGCCGCTCAGTCCAACCTCCCCGAATGCGGCGACACCGGGCGGCATGGGCCGGTTCTTGAGACATGAAACGACGGCGAGCACGACGCCGAGGTCAGCGGCCGGCTCTTCGATCGTCAGCCCGCCGGCGACGTTGAGGTAGATGTCCTCGCCGCCGAAACTATAGCCCAGCTTCTTCTCGATGACGGTCAGGAGCATGCTCGACCGGAAATGGTCCAGCCCGACCGTCATCCGCCTCGGGTTGGAAGCGAACAGCGTCGAGGAGACGAGCGCTTGGATCTCGATCAAAAGCGGACGCGACCCTTTGATCGTCGAGACGACAACGCTTCCCGCCTCGTTGGCCGGCCGTTCCTTGAGGAAGAAGGCCGAGGGGTTGGAGATCGCCTGGAGTCCCGCCGACCCCATTTCGAAGATGGCCAGCTCCGACACCGGCCCGAACCTGTTTTTGAGCGCGCGAAGAACGCGGTGGCTGTGGTCCTTCTCGCCTTCGAAGAGCAGGACGACGTCCACCATATGCTCGAGCGACTTGGGTCCGGCGAGCGAGCCCTCCTTCGTGATATGGCCGATGAGAAACGAAGAAACCTGGTTGCGCTTGGCAAAGCGGAACACCTGGTTGGCGACCTCGCGGACCTGGCTGATCGTACCCGGGCTCGACGAAAGCTTCGAGGAAAAAACGGCCTGGACGGAGTCTAGGATAAAGACGTGGGGCATGATCTTCTCCGCCTGGGCCAGGATCCTCTCCAGGCTCGTCTCAGCCAGGAGATAGAGCTGGCCGTCGCGGACGCCGAGCCGATCACCGCGCAGCTTGATCTGTTCGAGCGACTCTTCGCCGGAGACATACAGGACCTTTTCGTCCTCGACGGCGAAATCCCGCGCGACCTGAAGGAGGAGCGTCGATTTTCCGATGCCGGGCTCACCGCCGATGAGCACGACCGAACCGAGGACAACGCCTCCCCCGAGGACCTTGTTAAACTCTTCGATCTTGACCTTGGCCCTCGGCTTTTTAAATTCCTTAATGTTTTGATAGAGAACTGGCTCGGAGGGCAGGAAGGAATATTCGGCGCCAGCCACTTCTTCGATCTCTTCGACGAACGTGTTCCATTCGCCGCAGCCCGGACAGCGGCCCAGCCATTTGGGCGACTGAGAACCGCAGTTCTGGCAGATGAAGACGGACTTGCTCTTCATCGGAGCTCCAGACCCAGGCCGAAGAAGAATCCGCGCCGGGAGGCGAGGCTGAAATCGTCCAGGCCGGCCACCAGATAAAGATATTTCAGGGGAGAGAACCGGGAAAAGACACGATAATGGGGACTGTCCGGACGGTTGAAATCGAACCCCTCCAAGCTGATGCTCCACCTGTCGTTGAAAGCGTAATAATCGAGTCCGACGCCGAACTCGGACTCGATGAATCCTGCCCGGGGAACGAGATCGCCCCAACGATAGCCGGCGGCGAGCGAAAACATGAACGCCTTCTCCCAGGGATTCCGGACAACGCCCGCCTCGGCAAAAAAGTTCGGCGTAAGCCACAGGCCGGCCATTACCCCGGCCTTGACGAGATCGCTCCGGCCGTAGTAATCTGCGCGGAGGTCGAGCCTTCCCCGCAACGACGCGATCGGCCGGGCCGCTTTCCGGACATCGTCCAGCGTCTGCTTCGCTTTCGTATAGAGTTCCGGATCCTGGATGATCTTCCCGAGCGTGCCCTCGCCCCGGTTGATCTTTTCGAGCGAGGAATTCAGGAGCCTTAGCGACTCTTCCATCTTGCCGATGAGCTCCTTGATCTTCTCCAGGTTGAGCTTTAGGTTATCCCGGTTTTCCGCGGCCATATCCTTCAACAGCCGAAGCGTCTCCTGAAGCTCGGCCGCCACACCCTCGACCTTCTTGTCCAGGTTCTGGAACGTCTGGCGGGCGCCGCTCACCGCGTCCTTGATATCCCCCTGGTTCCGGCCGAGGAAATCCTTGAGCTCAGAGGACGCTGCGGCCAAATTCTCGAGGGCCTGGTTCAGGTTCGCCTTCGTCTCCGGGCCGAGCATCTCCTTGATCGCCCCGCCAGCTTCCTTGACCTGGTCTCCCAGGGAAAAGAGCAGCGTGCCGACCTGGTCTATGCCGGCCGAGGGAAGTCCGGTCAGAACATCCCCCTCTCGACAATTCGACGTCGAGCGTCCTGGGATGATCTCAACATGTTTCTCGCCCAAAAGGCCGATGGACAAAAACGTGGCCTGAGAATCCTTGGGAATCTCCACCTGCGGATAAATGGACAGGACGACCTGCGCCCGCCGCCGGACGAGCTTGATGTCCTTGACATAGCCGATCGAGACGCCGGCCATTTTCACCGCGGCCCGTTTATCCAGCCCTGCGGCGGTCTCGAAATCAGCCGAGACCGTGTATCCCGAACTCTTGAAGAGCACGGACAAGTTCCCGACGATGAAGATGAACACCGCCAGGATGAGAATGGCCGTCCCGACGAAAATCCCGATGCGAAGCTCGCGAGTCATTGTCATCTCCCCACCTCACCAATTCGTGATCGGGCCTTGGGCCCGTCCGTGGATGAACTGCTGGACGACGGCGCTCGCCGAATTCTTTATGGCCTCCGGGGTGCCGATCTCGACGATCCGTCCTTCATAGAGCAGGGCGATCCTGTCCGCGACCTTGTACGAGCTGACCATGTCGTGGGTGATCACCACGGAGGTCACGGTCATTTCTTTTTTCAAGAGGATGATCAATT
>JALHTW010000250.1 GCA_022866045.1 Candidatus Aminicenantota bacterium | reverse complement strand
GGACACAATCCCTTTTCGAGAGAAAAGGGTTATGTCCCGAATTTTCCGGTCATGTCCCGGAATTCCGTCTTGCTTTCTATCGGCAATTTTGGGTTGTAAATCCAGGCTTAATGAGTATGATGAAAAGGGACTGGCTCATGATCCGAGGTCCAGACGAAATCCGCGAAAGACCAAGCCATTTTCGCTGGACGGTCTGCACCCTTCTCTTCGCCGCGACGACCATCAACTACATCGACCGCCAGGTCTTCGGCATCCTCGCCCCGCACCTCCAAAATGTCATCGGCTGGAGCGAGATCGAATACGGCTATATCGTCACGGCCTTCCAAGCGGCCTACGCCTTGGGTCTGGCCCTGTTCGGCTGGTTCATCGACAAGTTCGGCACCAAGATCGGCTATGCGGCTTCCCTGATCATTTGGAGCGTGGCAGCCATGCTCCACGCGGCCGCGCGAAGCGCCTTTGGCTTTGGCTTGGCCCGTTTCGCCCTCGGATTGGGCGAATCCGGCAATTTCCCTTCGGCCATCAAAGCCGTCGCCGAATGGTTCCCCCGCAAAGAGAGAGCTTTCGCCACAGGCCTATTCAATGCCGGATGCAACGTCGGCGCCGTCATCGCGCCGGCCGTCGTTCCGTGGCTCACGATCAAGTTCGGCTGGCCGTTCGCGTTTATCGCCACGGGAGCGATCGGCTTTCTCTGGCTTATCTTCTGGTTCGCCCTCTACGAAGTGCCGGAAAAAAAGCGCGGCCTGAGCCGCGCCGAGTTAGCCCATATCCTCAGCGATCCCCAGGATCCAGCCTCGGACAAGATCCCCTGGATTCGGCTGTTGAAATATAAACAGACATGGGCCATCGTCCTCGGCAAGTTCCTGACCGACCCCATCTGGTGGTTCTATCTCTACTGGCTGCCCAAATTCCTCAACACGAGATTCCATCTGTCGTTGACAGGGCTGGGACTGCCGCTTGTGATCATCTATGCCATCACCGACGTGGGCAGCATCGGCGGAGGATGGATGTCGTCGTCTTTCATAAAAAAAGGCTGGACGGTGAACAGAAGCCGGAAGCTCGTGATGCTCGTCTGCGCCTTATGCGTGGTTCCGATCGTTACAGCTTCGAACGCCTCGAAGCTCTGGATGGCTGTTTTGCTCATCGGCCTTGCCGCCGCAGCCCACCAAGCCTGGTCGGCGAACATCTTCACCTTCGCTTCCGATATGTTCCCCAAGAAGGCTGTTGGCTCGATAACGGGATTGGGCGGAATGGCTGGCGCCGTCGGCGGGATGCTTTTCTCGACGTCGGCGGGATATGTTCTCGAATGGACAGGAAGCTATGACACGCTTTTCATCATCGCTGGCTCAGCCTATCTTTTGGCTTTGGGCATCATCCAGATCCTCGCCCCGCGAATGAAGCCGGTTTCCTTATAAGGAATAAACACCGAAGCCGATGAGAATACCCTGGCCCTCGAAGTAATTCTTTTTCCGGGGCGCCGGAAAGTCGAGCAGGGGTGGCGCGGCGAAGGGGTTCCCCGCCCGCGCGCAGCGGCCTGGCGGCGAGCACGGCCGGGGAAGAGCCGCGACAGGACCCCGCCCGAAATTAATACAAACGCGAGAAATAAAGTGACAATGTATGAGCGGCGCTTGGGCCGCCCTCAAGTCCCCGTAGCG
>JALHTW010000249.1 GCA_022866045.1 Candidatus Aminicenantota bacterium | reverse complement strand
TCCGTTCGCGGTGGCCATCTTGATGACCTCGAGCGGATGGAAGCCGGCCTCCTCGAGCAGCTCCATCTCGTGGACCTGCCCGAACCCGTAGATCGAATAGATGAACCCGGCGTCGTCACCGACGGTGATGATGCCGCCCTTGACGCCGAACTCCTTGAGCGCGTCCATCCAGACCTGGTAGTTCTTCTTCCAGCGGACCTCCTGCGTGTTGGTCCAGCCCAGAAAATACGACCCGTGGTTCCGCATGTCCGGTTGAAAATATTGTTCCAGCGTCGGGTGCAGGTACTCCTTAAACCAGGGCTGGTTCTGGGCCCGGATGACGTCGCGGCTGGCGACGTAGATCGAGAGCGTCGGGCACCAGAAGACGTTGTTCTTGATCATCAGGTCAAGCACGTCGGAGAGCTTCTTCCGGTTGAGGTTCGGCTGGATGTACAGCTCACCGGCGCGGCCGAAGCGGTGAATCTCGTTCGAGGCGTTGTGCTCGGGCGGGAAATTCTGGATGCCGTCAAGCGCCGCGTCCGCGACGCCGTAGAAGTGCTCGATGGAGGTCACGCCCAGCTCGGCCCAGTCCTTGGCCGTCGTCTCGTCGACGGCGATGTGGACGGCTGTCCGGAGTCCCTGCTTCTTCGCTTCGTCGAGGAGCGCCTCGACGAGATCGCGATCCATACCCGAGGCTTTGAGCCCGTCGACTCCCTGCTCCTTGGCGTAGCGCACGCCCTCGCGGACGAGCGCCGGGGTGTGCGATCCCTTCGAGGCCCAGATCCGCTCATAGAGCAGGATACGCGGCGCGACTAGCGTGTGGGCCGCGCTCCGGGCGCGCCACTCCTTTGCCTTGTTCCAGTCGGCCCCGACATCGCGGATGGTCGTTGCCCCCGCCGCCAGGTAGAGGTTCATCTCGTACTGGAACGGCTGCGGGATGCCGCCGCGTTCGTCCTGGAGATGCATGTGGCCGTTGATGATGCCGGGCATCACGTATTTGCCCGTGGCGTCGATCTCGGCGTCAGCTGCCCAGCCGCGGGGCACGCCGCCGATCCGCGCGATCAGTCCGTCTTCCAGACAAATGTTCGTCGGCCCGAAGGGGGGCTCCGCATTCCCGTAGATGACCATCGCGTTCCTGATGAGGAGCCGCTTGTATTGTTTCGCATGCTCCGGCGCTTTTACAGCGGTCTCGGTCTTCTGAGCCTGAGGCGCGACCTGGGCAGCCGTCATCAGCGCCATCCCGAGGACAGCCAGACCGGTCATCAAGGCGCCGAAAAGCGACATTCCGCCCGTCATTCTTTTTTTCATGAATGCCTCCTTCATGCAAGCGTTCCGGACTCGGTCAATTCTTAAGTGGAATCGTAAATCATCATGAGGGATGATTGCAAGCCGGCCTCATGAGCGGGCCGGCCAAGCTCGAGCTGATATTGTGTTCCTAATCTGAATTATTCATAAATCACGTCGTTTCCTCGAGAAGAGAATTCGGCGCCCGTCTGCAAATTCAGGACCTGGAGATATAACGTAATTCATGAATAATTCAGGCTCATAAGTTAATCCGCTCCAGATCGGATATCTGTCGCTCACCCTCACGGCAGCGGCGTTTAATTTCTGGACGGCCGCCAGACGAGGTTTCATCTCATCAAATAAAGGATCCGGAGAGTTCGCTCGTCCGAAGACTCAGCCGGAAAATAATTGAATTTTTCGGCCGCTTATGATATAAGGAAAAATTATCTCAATTCCGTAAGTGAGGAGATTTCAACCTGTGCAGACGTTCGGCAAGATCGATAGTAAGTTCCGCTTTGTGATCCTGGCTTCTAAGAGGGCCAAGCAGATTTTGAAAGGCGCCAAGGTCAAGGTCCGATCGAAATCGAAGAACCCGATCCGCATCGCCCAGATCGAAATGAAAGAGGGTTTAATCGATTTTGAGATCCTCCAACCCAAGCGCGAGGACGGCCTCGAGGTCGAAGAGCAGGTCTTGAGCGTCGATGACGGTGCGGAGGATATAGAAGATTCCGGCAAGGGAGCTGTCGATGATGAGGAGCGCGGAGAGGACGTGGAAACCGAAGACGTCGTCGAGGCCGATTATGTCGATGGGCTCCCCGACGAAGGCGCCGGAGAAGAAAAAGAAGACGGATAGGGAGCCACCCCCCCTTTTCCCGCCATCTGTAAGAGCTGGATGTAGTCCAGCTTGATCCAATCTTTCTTGGGAATCCGCAGCCGCTTTGAGAATTGGGCGATCTTTTGCCTCTCGCCCTCGAACTCGATGAAATTTCCGGCTGCCGTCTCGTCCAGGCAGATCTTGAGCGGTCCCTTCTTGAGAACGGTCCGGAGTTTTTCGTACCGGAAGACCGGGACGAATCCTAGCGCCTTGAGGATCTTTTGGAGATGTCTGGGATTCTTGACCTCGGTCTCGAATTCCTCGCGGACCTTGTACTTCCGGGATTTTCGGGGTGTCCCTTTGAACGTCAGGTAGGCTTTCTTGCCGGCCATCCGCAGCCGAAGGGCTTGCCGTTTTTCGTAGAGGGCGCGGTTTCGTAAATCATAAAGAGTGTTCACTTCGTTGTGCTGCTCTTTGACGAGAACGGCGCCCAGGGCCAATATCTTGTCCCGGATAGGCTTGAGGTCCGCGACCTGGACCTTAACTTCGATCTCGAACACCTTATTTCCTTCTTTGAAGGACCATGTCTGCCATCCGGTTGAGGGACTCTCGGTGCGGGGATTTCGGAAAGGCGGCGAGGATGGCTTTGGCCTTTTGAGAGAAGGCGGCGGCCCGTTGGTAAGCATAATCCAGGGCGCCGAGGGAGACGATTTGGGCGAGGATCTTCTTTCCAGCGTTCTTTTCCGTTTTCCTGTTGTGAATGAGATGGAGCAGCTCGACGCGAGCCTGTCCCTTGGTCCGTCGCAAGGCATGAATGAGAGGGAGCGTGATGCGCCCTTCGCGGAAATCCGAGAGGATAGGCTTCCCGAGCGTCGCTTCGTCTCCGGTGAAATCCAAGAGGTCATCGATGATCTGGAAGGATAGCCCCAGGTTCCGGCCGAATTCACAGAGCCTTTGTTCTTCCTCGGGCAGAGACCCAGCGAGCACTCCTCCGATCCGGCACGAGGCGGAAAAGAGCTGAGCCGTCTTTTTATCGAGGATCTCCAAGTAGAGATCTTCGCTCAGCTCGGGCTTGCCGGTTATCGAGTATTCAATGAGCTCGCCTTCGATCATTCGGACCGTGACATCGGCGAGGATATCGATGATGGCATGATTCTTGGTCCTGAGGGCCAGGGCGATCGATTGGATATAGAGAAAATCCCCCAGGAGGACGGTGATGTTCGGCCCCCATTTGGCATGGACGGTGTCTCGGCCGCGGCGGAGGAACGAGTTGTCGACGATATCATCGTGGATCAGGCTGGCTGTATGGATGATCTCGACGAGCGCCGACCAGAAGACGTGGTCCGTTCCTCTGTATCCGCCGAGCTTCGAGCAGAGGATCAAAAGGGCTGGCCGGATGCGCTTGCCTTCCTTTTGGAACAGGTATTTATTGACTTCGGCGATGAGCGGATTCGAGGAGCCTCCGATCTCCTTTAGGAGGTTTTCGACGGCATTCAGATCGGTCCGAATGGTCTTATAGATGTCATGAAAAGGAGTCAACTTAGAAACATCGGTCATGGCTTGCCTATCTTAGCATTGAAGGAGATGATTTTTCAAACAGGGAAAGCTCGGGGAGGGGGGGCTCGAAGGAACTCACCCGATAGGACTCGCTCCTTCAAGAGTTCTTAACGCTCGCGGATGCTCCATTTTTTCGGGGGCGATGAATTCGCTTCAAGACGCGCTCAGGCATCCGCGCCGGAGTGTGTCCTCCATTCATTATGAATGAATGTTGAATAGCGAATGATAATTACAGCCAATCGTTTTAGCGAATTGATCGAACGACAATTCTTTAATATCGGCGATGATCTTTGCCGTTTCGAGAATATACGACGGCTCGTTTCGTTTTCCGCGATAGGGGACGGGCGCGAGATAAGGGGCATCGGTCTCGATCAAGAGGCGGTCGAAGGGGACCTTTCGAGCGACATCTCTCAAAGCCTGGGCTTTGGGGAACGTGATGATGCCGGAGAAGGAGATGAAGAAGCCCTGATCGAGCATGGTTTTGGCGAAGTCCCAGTCCTCGGTGAAGCAGTGGAGGATGCCGCCTTGCGAGAACCCTTCCTCGCGGACGGCCTGGACGATCTCGCGGCCGGCATCCCGGCTGTGGATGATCGCCGGAAGCCCGAGCTCCTGGGCGAGAGCCAGATGTTCCCGGAAAGTTTTCCGCTGTTCATCGGGAGACGAAAAGTCATAGTGGAAGTCGAGACCGATCTCGCCGATCGCCCGGATCTTTTTCTCTTCCGCCAGTTCTTTGATGGCCGCGAAAAAGGCCGGAGAGTTCATCTTGGCCTGGTGAGGGTGTAGCCCGGCCGCGGCATGGATCACCCGGTATTTCGCCGCCAGATCCGATATGATCCGGATGCTTCGTTCGCTCGAAACGTCGATGGGACATAGAATCGGTTGAATGCCGGCGTCGAAAGCCCGGCGGATGACTTCGTCCCGGTCATGGTCGAACTCCTCCATGTCGAG
>JALHTW010000248.1 GCA_022866045.1 Candidatus Aminicenantota bacterium | reverse complement strand
TGAAGTATCAACGGACATGAGTTGGTATATCAACGCAGCATTAAACATCTTCATTTTAGGCCGGGGCGGAAGTCTATGGTCTTTCGGGCGATTTCTTGGGTGTCCGGAACGATGATTCGGCCAGATAGCCTCCTTTGTGGCCATTTCCTTGTTCTTGACCTCGATCGTCAGTCGGATATAGCATTTTTATGTGCACGGGAGTATGGTAATGGGGCTTAGAGGCGACAGATCTCAAGCGATTCCAAAAAGCAAACTCCTCTCCCTAGGCCGCATGTCGGTGAGAATATTTTGGGTTTCGCGGCGCCGATGAAAAAGTTTGCGGAAATAGTGAAAGATATGGAAGAGAGCTTCCTGATCACCCCGACTTGGAAACGGATCCTGAAAAGAATAAATTAGGGCTGGGGTTCTCGACGCCAATCCGCGCTTCTCATCACTGCCAAAATGATGATATCTTTGCTGCGCTCAGGATGACGACTATAATTTGCCCGTGATAGCTGCTGAGCGCCCGACCATGAAAGCCCGATTATCTCGAAAATCCTCGGTTCCCTGCCAACCTCCTGCTCCTTCCGCACGTCTCTACTACGGAGTCGAAATGAGTCGTGAGAACAAGGCCTGCCTGGCGGACCGCATGATGGCCGGCGACACCTCGGCTTTCCGCGACCTCGTCGAGGCTTACAAGAAAAGGGTCTATGGGTTGGCCTATGAGATGACAAGAAACCACGCCGACGCCGAAGATGTCTCTCAGATTGCCTTTATGAAGGTCTTCAAGTCGATCGGGACGCTCAAACCGGACTGCGGCCTGAACGCCTGGTTGTACCGGATCGTTTATAACACAGCCCTCGACCACCTTCGGAAGAAACCCTTTTTCCCGAAGGCGGCGGCTCCCGCTCCGGCCGCGCTATTTTCCGATCCTCCCGACCCCTCTCTGGGCCCCGAGAAAGCGGCCGAGTTCGCCTTCCTGCGGCGCCGGATCGACGACGCCCTGGCTAAGATCTCGGAGCGGGAGCGCGCGGCATTCGTCCTCCGCCACTACCATGACCTTAACCTGAAGGAAATCGCCGAAACGCTGGGAATCACGCTGGGCTCCGCGAAGAGCTACCTTTTCCGCTCGATTCGGAAGCTCCAGAAGGAACTGGCCGGGGTGGGGCTCTGCCTCGACAAAGGAGACCTGCTATGAACAAATGCCGAGCCGGGCAAAAACTTATCCCCGAAGCCCTCTACGGAGAGCTAGACATGAAAACGCAAGAAAAACTGGACCGCCATCTCTCGTCCTGCCGGGAATGCTCAGAACTTTACCGCAAAATGTCCGAGACGCTGCGGATAATGGCCGAGAAGCCCGCTCCCGACCCAGGGCCGAATTTCTGGGACGGCTACTGGGATCGCCTCGAGCGGCTGATGGCGCGCGAAGCGGGAGCCCGGACTCAAAAAGTCCAAGCGGCCGGGCTGCCGCCCGGCCGCCGCAGCACGCGCCTCGTCCCGCGCTGGGCGTTCGGCGCCGCCGGGGCCGCATTGCTTTTCGCGGCGGGGATCTTCATCGGCCGGACGTTTTTCCGCCCCACCGCAGACCTCGCCCGCTCTGCTGCTATTTCCAAGTCTTCGCCCGCCGCCGGCCTTTCCGTTACACCGGCCGCGGCCGTTGCGCCTCTCGCCGCCCGGGCGTCCCGCTACTTGGATCGCTCCAAAGTCCTACTCCTTGCCGTGGTCAACTACGACCCCCAGGCGAGCGACCTCTTTAGCCTCAACCTGCCTCTCCAGAAAAAAACTTCGGAGGAGCTGGTGAAGGAAGCCGCGGTCCTGAAAAAAGAGCTCCGGGCCTCGGACCGCAGGCTTGAACGCCTCATCTCCGATCTCGAAATAATCCTCATCCAGATCGCCAATCTCAAGTCCGAGACCGACCTCTCCGCTGTCGAGATCATCAAGTCCGGAATCGAGAGCAAGGACGTCCTCTTCAAGATCAACCTGAGCGAGATGCGACGTTCGTCCGAAATGGGAGGGGCTGCCGCGCGACCTTCGGACCCGAAACGGAAACCCGCCAAGTCCGGCCCGGCAGCCTGATCCATCATGGGAAAATGATAATTGTCGTTGAGCGAGTCATGTCGAGCAAAACGGGCGATCTTTTGGTTAGGAGACAAGGGGGAGATTCTTTGCCTCTCTTGGAATGATATGAATTCACAAATGTACGGAATTCACATAAGGAGAACAACCATGAAGAAACGTATGACATTCCTCGGGCTCGGGGCCGTTTTCGCAGCGGTTCTGGCGCTGGGGCCGGACAACGTCTTCTCCGCACGGGCGGATTCCGCGCCCGCGGTCTCCGCCGCGGTCCGGGTTTTGCCGGCGGCCGTGCCGGCCGAGGCGCAGACAGACGAGGCCAAGAAGTTCCAGGCGGCCTACAGCTTGATCATGGAAGAGGAATGGGATAAAGCCGCCAAAGTTTTGGACGAATTCCTCCAAGCCTACCCCAAGAGCTCTTGGACCGACGACGCCCGCTTCTGGAAATGCTATGTCCTGGAAGAGACGAGCAACTCCCGGGTCGCCGTTTTCAAGTGCTATCAGGAATTCATCGCCGCCTTCCCCGCGAGCGAATGGGCCGATGACGCCCGGACGAAAATGATCGAGATCGCCGAGGCGTTGGCCGAGCGGGGCAAGCCCGAATACCAGGCGATCGTGAAGGCCATGGACAAGTCGAGCGACGACGAGATCATGCTGGCGGCTCTGGAAGCCCTGGGCGACGTCGGCGACGACAACGCCCTCCAGAGCCTCTTCGACCTCTACAGCCAGAGCGGGGACGGCAAACTTCGCTCCAGGATCATTCATGTCCTGGGCGAGTTCGAGAGCCCTAAGGCGGTTCAGAAGATCATCGAGATCGCCCGCTCCGACGCCTCGCCCGAGTTGCGGCGGCGGGCTCTGGCGGCCCTCGCCGAAACCAAGCGGCCGGAGGCGCTCCCGGTTCTCAAGGACGCGGCCGTGAACGCCGCAGAACTACCCCTCCGCCGCACGGCGCTCAAGGGCCTGGCCGATTTCGAAGACCCCAGTCTCGTTCCATTCCTGAAACAGATCGCCCTGTCGGCCGGGAATCCTGAGTTGGCCCGCCTCGCCGTGGATGGCCTGAGCGACATGGAGCAGCCCGGCCGGATGGAAGCGCTTCTCCAGATCGTGAAGGAGGCCAAGGATAGCGAAGTCCGGCGCCGCGCCCTTAACGCCCTGGCAGAAGAGGAGAGGATCAAGGCAAGTCCGGTTCTCCGCGAACTCGCCCTGAAGGACCCCGACCAGGAAATCCGGAAAACCGCGACCTTGATGATCGCGGAGAACAGGAGCCCGAATAGCCTCGCCAGCCTGAAAGAAATCCTGGCCGCAGCCAAGGACGTCGAGTTCCAGGAAGAAGTTCTTAGGGCGATCGCTGAGATCGGCGGGACAGAAGCCCAGGCCACGCTTGTCACCGTTTCGGTGGGCGGGGCGAACGAGGACCTGGCCAGAGCGGCCGTCAATGCCCTAGCCGACATAGAGGAACTGGACAAGGCCGCTGTTCTCGGCGACGTTTTCCGGCGGGCCAAGTTC
>JALHTW010000247.1 GCA_022866045.1 Candidatus Aminicenantota bacterium | reverse complement strand
ACGATGGGGCGAGGCAAAATCAGTGCCTGAACGATCATCCGACCTGCGCAACAGAAAACGAAATTCTTATCCTTACAAACATTAACCTATAGTGTTGGGAGAAACCGATATAATCGGCTCACCTATCACCTTTAATTCAGGAGGCAAAATCATGAATCGTCGAAAGTTTATCAACCTTGCGGGCGCTCTGGCAGTTGGAGTGGCAGGAGCCGATACGCTGAAAGACCTGATGGTCAAGGGGCCATCGGGGATAATGGTCGGCGACGCCTTTGCAGGCACACTTCCTATGAATCGCTTAAACGCCTTTGCGAAAGAAGTGATCAAACGAAAGCAACATGCCGTCGGCTATCCCATCAATCAGAACCTCAACATGAAAGACTTTTATAAGTGGTTCGTTGACTCCGGGCTTTGCAATGTTTCGATGAACAACGTGGGCAATCCTCGGAAAGAAAGCGCCCTGATGAACAGCCACGCCTTCGAGAATGAAGTCATCGAATATTTCGCACCATTATTCGGCTTCAAGCCTGGCGAGGCATGGGGCATGGTGACCCACAGCGGAACTGACGGCAATATGCACGGCATGTATTTCGGGGTCAAATACCTTCAGGCTAAGACAAAGCAGTTGCCCATTGTCTATGTTTCCGACCAGGCTCATTACTCCATCAAGAAATTGGCTGATATGCAAAACCTCGAACTGAGGATCATCCCAGCCGTTCCTATGGGTCAAATGGACGTATCTGCATTTGAAAAGGCGATCGACCCAACAAAACCGGCGCTGGTGGTCGTTGCCATTGGGACTACGTTCAAAGGGGCTATTGACGATTATCCCGCTATTGACGCCGCTCTTCGCAGGGCGAATCCGCCCGCTGTTTACACCATGCTGGATGCGGCGCTCTTTGGCGGCTATATACCATTTTCTCCATTCAAGGACGTCATCAACAAGCAGAAGCTTGCTTTTGACGCAATTGCCGTTAGCGGTCATAAATTCTTTGGTTTTGATGAACCACTGGGCCTTTTCATCACAACGAACGCGGTCTTCAATAGCCAGAATCCGTTTCGGGTACCCTATCTAAACGATGCCGTTCCTACCATTACCTGTTCCCGTTCGGCGTTGGGGGCCTTGAAGTTCTGGTGGCAAATGACCCGAAACGGCGAAAGAGAATATGCGAAACAAGCCGCATACATTCTTGAAACCGCGCAGTATCAAAAGGACAAGCTTGACGGAATGAACTATCCTGCATGGCTGAACTCCATGTCGAACACGGTCTTTTTCAAACGGCCAGGCGATTGGATCATGAAAAAGTGGGACCTTGCGCCAGACCATGATAAAAGGCTATGCGGCGATCTGGCCCATGAAATCCTGATGCAACACGAAAGCAGAAAGACCGTTGACGAGTTCATCGCCGATCTCAAGAAAGACGTTTCTATGAGGGGCATTACCGGATAGAAGTCGGTTCTCACTCTTGCGGGACTGCCGCGGCGTTGTATGCGCGATTCTATTCTCTCTTTCAATTGGAAATCAACAATCCTTGATATGGGCTAATTAATCTCCACACTTTATGTCTTAAATTGCTTTAGCGGGCGACTTGCAGCCCCGTTTTCTTTAGTGATGGTGTAAGTCCATCCCTTCGGCGACCGTGAAAGTCGAAGGAGGTCAACAGCAGGATTATCACTCTGGGGAAGATCTTTCCGCCGTCCCATCGAGCGGGATTGCCAGAGGTTGGTTACTTATTACGCCGTGAGGCGGATGGGGGTAGGGCCTGAGACCGAGGGTGTGACCCGTTTTCTTCTGTGAAGCGACGGCGCACAGGAGATTAGGCAGAGGTGGCGTGTCCAGGGGGCGAGTCTTCGCTAAGTGATGCAGCCCGGTTCCATCCAGCGGAAAGCAAACTGCGGAGAATACTAAGTATTCAATGGTTATATGAGCGGCCCCGATGCTAGCTAAGACCGCATGAAACGCCGTAAAACGAATGATCGGGCCGGGGACGTAGCAAAGGAGCAAGTTATAGACGATTGCCTATTTTTGGCAAAAAACCCTCACTCAACTACCCTTTTTCGGTCTAATCTCTATATCCCCCTATACCCCCCTATCTCTTCCAGGGAAAGATACAAAAGACGCTGTAGGAGGCCTACTACCGTAGAAAAAATAGGATTCTAGAGTGAGTTATGGACGTCCAGGAAACGAAACTGATAACAGAGGAGGAAGAGGAAAATATGAGAACGCTGGATATATAGTAATTACTACATAGTAGAAGAACGTTGATAAAGGGGACACTTGCTAAAGAAGGAACTGTTTCTTACTTAATACAGATCTTCTCAGGGGAACTGACTTCCATAAGGGACTTTTATAGGAGGCCCTTTGCCCTTTAGGGGCCACGGGCAATAACTTTTATTTAAAAATCATTGTCAAGTCTTTTTTTTATTATTTTTGCTAGTCAATTAAGGACAAAATGCGATAAAAGGTTGCAAAAAAGCACAGAAAAAGACGGTCAAAAGAGCCGAGAATTTTCATCAAAAAAATGGGTATATAAAATGGGTATATATTATCTATGTATGAATAAGCTCGTGGAGATCGAAATGAACCCAATGAAAATTCAGAGGTTTTTTCGCTCAATAAGCCAAGAAGAGCTCGCGTGCCGTATTGGCGTTGACCAACCCACGATCTCAAAGATTGAGGGAAACAAAGCGAAGGAAACTCCGCGGACCATCCGAATAAGAAAAGCGATCGCCGAGTTTTTTGGAGTTCCGGTCGAATCGATTTTCTTTCCGGAGAGCGAGAAGAGATAATCCTTGGAAAAAAGATGGCTGAAGGTGAAGACAGCGGCGGACTTACTTTCCCTTCATCCACAATCACTCAATGATGGACTCCTCGCCGGAAAAATTCCAGGCGCAAAGCTTCCCGGCCTATGCTGGCGAGTCGATATCAAGGCCGTAAATGAGATGATGGAAAAACAAATCGAGGAGAGGAAATGGCAAAAATAAGTCGGGCCGTCCTTTCTGCACTTTTAAATCAGCCTGAATTTTATGAGCAGGCGGAGATTAAATCGGAATTTTTTGCGAGTGAGCGCGAAAGAAAAGATGAAAAAAAATAAAGAGGCCAAATGCGAAGAGAGGCTCCAGTCCGACTATCGCTGGCCGAAGCCCAAAAGGATAAACATTTATATTTTTGAGAATCAACTAAAAATGCTGCAGGAGATCGCCCAGGACAAAGAGGTGAGCAAGCGGCATGTCTTTTTTGAGGCCATTCAAACCTATATCGGAACGTATCTTCGGAACAAGGAAGAGTGCGAGAAACGACCATGAGCGAAGAAGATAAAAAACCAGGGCGAAGATCAGAGCCGCGCGTTTGGCTTTATACCGAACACTGGCTCTGGGGTTCTACACGTTCTGAATTAACGCTTGAAGAAAGAGCTGTTTTTATCGACCTCCTTTGTCTGGGCATAACGGGCCAAGGAAAGGTCGATATTACGCACAGGGACCAGGTCGCCGGTCAGTTATTAGTGCCGCTAGATATCTTCAATTCGTGTATCGATAAGGGAATTAAGAACGGAAAATTCATAATTAAGAACTTTAAGCGCCATTTAACAGACTTTAAGACTTATTTAATTATCCTCAATTGGAAGCGATACCAGCCCAAGTATTTACACGAGCGCCCCGAGAAATCGACCAAAAAGACGCGCAGCGATAAAGGGGGCAAACACGATGCGCATGTCGCCCTCTTAGAGGATAGGAGGGAAGGGGAAAGTAAGGAAGGTAATAGGAGAGGAGAGGACGAAGCCGAAGATCATCCCCAAAAAATCTTCTTAGACATCCTCAGAGAATTTTCCAAGAGCCATCCATCCTATCCGTTCACCGAAGAACAAGACGGCTATGTGTTCGATTTTTGCTCTAAAGAATATCCCGACGTTGACCTGACTGAAGAACTAAGAAAGAAACTTCGGCGATGGGAAGAAAAACCAGAAGAACTCAAGGGCGCAAAAGAACCTCGAACAAAACTTCTCGAATGGTTTAAGGGCGAGCATGCCTATCAAGGGAAGAGGGGGAAAAGGGAATTTGGTGAAGAATAACAGACCGGTATTGAAATCCAAAAGAAAAGAACTGCGTAAGCAGCAAAAGGAATTCCTCAAGAAGGAGGCGGAGTGCCAAACTGGAGGGCCAAGAAAACATGAGTCGCCAATGTCTCGGGGCAGGATGCTTATGTATCGAACGCCTCGGAGCAAGAAGATTCGCTATATCAGGGGTTTCCCATGAAGAGGGCTTTTGGTTATCTCTTCACTGGTGAAAGGAATCGACTTTAAGGACCATCGAAATGGGAACTGATTTTTATTCTTACAATCGCGTGACCTTGATAGGGCAGGCGTTTATTGTGAGCGAACTTGATACAAAAAAGACTCAGTATATCCGACTGGGAACAAAGGAGATTTTTTTATTCGGGAAAAGAAAGTCCCCGTCTCCCACAAAATTTTATCACATGATACGGACAATGGGATCTTTGGCAACCTACTGTTCGAAATACATAGTCCCCGGCGATATCATCCTGGTAGAGGGACGGCTAAGAAATTATCCCTCGGCGAAAGATCAGACGATTTGGAAATCTGTTGTTTGGGCCGACCGGGTGATTATGCTCTGTCCGCTCGAATCGCTAAAAGATGACCTTAAAGAAAAGTTTAAATCAGCAATAAATAAAAAATGAACCATCTTCTTACCGTCAAGGATCTGAGCGAATACGCGCAGCTCCATCCTTCGACGGTTTACAAACTCGTTGAGACCGGCGAGATTTCCTTCATCAAAAAAAAGGGACTCGGGATAAGATTTCGAAAAGAAGACGTCGATCAGTGGATAGAACGCGGAAAGGTCCTTCATACACCCGTCATCCTCCGTCGCTCCATGGCCATGAATTTTCCGGCCGAATCTGATAGGATAGGAGCGAAGAAAGGAGGCACTCGCGAGTCTATGGTTAGAAAGGCTCGCCACAATTATGGTTTTGGGACTGTCTATTTTAGGAAGACAAAAAAGGGAAATGATCGGTGGTGCATCGATTACCGACGCAACGGGGAAAGGATTCGGGAGCTAGTCCCCGAGGCCACTTGCCGCGAAGAAGCTCTATATGTTCTTCGAAAAAGAATAACGGAGTTATTCAATGCGCGACATCGACCGAAGCAGATACCCACCTTCCGTTCATGGGCGGATGAGTATCTCACGGAATATGCCAAGCCGCGCAAACTAAGCTGGAAGACGGACCGGGCATACATCGAGGCCAACATGAAACCCTTCTTCAAAGACGTGCTGATCTCGGAGATCACTCCGATCGATATCCGAAAATACATCAAGCTGAGGCTCGAAAGCGGCGTCTCTTCAACGACAGTAAATCGCTGTCTCCAAATCCTACGGAAGATGTTTAACTTGGCTATCGATTGTAAGCTTCTAGAAACGAACCCGATCAAGAAGGGGACGCTTTTCTCCGAGAAGGGGAATACGAAAGATCGAATCCTGACCTATGAGGAAGAGGGACGGCTTCTGGCGAATTGTATGGAGCACCTTAAACCCATCGTGATCGTTGCCCTGAGCACCGGCTTGCGCCGTGGAGAGATCCTATCGCTTAAATGGAGCGATATCGATTTTCAAGGCAAATCAATGAAGGTCGAACGCGAGAAAGGCGGCTCTATCCCATTCATCTTCTTGACCGAATCGGTCATTCGACAGCTCTCGATGTTGAAGCCGAAGTCCGGAAAGGCCGAATACGTTTTCGTGAATCCCAAATCAGGGAAGCCGTTTGTCGAGATAGGAAAGGCTTTTCGCGCTGCCTGTCGGCGGACCGGAATCAAAGGGCTTCGTTTTCACGATCTCAGGCACACGTTTGCCAGCCGCTTGATCGAGAAGGGCGTTGATATCGTAACGGTCCGGGACCTTTTAGGACATTCATCCGTGAAGCTGACCGAACGATATACCCACTCAAGGAATGAATCCAGACGCCGAGCGATCGAGCTTTTAGAGCCCAAATCCGCAGAAGAATGGACACACGACAGACACACGGAGAAATGGTCTGTTCTCCCGGCTCCCGTTGTTTCTTTATTTTCAGTGAATTAGGAGGGCGTTAATTTGGTAGCTCGTCGGGCTCATAACCCGGAGGTCGCTGGTTCAAATCCAGCCCCCGCTACCACCTTTTTTTAAATTCTCCCCCTAAAGATTCATTTTCTATTTGAATTTTATAAATTTATATTATAGGCCAGAAAACCCCAGGCTTTTAAGCCTAGCGATAAATGGCATCCGGAGCGAAGTGAAGGCCAATCAGCTTCATGGCCTGAAATCCCAACCTTTAGGCCGGCGAGTTTTTATTTGAAAGTCTGAATTATTCATGAATGACGTTATCTCTCCCGGTTGTGAATTTGCAGACGGGCGCCGAATTCAAGACGAGGGGGACACGATCCCAAATTCCGGAGAATTTGAGTCATGTCCCCGAATTCGGCGCCATCGGCGAATTCTCTTCTCGAGGATACGAGGCAATTTATTAATAATTCAGGAAAGGTGATAAATATTCTTATTATTTTAAGTCTTAATAATTGGGTAGATTTCGGGCTGAGCTACCCCCTTAAATCGCTCCGGGCATAAGGCGAAAAATTATCTGGAAGAAGGGAGCTGATAGGGGAGGGGTGGTTTACGCCGGAATAAACCATTCTCAAAATTCATGAAGCCGAGATGTTTCTTGCTCAAAGGACAACAAGCGGAGACCTTCGCCGAAAGCGAAGCATCTAGGAGCAGACCTAAGACCGCCAAATTATTTCAATTTTTCAAGGGAATTTCCGACTCAATAAGTGGGTAAAGGTCTTGAATAATAGAATTATGCAAATTTTCAAGAATGATCTGGAACGCACGGAAGGCGACAGGATGCTCAACGAGGAAATGGACCGATTTCTTAGACAGCGGCGTGGAAAACGTGTCCTTTTGCCCTCGAGTTGGAAGGGTAAAGAAAGAGTCCGGAACGGCTTGATAAGTCACAATTTGCTTTCCCCAATAAATACATGATACGTTAGAGAGAGAGCTTATGGAAAATAAAATAAGGATATTTAAGAGATCTAAATCTGATTTACCGATAGACGTAAGCCTAGATAACGACGCAAATGCTGAAAAAGACTTTCTAAATGACATAAGCTTGGGCGGGCTGTCGTTTAAATCAAAGGTGCCGATTCAAAAAAACAAAATCATCGAAATAACCATGCCTCTGACCTATCCTGTTTTCCAGGTCATCGGGCGAGTACTCTGGTCGAGAAAAGAGGGGGATTTTTATCTTGTCGGTGTAAAATTTATCATACCCGTCAACGAACTTACAATTGAGGCGGTTGAGGAGATTTGCGATATCGATGAATACAAGAATGAGGTATACAGAAAAAACGGCCGGATCCTTTCGAGCGAAGATGCGGCTGTGGAATGGCTTAATGCTTACATAAAAGAGTTTAAGGAATAATTAAAGAATCTGAAGTTTGATTTCCGGTCTCAATAACTGCCAACGACTCATAAAAATCAATTTTTCCGCGATTTATCCGACTTAAATTGTGTGCAAAGGAAATCTCTCTTTGAAGCAAGGGCCATAATGAGAATCTTGGTCGTCGAGGACGAAGTGATCGTCGCCAGGGACCTTCAGAACATCCTGAGCGGCTGCGGCTATTTCGTCACCGGCCTGGCCTCTTCCGGAGAGGAGTCCATCCAGAAGGCCGAAGCTATGCATCCGGACCTGGTTCTGATGGATATCCGGATAAAGGGGAACATGGACGGGATCGAAGCCGGCCATAGGATCCATGATAATCTCCATATCCCCATCGTCTATGTCACCGCTTTAGGGGACGAAATAATGCTCGAAAGCATCAACCGGAAGAACGGATTCCCCCGCATTTTGAAGCCCTTCGAAGAGAAAGAAATCGAGAGGGTCATCCAAAAGTTCCTGCCCGGGAACAACAATTAGGGCGCTTTCGCCAAGGCTTTTTTGACATCCCGCCTCTCTTTTGATAAATTCTCCCTGTTCGTGGTTATATGTTTTTTAGACTCTTTCCAAAGGAGACCCCATGTTTAAGGCAAAAACCTATGCCAAACGGCGCGATCTTTTAAAAAAGCATGTCTCGTCCGGCTTGATCCTTTTCCTGGGCAACGAAGAGAGCCCGATGAATTATCCGGCCAACACGTATCATTTTCGCCAGGACAGCTCCTTTCTCTATTTCTTCGGGCTGGATACTCCAGGACTGGCGGCCGTCATCGACGTGGATGAAAAAAAGGACATTGTTTTCGGCAATGATATCGATATCGAGGACATCATCTGGATGGGCTATCTTCCGACGCTCAAGGACCGAGCCGAGCAAGTCGGCATCAACCAGACGGCATCTCAGAACGACCTTCCCGGGACACTTCAAGAAGCCGTCGATAAGGGAAGGCCTATTCATTATCTGCCGCCGTATCGGCCCGAGACTTTCATTAAGATCGAAAAGCTCCTTGGCCTCAAACCGGACGAAGCTAAAGCTAAATCTTCAGTCGCTTTGATCAAGGCCGTCGTCGCCCAGAGGTCGCTGAAATCCGAGGAAGAGGTCAGTGAGATCGAAACTGCGCTCAAGACGACCTATAAAATGTATCTCACGGCCATGCATATGGCCCAGCCCGGCGTCTATGAAAAGGATATCGCCGGCCGGATCGACGGCTTGGCCATCGCCGACGGCGGGGCCACGGCCTTTCCGACCATCCTGACGAGGAACGGGCAGATCCTGCATAACCACGCTCACCACAACCTGTTGAAGCGCGGAGACCTGCTTGTTGTGGACGCCGGCGCCGAGTCGCCGCTCCATTATGCCGCGGACATCACCCGGACCATTCCCGTCGGCGGCAAGTTTTCGGCAAAGCAAAAGGATGTCTATGAGATCGTCCTCGCCGCCCAGGAAACGGCGATTAAGACCATCAAACCGGGCCTTAAGTACCGGGACATTCATCTCCAGACAGCCAGAGTCATCGCCTCGGGGATGAAAAGCCTGGGATTGATGAAGGGCGACATTGAGGAGGCCATTCTTCAGGGCGCCCATGCGCTGTTCTTCCCCCATGGATTGGGCCATATGCTGGGCCTCGATGTGCACGACATGGAAAACCTCGGAGAGAATTACGTCGGCTATGATGATACGGCCCAAAGAAGCAAGCAGTTCGGACTGGCCTATCTCCGCCTGGCCAAGGACCTCAAGCCTGGGTATGTCTTGACCGTCGAGCCGGGGATCTACTTCATCCCGGCCTTGATCGATAAATGGCAGAAAGAAGGCAAGTTCAAAGATTTTATCGCCTATGACAAGCTTGAAAAATACAGGGACTTCGGCGGCATTCGAATCGAAGACGATGTCCTCGTGGCCAAAGACGGACATCGGGTCCTGGGAAAACCGATCCCCAAAAAGCCGGCGAAGATCGAAGAGACGGTCAGAATTTAAGCGAAGAACGACCGAGAAGCCCCAAAATGAAAATTGCTCTTATTCAGCAGCATGCGTCTAAAGACCTCGAAGATAATCTTCGCCGAGGAGTGGCGGCTTTCCATCAGGCCGCGCGTGAGGGCGCCGAGCTCATCGCCTATGCCGAGCTCGCCTTCCTGCCTTTTCTGCCCCAGGTTCCCTCAAGGAAACAGCCCGATTTCCAGTCGTTCGCCCAGCCTGTTCCCGGTCCTCTCACGGAAGAATTCACGGCTCTGGCAAAGCAGCACAGTGTCGTGGTCGTTTTGAACCTTTTCGAAAAGGACGGCGACCGGACCTACGACTCTTCTCCGGTCATCGATGCCGACGGGAAGATCCTCGGCGTGACGCGCATGGTCCATATCATGGAAGGCCAGGGATTCCATGAACAGGGCTATTATGCGCCCGGAGACAATCCGCGCTTCGTCTATGAGACGAAAGCCGGGAGAGTCGGCGTGGCTATCTGTTACGACCGCCATTTTCCCGAATATATGCGCGGCCTGGGTCTCTTATCCGCCCAGATCGTCGTCGTTCCTCAGGCTGGGATCCTGAACGAATGGGGGGACGGCGTTTATGAAGGCGAGCTCCAGATCGCGTCCCTGCAAAACGGCTATTTCGGATCTCTCGTGAACCGCGTCGGAGTGGAAGACGTCCTCCATTTTTCAGGAGAATCTTTTGTCACGGATCCGTCCGGAAAGGTCATCGCCAGGGCTCCCCGGGACAAAGATCACATCCTTTATGCCGACTGTGATTTTGACCGTATCGCCAAATCCCCTGCCAAGCGGCATTTTTTTCCGGACCGGCGGCCCGATGTCTATCGCCTCTTCGGCCTGACAAGCAAAGAGAAAGATTGAAAAAATGGAAAACTGGTATGTCATCAACACGAAACCGAAAAAGGAGTTCCATGTCGAAAAGATGTTCCAGGAAGGCGGGATCAAGGTCTATAATCCCAAGTACCATGAAGGCAGCCGGATCAAATCCTTTTTTCCCGGCTATGAATTTGTTTTTTTTAGCTACCCCGGTCAATTCAAACTGGTCAAATACACCCGGGGAGTGAAGCGTATCGTCGGCAACGACGAGGGGCCGATTCCCCTGGATGAGCAGGTCATTCTGGAGATGAAGGCCAGGGAAGTCGATGGCTTCATCGAGCTCTCGAAACATGGCTTGGCGCCTTCGATCGGCGATGAGATCGAAGTCGCCGAAGGCCCGCTTAAAGGATTACGGGGGATTTTTAAAAAGGACTTGTCCGATCAGGACCGCGTCCTGATTCTTCTCAATTATGTCTCTTATCAAGGCCAGCTCCTCATCGAAAAAAAGAAGCTGAAAAAAGTCCTTTATTGACATTCAGAAGCGCCGCCGGATCCTCTTCTAATTTTTTTAGAAAGTCGGCTTCGAGGCTCGAAGCGGAGAAGAAGATCACACCGTCTCAATAATTATCGCCGCCGGCCGTAACCGCCGCCTCCCGGAGTTTCGATGCGCAGGACATCTCCTGGTTTGACCTGTAAATTCACCTTTGATTTTAGAAGGGTTCTTTTCCCGGCAGAAAAAAGAATGTTCTTTCCCCGGATACCGGGCCGTCCGCCCTGGAGGCCGTAAGGGAAAAATTTCCGGCGTTCAGACATGATCGTCACTTGGGCCGGAATGGAGAATTCGTATTCGCGGACAAGGCCTTCGCCGCCGCGGTTCCGTCCCGGACCGCCCGATCCTTTCCTGAAGGTGTATCTCCTGATCCGGATCGGGAGGTAGTTCTCAAGCGCTTCGAGCGGCGTGTTGAGCGAGTTGGTCATATGCGTGTGGACGCCGCTCAGGCCGGGATTTTCCCGGCTCGCGCCCATGCCGCCTCCGATGGTCTCGTAGTAAGCGAAATTCTTCATTTTTATGGGATCATAGCCGCCGATGGCAATGTTGTTCATGGTCCCTTGGCTTGCCGCAGGAATTTTTGAAGGCACGGCTTTGGCGAGCGCGCCGAGCAGGACGTCCACGATCCGCTGAGAGGTCTCGACGTTTCCGGCGGCCGTCGCGGCAGGATACTGGGCGCTGACGACCAGGCCGGCCGGAGCGATGATGCGGAGAGGCCGCATGAGACCCGTGTTGAAGGGGATGTCCTCTTCGATCAAAGAACGGAAAACATAAAGGACGGCAGAGAAGGTGACCGCCTCGTTGGCGTTGACGCCGCCTTTGACTTGCGGGGAGGAGCCGTGGAAATCGATGTCGGCCCGGCTTCCCCGGATACGGATCGTGACATGGATCCTGACCGGATCATCCGAGATGCCGTCATCATCCATGAAATCCTCGAACGCGTAATCTCCGTCGGGGATTGCAAGGATGGTCTCGCGCAGGAATTTTTCGGTGTAATCCTGGATCAGGGCGGAGTAGCGGAGGATCTTGTTCAATCCGTATTTTTCGACCGCTTCGGTGATCCGCTGTTTCCCTTTTTCGCAGGCCGCCATTTGGGCCAGGAGGTCCCCTTTGCGCTCTTCGGGCGTGCGGACATTGGCCAGGATCAAGCGGAGGATATCCTCCTGGATCTTGCCCTTCTGGATGAGCTTGAGCGGGGGCAAAATCAGCCCCTCTTGAAAGATTTCCGTGGCGAGAGGCATGCTCCCGGGAGTCATTCCTCCCACATCGGAATGATGGGCGCGGTTGGCCACGAAAAAGGCCAGCTTTTTCCCGAAAAAGACCGGCGCGATGCAAGTGATGTCCGGAAGGTGAGTTCCTCCGCGATAAGGATCGTTGAGGATGACCAAATCGCCCTCGTTGAACGGGAGAGCCTGGATCGCGGCCCGGACCGAAAGTGGCATCGCTCCGAGATGGACGGGGATGTGGGAGCCCTGGGCCAGCGTTTCCGCTTTGCGGTTGAAGACGGCACAAGAATAGTCTTTGCGCTCCTTGATGTTGGGGGAAAGGGCCGTCCGGCCGAGCACGGCCCCCATTTCCTCAGAAATGGAGACGAATACGTTCTTGAAGATCTCGAGCTCGATGGGATCGTATCTTTTCATTCAGCGTTTGTCCTTGGATAATATGAGGTTGAGAAAGCCGTCCACGCGGAGATGATGTCTCGGAGGAAGGAATGTCGTTGATCCGAAGTCCATGACCAGCGCCGGCCCCTGGATCCTGCTGCCGGGATAAAGAAGCGCCCTGTCGTAAACGGCGCCGCTGAACTTTTTGCGGTCATAAAACATGGCCTGTTCTTTAAGGTGGGCCTGTCGGATATCGGCTGTGGAAAGTTCGGCCGTTTTGTGCAGCCTGATCTTTTCGCTGACGCCTCGGACTTTAAGCCGGATATTGACGACCTCGACTTGTCCCTGAGGGTGAACATAGGAATAGAGCTTTCGGTGCTCGCGGTGAAAATCGGCCTGCAAGGCAGCGGCACCTCTCTTGCGATAAGGAATATTGATCTCATAGGACTGGCCGAGATAACGCATATCCAGAGAGCGCTCGAGGAAGATGGACTCCGGCCCGAAGCCATCTTCCTTCATCTCCCGCATTCCCTGGCGTTCCATTCCTTTGAAAAGGGCGTCGAGTTCGGCCGGCCGGATCCGGCTGACCGGTTTGAGGATAGACCGGGAATAATCCTTGACCGAATCGGCCAGCAAAAGGCCGAACGCCGAAAGGACGCCGGCATTGTTCGGAACGATGACGGCCCTCATTTGAAGGTGCGACGCCATATCGGCTGCGTGCATACCGCCCGCGCCGCCGAAGGAAAACAAGCCGAAATCCCTGGGGTCGAAGCCGCGTTCAATGGAGATCACCCGGATGGCCTTTTCCATGTTGGCGTTGGCGATGTCGATGATGCCCTGAGCAGTATCATGAAGCGATTTGCGAATCCTTCCGGCCAGGGCCTTAACGGCCTTAAGACTTCGGTCCGGATAGATCTTCATCTTCCCGCCGAGGAAAAAATCCGGGTCGATGCGTCCCAGGACGAGGTTCGCGTCCGTAACGGTCGGGAGTTCGCCTTTTCCATAGCAGGCCGGTCCCGGTTCCGCGCCCGCGCTTTGCGGGCCGACCCGAAGCGAACCGCCTTTGTCCATATACGCGATTGATCCTCCGCCGGCGCCGACGGAATGGATGTCGATGATCGGAAGGCGGATGGGAAAATCGCCGATCGCGTTTTCGCTCGTCCGGCGGATCCGGCCTTCGATCAAGGACACATCCGTGGACGTCCCGCCCATGTCGAAGCTGACGATCTTTTTGAAACCCGCGGCCTTGGCCAGATACAACGAACCGACCACACCGCCCGCCGGACCGGACAGAGCGGTCCGGATGGGTTCGGCCTTGGCCTTGGCGGCCGAGATGTAGCCTTCGTTGGACTGCATGATGCGGAGCTCGGCCCGGCCGACTTTTTTTTCGAGCGCGGAGAGATAGCGGCCGAGGACGGGCATGAGATAGGCATTGACCGCGGTCGTGGATGTCCGTTCGTATTCGCGATATTCCGGCAGGATGAGGCTTGAGACCGAGGCGAGGACTCCGCGCTTTTTCAATTCCTTTAGAATGACCCGTTCATGGGCCGAATTCGCATAGGAGTTGATGAGCGAGACGGCGACGGCTTCTAGACCAAAGGCTCGGATCTTTTTTAGGATCGCGGCGATGTCCTTGATCTTCGGGGCCTTCACTTCCCGGCCTTCCGCTGTGGTCCTCTCCTCAAGGCCGAAACTGAATCTTCGTTCGATGATCGGATTCCTTCGTTCGCCTTTCAAGCTGTAGAGGAGCCGCCGCGTCTGGCGTCCGATGAAAAGGACGTCTTCGAATCCTTTGGTCGTGATGAGCGCGATCCGTCCCCCTTTTCTCTCGAGCAGGGAGTTCGTCCCGACCGTCGTGCCGTGAATGATCTTTAAATCGGCCGCTCCGTCAAGGAATTCCTGAAGGCCTTCAAGGATGGCAAGGGATGGATCGGCGGGCGTCGAGGGGAGCTTCCTGGTAAGAATCTTTCCCTCGGCGAAGATCACGAAATCCGTGAACGTGCCGCCGGTGTCAACTCCGATTCGGATGTTCATCGTTCATTTGCAGGTGCTGCAGGATTTGGCCGAACATGTCGCGCAGCCCGCCGAAGAAGATTTGATGCGGCTCGCCCCGCCGCCGATGCCGAATGAAGAAACGAGCTTTTTCAAGTCCCGGCCGCCGCAGGACGCGCAACAGATCTCCTGTTCACGACCGATGCGGACGAGAGCTTCGAAGCGCCGGCCGCATGTTTGGCAGATGAATTCGTAAAGAGGCATGGAGAAATATTTTAGTGGACTTAAAAATCGAAGTCCAGCTTATTTCAGAATGGCGACGGCCTCGATCTCGACCTTGACATCCCTTGGCAAGCGGGCCACCTGAACGGCGGCCCGGGCCGGGAAGGGGGCCTTGAAGAATTCCGCGTAGACCTTGTTCATGGCGGCGAAGTCGTTCATGTCCTGGAGGAAGACCGTGGCCTTGACGACATGGTCGAGGGAGCTTCCCGCCGCGTCGAGCACGGCCGAGAGGTTCTTCAGAACCTGCCTCGCCTGGTCCTCGATGGTTCCCTGGTTGAGCGCGGCCGTTTCCGGACTGAGGGGGATCTGGCCGGAGCAGAAGACAAAACCGTTGGCGATGATGCCTTGGGAGTAAGGGCCGATGGCCTGGGGCGCTTTGTCCGTTTTGACTTCTTTCTTCATCGTTTGACTCCTTGGTTGGCCGGATATGGCTTTCGAGGAAAAAACACTCAGGGCGCTGAGAGTGATCAAGGCGTCTCTTCGTTTCATCCTGAGCTTTCCTTTAAGCGGTTACAATAGGACCGTGATTTTGACCCGGCGGTTTTGAAGGCGGCCGGTCTTGAGAACGGCCCGGGCTTCTATTGTATTAGAACCCGGGGCCAGATTCCAAGCGAGAGTGAAGGGAAACCCGCTCGTCCCGACCTTTTGACCATTGACCCACCATTCTACGGCGAGGACTTCGATCCGGTCCGCGATCGCCGCTTTGAGCTGGATGGTCTGATAATCCCGGCGCAGGACAGGGTCGAGCTTGAAGACATCGCCGTCCAGGGGAAAAGAGATCATGAATTCGTCCCTCGAGACGCGGGGACCTCGGACGACCGCCGCTTTGACGATCATCTCTTTTTTATGCAAGAGGCGGCAGGAGGTCTTCGGTTCTGTCCCGCGAATGAATATTTCGTCCATCGTGCTCGGGCACTCGGCCGACGGGAGCTCTCCCGACAACGGACAGATCGCGGCATGGACGATGTTTTTGGGTTCGATAAATCCATCCTTATAACCATTGGCGAGGAGGAGCATGATGTCCCTAAAGAGCGGTCCGGCTCCGGTCATGCCGGAGACGTTCTGCATCGGAGTTCCGTCGAAATTTCCGACCCAGACTCCGACCGTGAATCGGGGCGTGTATCCGACGGTCCAGTTGTCCCGGAAATCTTTGGAGGTTCCCGTTTTGGCGGCCACGGGAAAAGGAAAATTGAGCGGGGAATGATAGCCGAACGTGGGGATACGGGCGTCCTTATCCGCGAGGATGTCTGT
>JALHTW010000246.1 GCA_022866045.1 Candidatus Aminicenantota bacterium | reverse complement strand
CGTCATATTTTATGTCTTGAGTTCGCCCGCCCTGACCGTATATCACTTTCGGGGACATGATTCCCTGTCCCTGGCGGTTTTCAACGGTATCGTCCTTTGGGGCGCTACCGACCAGACAGGGACAGGGTATCGTGTCCCCCTTGCATTTGAAAGTGATATATGGTCAGTCGCCTGCTCTCTTGACAATACACAAATTATGTGTATAATTTGTGTATTTCTATCAGGAGGCAAACACCATGCAAATCAGGCACAACATCACCCTGGACGAAGAAATTTCGAGCGAGCTTGAAACGGCAGCGAAAGAACTCGGCGAAAAGAAAAGCCATATTATCGAGAAAGCCCTGGCCGTTTATTTCGATCTTATGGACCTGAAGCTGGCCAAGAAAAGAATGAGGGATCTCGAAAAGGGACGGGATAAGCTCCTGGATGCCGAAAAGGTTTGGAAGTCTTTGGGAATATAAAGGTGTATGATCTTAGGTTCCTCGGAAAAGCCCTGGACGATCTCAAGAGGATCGACCGGGCTCACCAAAGAATCATCAAGGAAAAACTCTTGATCCTCGCCGAAAATCCGGAGGCTCTCAAAAATAATATTAAAAAGCTCGCCGCAGATGAGGATTATTACTGATTGAGAATCGGCAGTTACCGGGTAATTTTCAAGAAAGAAGAAAAGCGGCTGATGATCATAATCATCCGCATCGGCCACAGGAAAGAGATCTATCTGTCGTTGAAGTAATATACGTCTGCCTCCTCCCTGGGTTGGCCGAAGGGCAGTTTGCCGCGAGTTTATTCTTAAATGTTAAGCCCTGATCCCTTATTCACTCCGTACAGCCAAGTGGCGAGGTCGTGGTAAAACATCAGGAATTCAATTTGCAATTTATGTCGGAAATCTATAGAATTTTTAATATCTTTAGAATCGAGCAGAGGACGGCTGGTTGGGATGAAAAAGACAAATATTTTTCGACGAAACCCTCTTCAAGCCGCGATTCTGCTCGCAACTCTTCCGATCCTTTTCGCCGCCGCGTCATACGCGCAATCCGACGCACAGGCCGCCCGGCAAGTGGACCCTTCAGTCACAGAGCAGGTCGATCCCTTCTATGCAAAGCTCCTTGAGGAGGGAAAATTTTTCTATCAGAGCGGGAAATATCCCGAAGCCATTGAGAACCTGGAAATCGCCTTTTTCGGCTATCTGGATTATCCGCACAAGTTGTTGGAATGTTACATCTATCTCGAAGTCTGCTATTACCAAATAAAGAACCAAGAAAAATCCAAATACTATTACGGTGAAATCAAGCGGTTAAAGCTCGAAGAATCCCTCCCGAAACTTGCCCTGCCCAAGACCCTCCTTGACCGCTATCGGGATATTAACGCTTATTATGACCGCACCGAGCCCAAATTCGTCAATCCCCCGGTCCTTGCCCCGCCGGCCGCACCAGCCGCCAAGGAGACAAGGCGGCCAACCTCCGGCCAGGAGGCAAAGGGCGGCGCCAATGTTCTAAGCTCTCCGGACCTTCTGGCAAAAGCTCGCACTGAAACCGTCCTCGATAAAAAGATCACTCTTTACAAACAGGCGTTGGATAAAGATCCATCGAACATTGATATCTATTTTGAAATGAAAAATTCCTATGTCGCAGCCAGGAAATATCGCGTGGCGGCCAAGCTCCTCGAACTCCTCCTTAAAAATCACCCGGAAATCGTCCGCATTCACCGGGAGCTCGGGGAGGTCTATTTAAGCAATAAGGATTATGATAAGGCAGCGAAGGCCCTAGTCGAGAGCGTCCAATTTGAGCCGGAAAATATCGAACTCCGCTATTTACTCGGCAGGGCCTACATGGGCGCGAAAAAATTCAAAGAAGCAGCGGGCGAGTTCAATATTGTTCTCGCCCGAGACCCAAAATACAAGGACACGCGGGAACTGAGAACAGCGTGTCTTGACAAAGCCAAGAAGTAACACGACCATGCAGACGCTGATCATTAACAGAGCGACGGCAACCACCACCAGAGTCACACGATTACACTACTTTTATTGCATTCCTCCTTACTCTTAGAGTTTGGGTGACCAGCTCGTCCCGTCGGGCGATGTCAATATCGTGCCATCCGTACCGACAACAACGAATTTTTTACTCGCATGAACGATTGCCCCAAGCCAGCTTTGCGAACCCGAGCTTACCGTGGCCCACTTCAATGAATCAGCCGACGTCACGATCGTGCCATAAGCGCCTACGGCCACAAATCTCTCATTACCATACGTGATAGCAGAGAGATACTCCGTCGTTCCTGAATAACGCTGAGTCCATGTTACCCCGTCGTTGGACGATGTAAGGATTTTTCCGTTTCCCCCGACGGCTGTAAACGTTCCCTTCGCATAAAAAATGCCAAAGAGGTGGTCGGTAACTTGCGTCTCCCGACGTGCCCAGGAGATACCGTCCGCTGAGTTGAAGATGGCGCCCATCTCGCCGATGGTGACAAAATTATCCTTGCCATAGGCGATATTCCTCAGGGCATAGGGGGTCAAGTTCGCCCTTTTGGTCCATGTGTATCCGTCTGGCGACGTGATGACCGTACCCTCAGCACCGACAGCCACGAAGATCCCGCGCGCAAACTTGATGGCCCAGAGGTTGCTGGTGACGCCGGACTGCTGGATGGTCCATGTTGCCCCGTCCCTTGAACCTGTCACGATCGTTCCGCGGCCGCCCACCGCCACCCATGTCTCCTTGCCGTATGCCAGGGCGGCAAGAGGCACGTCCGTCCCGGAACTCCTCACAGTCCAGGTTTCACTGTCGGGCGAAGTCAGTATAATGCCCTTGCCATACGTGATAGCGTACAGGGGCCACTTATCTTCTTCAACCCCTTGCGCTCGCCCAACGCCTGAACCTGCGAAAAGGATAGAAACTGCCATAATAACCATTGATAATACAAACATCTTTTTCATCTGACCTTCTCCTTTCTTGTTCTTGCTCAGAAAACCTTAAACCACTTAGCTGAGTGGTGCTGTCAATGACCACGAAAAGCTTGCCGCAGATCATCGGGTCACCTCATAAACTTTTCGGATCATCTCCGCCCAGCCCTTGGAAGGAAAGCGCCGAAGCTCCTCCTATTTCAAGAAACGGGAGCTCGATCTCCAGACGTCCGGGTCCAGGCTCAATATATCTTTTAGCGCATCCAAGTCTTTGACGTCCTGCTTCCAGCGTTCGACGAGCGCCGGATAAAACTTTCCCTCGTTGACGAGCCAGACTGTCTTGAGCGTCTTGAACACAAACATCTTTTCTTCCTCGCTCAACCATGTCCATTGCTGCAGAAAACTCATAATGACATTTACATTCAAGAACAGGTCGGCCGGCTTGAAGTCGAGCGCTTTTCGCATGTAAAAATTGGCCTTGTCCTGGTATATCATCAGCGGAAAATTCGAGAACAAATAGACGCGGCTCATATCATAATAGGCGAAAGCGTCCGCCGGATTCCTCCGGATCCGTTCAGCCTGGGCCTCACGCGAGAGATCGAGATAGGCCTCCCTCTTCTCCGCATTCCCGGACGTATTTTCTGCCATGGCCATTTCTAAATAGAAACGCCCCTGCTCCTCGTAGAATCGCGGGCTGCCGGACCAGCGAACGGCCTTTTTCAGGAGGGCGTCCAGCTCCGTGAAACCCGACATCAGGCTCCGCCCGTTTTCGGCGAGCTTCTCCCGCGAAGATTTATATTCATTCAAGTACAAAAATCCCATGTTGTGCTT
>JALHTW010000245.1 GCA_022866045.1 Candidatus Aminicenantota bacterium | reverse complement strand
GATGAAGCTTTCGACCTTGAACTGGGGGCCGAACTTCGGGTTGACCTCCCACTGGCCGGTGACCTTCAGCCTCTCTCCGGGAGAAAGCGGCGGAAACTGACCGACGATGATCTTTGTCTCGCCGTCCTCGATGGCAAATTTGAAGACCGAATAGCCGTTCTCGGGATTGAAGAAGAGGATCTGCTCGATCGTTCCTTCCAAATTTTCGGTCATGGAGTTCTCTTGTCTCGCAGGCCGTCAAGATTTTTATCCCGGGAAGAGATCAAAACAGGATCTCCAATGACGGCGCCGATAAGCGCGGCGGCTGAATTTTGCTTCACGGCGATTTCGATGGTCCCCTGGCTTCCCGGCAAAAAAATGAGCTTCCCCTTGCGGCCGGCACTGTACGTATGACCCCAGGCCGCTCGTTTCTCTCCCGCGGTCAGCGTCATCTTGCCCGTTCCGAGTTTTCTCTGCAGCTTGCGCGCCCGGCCAGAGGGGATGTCTGTTAGGCAATTGCCGAATTTATCAATATAGACGATATGCCCGCTAATCCCGTCTTTAAAAAACTTCGGTTTCAAGGAAGGACATGTCTTCCAGGTTGAAATTTTGGGTCCGAATTCCTCCGCCGCGCACCCCAGGGAAAGCCAGGCGGCGACAGGAGCCATCTTGTCCCGTCCATCAAAGGTTCGTCCGGCGCTTTTCAGAAAAAACCGGCTGTTTCTGACATCAAGGAGGGCCTTCGGCCTCTCCTCACCCAGGACATCGCTCAGGACGCCGTTGTCCGGGGCGATAAAAAAATATTTTTTCGTCTTGGCCAAGAGAAGGCGCCGTCCTGTACCGACACCCGGGTCAACCACGACAACAAAGATGGTCCCGGCCGGGAAAAATTTATAGCAGGCTCCAAGCAGATAGCTTGCCTGCCGGATGTCGAAGGAGCGGACCGAATGCGAGATATCGACAATCCGGGCCTCCGGCTGAATGCTCAAAATGACGGCTCGGAGCGAGGCGACGAAAAAATCATCATTTCCATAATCGGTAAGGAGGGCAATAATCGGCCTTTCCATTGCCTTCTATATTATTTTATTCACAGACCCCGGTCAACAACGGCTCGGAGAGGAAGCTCGAAGGCAGGCCGATTTTCCCCGAGCTTCAGTTGACCGCCAGGCCGCTTCGTGTTACTTTTTCCCCGTGAGATTCCTGAGGGTTCTGACGAATTCGCTCATCAGCGGCTTCTTCTTTTCCCTCCTTCTCGCGCTCCTGCTGGCGGACCTCAACATCAACCTCGCTTTTAAGCTGCCTGTCTTGTTCAAGCTCGCGATCTTCCTCATGCTCAGCTATGGCCTTCTCGCCACCCTCCTCTGCGTGTTCGTGGCCTCCGTCTATCGCTTTTTTACAGGCAAAAAGTCGCCGGCGGATTATATCTCGCCCTCCTTCCTGACCCTGAGCTTTTCGCTCCTGACCCTAGTTTATCTCGTCATTTTCCGCGAAAACTTCGCCTATTTTCTTTCGTTCTTCGTGCCCGGCCTCCGATCCATTCTCAAGACCCAGATGATGGCCCTTTTCATCCTGGCCGTCGCCGGGCTGGTCCTTCATTACCAGCACCACCATCAGAAACCGCGTTCCGTGCACTTCGCCATCTTCTTCGCGCTTCTAGGGATTGTTCTGGCCTTTGTTCTCTGGCAGAGGCTGAATTATCCGCCTCTTCAAAAGGCTTTCAAGCTGGCCAACTTTGAAGCCGGTCCGATCGAAAAAAGGGTCACCCTCCTGGGCTTTGAAGGCTTGAGCCTGGATTATATCCTCCAGCTCGCGAACGAGCGCAAGCTTCCCAATTTTTCCTGGCTGATGGAAAAGGGCTGCTGGGGACGCCTCAAGAGTTTCACGCCGAGTGATCCCTTCGTCCTGGACCACTCCCTCAATACAGGCAAACTTCCGGGCAAACACCGCCAGATCTCCAACGTCCGATATATGATCCCCGGCCTGGGCGATAAGATCGAGGTCGCACCCCGGTTCATCCTCTTCCGGCAGTTGAAGAGATTCGGTCTTCTGAACATCCTCCGGAACGATTCCCCGCCGGTCACGAAGGACATCTGGAAAATCGTTGAGGATTGCGGCGTTGCGACCCTGAAACAAGGCCGGCCTTCGAGCCCGCAGCTTCCGGGCAAGCCAAATCCGAAAATGGACAAGCTTTTCAGCACATTTTATAAGGACTTCCAGTATGAAACGTCCGGGACGTTCGCTCAGGTCAAACAGGCCTTTTTCCGCGACGCGGAATCGGAAGAGAACGCGTTCCAAGGAAGATCCGAGGCGCAGCCGAAGCTTTTTTCTCTGTCATTGGACGGGGCGAATGTCGCCGAGATGTTCTATTACAAATACAGTTTTCCCGAAGCTTTCGGCGACATCCGGCAGGAAGAGATCCAGAAGTATGGATCGGTCATCGAAAAATACTGCCAATTTTATGACCAGATTATCGGCAAGTACCTCGCCTCGCTCAAAGAGGATGAATTGTTGATCGTCTACTCGGCCTATGGCGTCGAGCCCCTGCCGTTCTGGAAAAGGATTGTCGAGTGGGTGTTGGGAAATGCGGCCGTTTCATCCTACCACGAGGAGGCCCCCGACGGCGCTGTGTTCTTTTACGGCAAGGGGATCGTCCGGGGAAAGAACATCGACGCCGTGCGGCTGGTGGATATCGCCCCGACGATCCTGTACTACATCGGCCTGCCCGTCGGCAAGGACATGGACGGTGTTGTCCGCGGCTCGCTCTTCGACCGGGAATTCGCGGACGAGAACCCGGTCTTTACCATCTCTTCGTATGAGGACGTGGCCATCAAGAAATGACGGGCGTCGCCTAATGAATGACCTTGAGGATCCGGCCCCACCGGGCTTTCGGCAGGAAGTTGACTAATTTTTTCAGCCGGTCCTTGAGGCTCGTTTTCAGGTAAGCGTCGCGCTCGGCCCGGTAAGAAAAATAAATCATCCAGGGCCGCCCTTTGACATACGTCAGCGGCAGGAATCCCCAGTAGCGCGAATCCGCGCTGTTGTCGCGGTTGTCGCCCATGACAAAGATATGTCCGGCGGGGACGGTGACCGGGCCGAAATTATCACGGATGGTGTCATCGTAATGATAGTAGTCGTTCTTGGAGATGATCTGGCTGTCGTTGTGAACCTTATATTTTTCGTCGAGGGGTTTGTCGTTGACAAAGACCTGTTTGTTCTTAATCTCAATATTCTCGCCGGGCAGGCCGATCACCCGTTTGACGAAATCCTTAGCGAGATCGTTGGGATATTTGAAGACAACGATATCCTGCCGGCGGATCGCCTTCCGGGGAAGGATCGTTTCCTCGATGGAAGAAGCCGTGCTGGCATAGACCAGCTTGTTGACGAGGAGAAAATCGCCGATGAGGAGCGTTGGCTCCATGGAACCCGTCGGGATCTGGAAGGCCTGGACGACGAACGTCATGACGAAGAAGACAAAGACAGCTGTCTCGGCGATGAGCTCAAAATATTCGCGGAAGACGCTCTTCTCGCGTTTCTTTTTTTCTTGATTTTCAGTCATACCGCACCTAAAAGAGGCTTACTATAGCGTAAAACTCGAAAATCATCAATATCGTTTCTTAAAATAAAAGATCGCGAAGGAGCAAATCCTATTCAAAGCTTTCCCCCGGCATCTTAAAGAACTTCGCGATTTCTAGTATACTGAGGATATGAATTTCACATTGTTCGGCTATCCGAAAGCGGGCAAAACCACCTTATTTAACATATTGACGGGGGCGCGCATCGAAGTGACGGCCTACGAGGACGGGAAGCGGGAGCCGAACGAGAGAATGTGTCATTTCCCGGACGACCACCTGGACAAGCTCTGGCGGCTGTATCCTGAAAGAAAGAGGATCGCGGCGGCCGTCGATTTCATCGACCTGGCCGGCATATCTTATGGAGAGGTCAAGACCAGCCTTTTCCTCAACGCCCTGCGGAAGGCGGACGGACTCGTCCACGTCGTCCGCGGGTTCCATAATGACGAGATCCCCCACGCCAAGCCGGTCATCAGACCGGCGGACGATATCCGGACCATGGAGGAGGAGCTGCTCCTCGCCGACCTCGTCTCGGTCGAAGGCCGGCTCGAGAAATTGGAGAAAGACCTGAAAAAGGCCAAGATTCCCGAAGGGGAAAAAGAAAAAGAGCTCCTCGTCCGCCTCCGCTGCCACCTCGAAGAAGGAAATCCCCTCCGGGAATGCGCGCTGTCCGAAGCCGAAGAAAAGCAGATCAAGAATTTCGCCTTCCTCAGCCAGAAACCGGTCCTCCACATGGTCAACGCCGATGAATCAGACATCGGCCGGCTCCCTGAATTGGAAAATGGTTTCGCCCTGGACAAAAAGAGCGCCGCGGCCCTTGCCTTCTGCGGCAAGATCGAGAGCGAGATCATGGAGATCGAGGACGAAGAGGAAAAACGCATTTTTCAATCGGAATACAGGCTTTCCGAGCCGACGCCCGGCCGCTTTTTCCCGGCCGCGCTAGCCCTCATGGAGACGATCTTCTTTTACACCATCGGCAAGGACGAGGTCCGGGCCTGGCCGGTCCCCAGGGATTCCACGGCGCTCAAAGCCGCGGGCGCCATCCATTCGGACATCGAAAAGGGATTCATTCGCGCCGAGGTCATCCCGTATGAGATGCTTCTCGGCTGCGGCTCCCTTCAAGCGGCCAAAGAAAAGGGCGCCATTCGCCTCGAAGGAAAAGAGTATATCGTCCAGGACGGCGACGTCATTTACTTCCGGTTTGCCGCATGAGAATGACCTTCACCCTCGTCGCCTCGGACCCGCAGTCCTCGGCCCGGGCGGGGATCATCCACACCGGGCACGGGCTTATCGAGACCCCCGCCTTCGCGCCCGTCGCAAGCCAGGGGGCGGTCAAGGCCCTTCCCCATAAAGAGCTCGAAGACCTCGGAGTCCAGCTCATCCTCGCAAATTCCTACCATCTTTTTCTGCGGCCTGGTGTCGAGGCCATCCAGGAATTGGGCGGCCTCCACAAATTCATGTCTTGGCCGAAGCCCATCCTCACCGACAGCGGAGGATTCCAAATTTACAGCATGTCCCCTCTGGCCAAGGTGAAGCGGGACGGCGTCGCTTTCGCCTCGCACCTTGACGGGACGAAATATCTTCTGACACCCGAGGACGTCGTGGACATCCAGCTGAAGCTGGGTTCAGACATCATGATGGCCCTGGATTACTTCGTTCCCTTTCCTTCCCCCGACGAGAAGATCAAGGAATCTGTGGCCACCACCAGCCGCTGGGCTAAGCGGGCGCGGGAACATTTTCGCAGGTTCGAATCCCCTTCCAGCCTCTGGGGAATCACCCAGGGCGGCGTGAGTTGGGAACGGAGAAAACAGAGCACGGAAGAGCTGGTCGCTCTCGATTTCGCCGGGTATGCTGTCGGCGGGCTGGGCATCGGCGAAGCGAAATCCCAGCTCCAAGACATCCTCGAAAAAAGTGACGCCCTCCTCCCCAAAGACAAACCGCGCTATCTCATGGGCATGGGCTATATTCAGGACATTCTCGAGGCCGTCGAGCGCGGCGTGGACCTCTTCGACTGTGTCCTCCCGACCCGCAACGCCCGGACTGGTATGCTCTTCACGAGCCGCGGCCCCATCGTCATTAAAAATCAGAAATACGCCCGGGACGAGAGGCCCGTGGATGAAGACTGCGCCTGCTATACCTGTCGGAATTTCTCCCGGGCCTATCTGCGCCACCTTTATGAGCGGCAGGAGATCGGCTCGGCCATCCTCAACACCATCCACAACCTGTACTTTTATCTTGACATCTTCCGTAAAATACGGCAATCTATTCAATTAAATTCGTTTGGACATTTAAAGCTTAGGATTAAGAATAAAATAAAGGATGGAATAAAATGATTTTAGGTGCCTTTTTATCCCTCGCCCAACAAGCAGGCGGTCCAGCTTCTAGGCCGGCTCCCCAAAGTAATATGCTCACGGCGCTCATCCCCTTTATCCTCGTCTTCGTGATCTTCTACCTCCTTATCATCATGCCCCAGCGCAAAAAGCAAAAGAGACACATGGGGATGGTGGACAGCCTGAAAGCCGGCGACCGCATCATCACGACAGGCGGCATCCACGGAACGATCATGGGCGTCCAGAAGGACCGGATCGAGCTCAAGATCGCGGCCAACGTTAAGATCGAGATCACCAAAAGCGCCGTCGGGGTCATCCTGGCCCCCCCCGGCCAAGCCCCCGAAAAAGCCGAATAGTCATATCGGATTTTGAAGGATAGGGGTAAAATATGAAAAAAGGGTTGGGCTGGAAAATCCTGCTGACCCTGGCGATCATCGTCGGAGCCATCATCATTTTCTCCTTCAAAAAGATCAACCGGGGTCTGGATCTGAAAGGCGGGATCCACTTAAGACTGCAAGTGATCACCGAAGACGCCGTCGTCATGGAGACGGACCAGGAGATCCTTCGTCTCCAGGAGCTCTTCAAGAAGAACAATATCACCTACGCCTCCCTAACACGAAACAGTCCGGGCAAGTTCACCATCCAAGGCACGAACGCGGACCAGGAAGCCAAAATCAAAGACCAGCTCGACCAGTATCTCCGGGATTGGGATTACGCCTTTGCCGGAACTTCGACATCGGTTTCCTTGAAGCCGGCGGTCCTCCAGTATCTCAAGGAGCAGGCCGTCGAACAATCCGTGGAAACCATCCGCAACCGCGTGGACTCCTTCGGCGTCGCCGAACCGATCATCCAGCGGCAGGGCAAAGAATGGATCATCGTCGAGCTCCCGGGAGTCGACAATCCCGAGCGCGTTCAGAACCTCATCAAAACGACGGCCAAACTCGAATGGAAGCTCGTCAAGGCCGGCCCCGCGCCGGACGAGGCCACGCTGCTTCAAAGCTTCGGCGGCAAGGTCCCCGACGACATGGAACTTCTGAAAGGAGACCCCAAGAGAAGAGCCGAGGGCTTTTTCCT
>JALHTW010000244.1 GCA_022866045.1 Candidatus Aminicenantota bacterium | reverse complement strand
CCGGCTTTTGGATGAGAAAGCCATAGAAGAAATCATTTTCCCTGCCGAATTCCGACGGCCGACCTCCCAGAAAGAATAAGACGAGAAAACTCAGCATAAATTATTTATGGTTCTGGCGGATGACTTTAGGCATTGGATGATCTCTGGACTTGGCCGTATTAGCCGTATTATAGGAGGATTCTTAAGGCTTTGTCAAGAAAATTGTTCTATATATGCTACCTTTAAAAAATATATACAATATATTGTAGTTTTCAATAAGCGAATTCTGGCCTACGATACAGGAAACCGAGCCCCTTGTCAAGACAGAGCCGGAACCCGTAAGCAATTCTTTTTCCGGAGTGCCGGAAAGTCGAGAAGGGGTGGCGCGGCGAAGGGGCTCCCCGCCCGCGCGCAGCGGCCTGGCCGCGAGCACGGCCGGGGAAGAGCCGCGACAGGACCCCACCCCCAGACTAGCCTGGCGCCGGAAAAAGAACTGCTTATGTAAGCCCAGCCTGCCTTTGACTTTTAAAAAAAATCCGCTATAATCTCTTTTTTTCGCTTCAACTCCATTTATAAAGGACGCCTGATGTCAAACATCGGATCTTACGAGGTGCGGCTGAAAGACTTCAATTGGTCGATCTCCGAGAAGGAACTTGGCTATAAGCCGGGTAATACCCTCAACATCGGCTGGTACTGCTCGGACCGGATTTGCCTTCAGGGCAAAGGCGACAAGCTGGCCCTCCTCTGGGAAAGCTCGACCGGCGCCGAGAAGAAATTCACCTATCACGACATCCGCCGGGCAAGCAACTCGATCGCCGCTTTTTTGCATGGCCTGGGAATCAAGCCTGAAGACCGGGTCTGCCTCTTCATGGACAAAGTCCCTGAACTTTACATCGGTCTCCTGGGCATTCTAAAGACAGGCGCCATCGGCCAGCATTTGTTCTCCGCGTTCGTCGACGAGTCGCTCTTCGTCAGGCTGGATAACGCCCAAACTTCGGCGATCATCACTCAGAAAAAACACGCGCCCAAGGTCCGTAAAATTCTGGATAGGCTCCCCCGGCTGAAACACATCATCATCGTTGACTATGACGGGAAAACGCCTCTCCGGGAACGCGAAGTCCCCTTCTCGCTTGAAAAGGCTGTGCCTATCGATCATTTCGATGTCTATCCGACTCAGGCAGAATCCCCCTCTCTTCTTCACTATACGTCGGGCACAACCGGCCAGCCCAAGGGAGTTAAGCACGTCCATTATTCCCTCGTTTCACAATACTTAACGTCCAAATGGGTCCTTGATCTTCAGGAAGATGATATTTACTGGTGTACCGCCGACCCGGGCTGGGTCACGGGGACTTCATACGGTATCGTTGGCCCCTGGAGTATGGGCATCACCCAGGCCGTCCTCGACGCCGGCTTCTCGGCCGAGGCCTGGTATAAATTCATTGAGAAATACAGGATCACGATGTGGTATTCAGCGCCGACGGCCATCCGCTCCCTGATGAAAGCCGGCAATGAAGTGGTCAAAAAATATGACCTCTCGTCCCTCCGCCACCTGGCCAGCGTGGGCGAGCCGCTCAATCCCGAGGCTGTCATATGGTCGGAACGGATCTTCGGGAAGGCCTTTCTCGACACCTATTGGCAGACCGAGACCGGCTCGATCATGATCAGCAACTACCCCGGGATGAAGATCAAGCCGGGCTCCATGGGAAAAGCTTTTCCCGGGATCACAGCCACTGTTCTAGACCCCAAAACCTACGAGCCGTATAACGTAACCGGCAAGATCGGCTTAATCGCTTTGAAGCCCGGCTGGCCGTCGATGATGCGGACATACTGGAACAACGAAGAAGCCTACAAGAACAAGTTCAAAAACGGCTGGTATCTGACGGGCGACCGGGCCAGCATCGACAAAGAGGGGTATTTCTGGTTCGTCGGCCGCGACGACGACGTCATCAACACCGCCGGCCACCTCGTCAGCCCGTTCGAGGTTGAGTCTGCCCTGCTCGAGCATCCGGCCATCGCCGAATCGGCCGTGGTCAGCAAGCCCGACCCGATCAACATGGAGGTCGTCAAGGCGTTCGTGACGCTCAAGCCCGGCTTTGCGGCCAGCACTGACCTGGAGCTCGAGATCATGAACTTCATCCGGAAGAAACTCTCACCCCTTGCCATGCCCCAGGAGATCGAGTATGTCGAATCCCTGCCCAAGACGCGGAGCGGCAAGATCATGCGCCGGATTCTCCACGCCAAGGAATGGGGCGAGGAGATCGGCGACACGTCAGCGCTCGAAAACGATTAATCCCCCTCTCCCCCTTTTAGGAAAGGGGACCAGGAGGGATGATATTGCTCTCAATTTGGAATATGGTATATTAAGGAAGGAGCTTTAAATGGACAACATGAAAGACATGATCCTCAAATATGTCATCGAAGAGTATATGGAAGAAGGCGGGGATCCCATCAGCTACGACACCCCCCTGATCTCGGGCGGCATCGTGGACTCCTTTTCCATGGTCTCGCTCAAGCGGTTCCTCGAGAACAAACTCAAGATCTCCATTCCCGATGACCAAGCTACCCCGGAAGCCTTCGACTCTGTGAACAAGATCTCGGACCTGGTCAAACGATTCGTGAAATAAATCAGCAAACATGTCTTTTTCTTGTCATCGCGAGCAAAGCGTGGCAATCATAATCCCCCCCATATTCCCCCTTATTAAAGGGAGGATTATAAAAAGTCGAAGGAGGCATCATCATGGCTTATAACGACAAAATGCGCGCTCTTTATCAGGAGCAGCTTGAAGGCTTGAAGGCTGCCGGCATTTTCAAGCAGGAACGGTATATCCATTCTCCCCAGGCCGCCGACATCGAAGTCGAATTTCCCGAAGGCTCTTCGCTCCGGAAGGTCATTAACATGTGCGCCAACAACTATCTGGGGCTTTCGAGCCATCCAGATGTTATCAAGGCCGCCCATGAGGGACTGGACAGGCGCGGCTACGGCATGTCCTCGGTCCGGTTCATCTGCGGAACCCAGGATATCCATCATGAGCTTGAAAAAAAAGTAACAGAATTCCTGGGCACGGAGGGCACGCTCCTCTTCCCCTCTTGCATGGACGCCAACGCAGGCGTCTTCGAAGCCGTTCTGACCAAGGATGATGTCATGATCTCCGACCGCCTCGTCCATGCCTCGCTCATCGACGGCATCCGCCTCTGCAGCGCCATGCACGACACCTTTAAACACTCCGATATGGCCCATCTCGAATCCAAACTCCAGCTCCACTCCGACAAGCGCCTGAAAATGGTCATTACGGACGGGGTGTTCTCGATGGACGGCGACACGGCCAAGCTCGATGAGATGGTCGCCCTGTCCAACAAATATGAGGCCATGCTGTTGGTGGACGACTCCCATGCCTCGGGATTCATCGGAAAAACCGGCCGCGGAACGCATGAAAAGTGCGGTGTTATGGGCAAGATCGACATCATCACGACCACATTCGGAAAAGCCCTTGGAGGGGCCAGCGGCGGGTGCGTTTCCGGCCGCAAGGAACTTGTCGAGATGTGCCGCCAGAAAGCCCGGCCGTATCTCTTCTCGAACACGATCGCCCCGGTTGTCGTCGCCGGCGTCTTAAAAGTCCTCGACATTCTCAATGCTTCGACCGAGGGGCGGGACAAGCTCGAAAGGAACGCCGCCTACTGGCGGAAAGGCCTGACCGATGCCGGCTTCGTTTTGAAGGAAGGCGACACGCCCATCGTTCCGGTCATGCTCTTCAACGCCAAGCTGTCCCAGGATGTGTCGCGCGCTCTTTATGATGAAGGCGTCTATGCCGTCGGATTCTTCTTCCCGGTTGTTCCCCAGGGCCAAGCCCGGATCCGGACGCAGATCTCCGCTGCCCATGAGACCCGCCACCTTGACAAAGCCCTCGATGCTTTCACAAAGGTCGGGACAAAGTTCAATATCCTGGGCAAGACGAAACAGGAAATCATTGAAATGTACGGGAATTAATGGCCCGGAAGAAAGGGCTCGCTCCTTCATAAGAATCGGCAAGGGCCGTGATCGGCGCCGCAAAGATCGCCGCGCGTTTGCTCAAAACCTCCCGCCCGCAGGCATAAATAAGATAGACTAGGCCGACGGCCGGGAGAAGGCTGAGGAGACGGGCGAGTCTTTCATTGAGAGCTTTAAAAGACGCTTGCGTCGATCGCAGACCGGATTTATTCAAGTCTGACGTGACTTAAGTCTGCTCATAGCCACAGCCCCAAGAAAAGGTCCGATCGCCAAAAACGCGAATGCCCACTGCCAGCCGACATGTTGTGAAACCCAGGCGATGAACTGAATGGACACGGCCGTGATGGCGAAGCCGATGCCGTTTTGGATGGTGAGGGCCGTGCCGGTATACTCGGCCGGACAGGACTGCGCGGCAAGGGCTGAAAATTGAGGCGAATCCGATATCACAAAAATTCCCCAGAGAAGCAGGGCCGGAATAAGCAGGGCAGGTGGCAAATTGAATATAATCCCGGAGAGAACACAAAACGTGCAACTAACGATAAGCGAAGCCATCGCCACGGCTTTTTCCCCGACAGATCGCGATATCCAACCGCCCAGGATGCAGCTAAAAATGCCGACGCCGATGACGGAAAATACAACAAGCGGAACAGAGACAGCGGAGACCGACCGGCTGAAACTCGCCCCAAGATACGAGGCCGAAAGCGACCAAAATGCGTAGAGCTCCCACATGTGGCCGAAATAGCCGAACGCCTGAAGGCGGAAGGGGCGGAATTTGAAGACGCGGAATGCGGCCCGCATGTCAAAGCGCGGGGATGCCGTCAAGTAAGGTCCGTCGGGAATGCCGATTTTGACGATGAGTCCGCCGGCCAACGAGAGCAAGGATGCCAGGAGCATAAGATACCGCCAGTTGAAATCCGCGCCCAGGGCGAAGATGAGATAGGGAATTGCCGTTCCAAGCGTCAGGGCCCCGACCATGATCCCAAGGCGCCAGCCCAGCTTTTCGCGGAACCACTGGGCGACAAGCTTCATCCCGACCGGATAAACTCCGGCCAGTGTTATTCCCGTCAGGAAACGAAAGAGAACGGCCCCAAAAAGAGCCTTGGAAATCAGGGCAAATCCGGCATTAAAGACGGCGCCCAAAAGAGCCGAGAAAAAGAACACGCTGCGCGTTTTAAAGATATCGGCCATGTTTAAAAGCGCATAAAGGAACGTGCCAAGGATAAATCCGAGCTGGACAGAGATCGTCAGCCACGAGGATTGGACTTCGCTCAAGGTCCAGATCTTTTTTAATCCCGCGGCTGCCGCCGTCCCGGAAAACCAGATCGACGAGGCCAAGAGGACGGAAAAAGAGATCAGCAAAAGCGCTTTGGCCGGTTTATTCATTGCCGTTTAAGACTATTGATATTAAAATGAAAAACCGGCACAAATCAACCGATGATTAAAATCACAGAAGTCAGGGCCAAAAGTATTCTCAATAAATCCAAGATCTTCGATTATTGCGTCAACTGTTACACGGGCTGTCAGGTCAACTGCCGCTACTGCTATGCCCGGCTGTTCATCCCCCGTTATTCGGGGCACTCCGAGCCCTGGGGAAGTTTCGTCGACGTCAAAGTGAACGCACCCGAGGTCCTCGCCAAGCAGGTCTTGAGGGCGAAAAAGGGCATCGTCTGGCTGTCTTCGGTCTGTGATTGCTATCAACCGCTCGAGGCTAAATACAAGCTGACCAGGCAGTGCCTGGAGATCCTGGCCGAGCATCGATTCCCGGTTCAGGTCCAGAGCAAGTCTATCCTCCTCTTACGTGATCAGGACATTTTCAAAAAATTCGAAACCGTCGAGGTCGGATTCACGATCACGACAGACGACGAAAGAATCGCAAGATTATTCGAGCCCGGAGCTTCTCCGGTGAGCGAGCGGATTCAGGCGCTCGGCATCTTAAAATCCAATGGAATCAGGACCTTCGCCTTCGTCGGTCCGATCCTTCCCGGAAATCCGGAAAAGCTCGTCGCCCTGCTTGAAGGGAAAATCGACAAGGTCCTCATCGACCGGATGAATTATCTGGATACGGTCAAAAAGTTCTATCTTCAGCAAAATCTCGGATACGCCATGAGCAATGATTTCTTCGCCAATCAGACTCGCCGCCTCGTTGAAGAGTTGAAGAAGAAGGGCACGAATTTTGACGTCGTGTCTTAACGGCATGAACAAGAGGAGTAAGCAATTCATTTTCCGGGGCGCCGGAAAGTCAATTTGGAGGGGGAACCCGCTTCGCGTTTCCCCCTTCCAACGGGCACCGGGAAGACCCGGTCGCCCTGCCTCCCTTTCTCGGGCGGGGCATGAAACCCCGCCCTGCGACCAAGGGGGCGACTCCCCCTTGGATTCCTCTCGAGCGGCTCCCCGTGGCAAGCCACGGGGCATCATCGCCGCTCGTCGAGCAGGGGCAGCGCGGCGAAGGGGCTCCCCGCCCGGGCGCAGCGGCCTGGCGGCGAGCACGGCCGGGGAAGAGCCGCGACAGGACCCCGCCCGAAATTGGCCTGACACCGGAAAAATAATTGCCTCCACAAGAGGATGGCTTTTTTTATATTTGCAAAAAATATGATACATTAATGGCATCTCCAAAATCGAGGAATGCCATGAACATCGGGAATGTTATCTTAAAGCTCTTCCTGGCCATCGTGCTCGGAGGGATCATCGGGATCGAGCGGGAAACCAGCCATAAGCCTGCCGGCTTGAGGACCAATATCCTGATCTGCATCTCGTCGGCGATGATGATGATTCTCGCTCAGCTCTATTCCGACGGAAGTGAGGCCAGCCGGGAAAGCATGCGGATGGCGGCCGGCGTGATCACCGGCGTCGGCTTCCTGGGCGCCGGCGCGATCATCCAATCGCGCGGCACGATCCACGGCCTGACCACGGCCTCAACCATCTGGGCCGTGGCCGGGCTGGGACTCGTGATCGGCGCCGGCTATCTTGTCCTCGCCGTCCTCTTCACCGCGTTGGTCGTCTTGACCCTGGTCCTTTTCCGGAAGATCGAACAGTTTCTCATCAAGAAATCCGAGAAAAGCCATCCCGCGGAACAGTGATCCGGCGGCCGTAGAAAAATAGGCCGAAATCTCCTATAATGAACACCCCGTCCCATGAAAGGAAAGTCCGCTCTCATTTTTTTTGCAGTCGCTCTCGCAGGGTCCGCCTCCGCCTCATTCGAGAACGCTTCCCCCCAAAGAGCCGGCCGGGCGATCAAAGACAGTCTCGACCGGACCGTCTCCATTCCGGCCAGAGTCGAACGCATCATCTCGATCCAACCCGAGATCTCCCGCCTCATCGTCGCCTTGGGCGCGGGCGACAATCTCGTCGGCGTCGATTACACGCTCCGGCTGCGCGACCACATGTTCCGGATCATTTATCCGAAAGAGCACAGCCTGACGCTGGTCTCCATGGCTGAGAACAACATCAACCTGGAGATGGTCATGCGGCTGAAGCCGGACGTTATCTTCGTCTCCCCCTATGAACGGCAAATCGTCAAAACGCTCGAAGGAAAAACCCGGATCCCCGTCGTCGCCTTGGCATCCATGGGAAACTTCACGAAGCTCTGCGAGGAGATGAGACTCGTGGGCCGCGTTCTCGGCCGGGAGAAAAGGGCGGACGAGCTTGTGGCTTATTTCAACGAAGGCGTCGATCGAGTCCGGAAATCGCTCGATGCCGTCCCCGAACAAAAAAAGCCCCGGGTTTATCTGTCGTTCTGGGGTTCGCTCACCAGGACTCCCATCCTTTACGAGCCCGTCAATGCCGCCGGCGGCATCAATGTCGCGGAAAAGATTGCCCCCGACATTCTCGGGTCCGTCTCAACGAAGGTCAATGTCGAACAGATCATCCGCTGGAACCCGGACGTCATCCTGGTCCACGGTCATTATCCGCCAAAAGAAAGGACCATGACCGTCGACGAGGTCCTCGCCGACTCAAGGCTTGCCTCGGTCGAAGCCGTGCGGTCTAAGAAGGTCTTTTACACCCTGGGCTTTTGGGATTGGTGGGACATGGCCGAGGTCATGATCGAAACACTGTACCTGGCGAAGCTGTTCTATCCCGAGCGGTTCATAGGCTTCGACCTCATCCGGGAGGGGAACGCGATCTTCAAAAAGTTCTACGGCGTCGGCGGCGGATTCTCCGAACTCTGCCGGATCCTTAAGTGTGACGAATGGACGCATGAGTAACAGACGGCGGGCGCTCTGCATCTTCATTTATGTCTTGCCCTTACTCGTTTTTCTCTTTTCTCTGTATCTCGGACCCTTCCACATCCCTCTCCGGGGCCTGTTCAAAACCCTCCTATCACCTCTCTTCCCCTCTTTCAAACAAGGTCTTTCTGAGGGTTATATCAGCATCGTCTTCGGCGTCCGCCTTCCCCGCCTGCTCCTGGCTATGATGGTCGGAGCGGCCCTTTCCGTCTCTGGCGCTTCACTCCAGGCCCTGTTCAAAAATCCTTTGGTCAACGAATACATCCTGGGCATATCCTCCGGAGCGGCTTTTGGCGCGGCGCTCTCGATTGTTTTTCTCGGCCAACATTTCCCCCGTCAGATTTCGGCGTTCGCTTTCGCTGTAGCGGCCGTCCTGGCCGTATTAGCGGTCGCCAAAAAATCAGACTCACCGATCGTATCCCTCCTCCTGACCGGCGTCATCGTTTCAGCCTTTTTCTCGGCGCTCCTTGCCCTCGCCGAGTTCTTCGCCAGCCCCTATGCCCTCCAGGGCTTATTCTCCTGGCTCATGGGCGATTTATCGATGGCCGGCGGGAGCGAACTCGCCATATCTTTCCCCCTGATGGGAATCGGGATCGTCGGGCTCATCCTCCTCCGGTGGCGGATGAACGTCCTGTCCATGAGCGATGAAGAAGCCAGGTCCATGGGCGTCAATATCGGCAAGGAAAAATTTCTGGTCATCTTCCTGACGACCTTGATCACGTCGGCCGCCACAGCCGTGGCCGGAATCATCGGCTGGGTCGGTCTCATCATCCCCCATCTCATCCGGATGATGGTCGGCGTCGACAACCGCCGGGTCATCCCCCTGTCGGCAGCGCTGGGCGCGAGCTACCTGCTCCTGGCCGACGACCTCGCCCGCAGCCTGGCCTCGTTCGAGGTGCCGGTGGGGATCTTCACGAGCATCATCGGCATTCCCTTTTTCATATTCCTTTTAAGGAAATCCAGGAAGATTTGGCTATGAGCGTCCGGATCAAAGACCTGACCTTCAGCTACCGGAACTTCTCGCTCCATGTTCAAAACCTTCAATTCGAGGGTGCCAAGATAACGGCCATCGTCGGACCGAACGGCGCCGGGAAGACGACGCTGCTCAAATGCATCTGCGCCATTCTCCCCGCCCCCAAAGGCTCTCTGTTCATCGATGGCCGGGACATCATCGCCATGCCGGAAGAGGAACGGGCCAAGCTCATGGCCTACGTCCCTCAGGAGCACACGGCGGCCTTTAATTACACCATCCAGGATTTCGTTCTCATGGGACGGGCGGCCTACATCTCGCTTTTTTCCACGCCCTCGAGCGCCGATGTCCGGATCGCCCACGAAGCCCTGGAATATGTCGGGCTGAGACATTACGCGTCACGGCCGTATTTCCAGCTCAGCAGCGGGGAGCGCCGGCTGGTCCTTATCGCCCGGGCCCTGGCCCAGAAATCGGACATTCTCATCCTCGACGAGCCCACATCGTTCCTCGACCCGAAACATGAGACCGAGCTTCTCGAGCTGGCCAAAAAATTGGCCATCGAAAAGAAAAAGACGATCCTCGTGACCCTTCACAATCTCGACATGGCCGTGAAATACTCCGATGCCATGGTCTTCATGAAAAAAGGCGGTGTGGTCGCCCAGGGCAAACCGGATGATATCCTGACCGAGACCTTGCTCGAAAATGTTTATGAGATCAAAATGGCCATCATCCGGTATGACGGACGGAAGCTCATCGTGAAATGAAGGACAAAACTCGAAGAATGAAAGGGACGTCCTGGTCTGAGATTTTGTTTTTTCCGCTCATTGTGTTAAACTATGGTTTGATTCTCAGGCCAAGGTCCTCATCAAGCCCGATGACTTTGAGAGGGGAACGGTTATTTTATAGAATAGTTATGGGAATTGCCGGACAATGAAGATCCGTTATCTCAATGGAAGCAGGCTCTACCATGCCTTCCTCGCCGGCGGGAACGCCGTCATCCAGGACCAGTCCTACCTGAACAAGATCAATGTCTTTCCCGTGCCCGACGCGGACACTGGGACCAACCTGGCTACGACCATGCGGGCCATCGCCGAAGGGTCGGAGGCCAACCGCTCGATCAAGACCACGCTCCGGTCGATCGCAAACGCCGCTCTCAGCGGCGCGCAAGGCAATTCCGGCATCATCTTCGCCCAGTTCATCCACGGCATCAGCCGGGAAATCGAATACGAATCCAAGCTTTCGACCCACGCCTTCGGCGAATCCGTCAAAAGGGCCGTCCAGCACGCGTACAAGGCCATCGTCTCGCCCGTCGAAGGGACCATGATCACGGTCATCCGGGACTGGGCCGAGGCCGTTTACCAGAAACGGACCCAGACCTCGGATTTCGTGGAGCTCCTGACCGATTCGATGCACGCGGCCCAGAATTCCCTCAAAGAAACGACCCATAAGCTCCAGGTCCTGGCCAAAGCCGGCGTCGTTGACGCGGGAGCCAAGGGTTTCGTCGATTTTCTCGAAGGCGTTCTCCATTTCATCAAAAAGGGAAGGCTGACGAAGATCGCCAAAACCGAAAGCGCCTGGACGGCTGAGGAAATCAAGACACCGGCGGAATACAAATCCCTCGACCATCGTTATTGTGCCGAGGCACTGCTCGTCGGCGAAAACCTCGATCCCGACGCCATCCGCTCCATCGTCCAGCGCTACGGCGTATCGGCGGTCGTCGCAGGGTCGGAAGAAAAGGTCAGGATCCACGTCCACACCAACGAACCAGCAGCGCTTTTCTTCGAGCTCAAGGAGCACGGCGCGGCCACCCAAATCAAGGTCGATGACATGCGGCGACAGTACGAAGCTGCGCACGCGCCGAAATCGAAGATCGCCATCGTCACGGATTCGTCCTGCGACCTTCCGCCCGATGTCCTGGACGACCGACAGGTCCACGTCATCCCGCTCAACCTGTCCTTCGGCCAGCACCGGTTCCTGGACAAAGTCACGATCACGCCGTCCCAGGTCTACGGCCTGCTCCAGAGGAGCAAGGTCCAGCCCACGACTGCTGTGCCGCCGGCGCGGACGATCCAGAGCCTGTTCGCCTTCCTGGCCGCCCATTATGAATCCATGATCGTCCTTACGATTTCCGAGAAGCTGTCGGGCGTCCACAGCCTCTGCCGGACCATTGCCGAGCAGATGCCGGGGAAGAAAATCACGGTCATAAACTCGCGCGGCCTCTCCGCCACCCTCGGGCTGCTTGTCGCCCGGGCATCGGACATGGCCCTGGCCGGCGCCTCCCATGACGAGATCGTCGAGCGGGTCAACGCCTGGATTCCAAAATCCAAGCTCCTCGTCGACGTCCAGACGCTGAAATACATGGTCCGGAGCGGCCGGGTCAGCAATGTCAAAGGCTTCCTCGCCAAGATCCTCAACATCAAACCGATCATCACCCTCGACGAGGAAGGAAAAACGGCCGAGAGCGGCAAGTCATTCAGCCGCCGGAGCAACATGGCGAAGATCCTGAAAAAAATCAAGTCCGCTGCGGCGATGGAAAAAATCCGGGGCTATGCCGTCGTCCATGTGCGGAACCAAAAGCGAGCCGCCCTTTACGGACAAAAGCTCACCGAAATCCTTGGAAAAGAGCCTGAATTCATGATCGACGTCGCTCCCGTGATCGGCGTCCACGCCGGCATCGGCGCCGTCGCCGTCGCCCTTTTGTCCGAATAAATAAACGT
>JALHTW010000243.1 GCA_022866045.1 Candidatus Aminicenantota bacterium | reverse complement strand
TTTGAAGAAGGAAGGGGAGAAGAAGGACGAGGCGAAGAAGGAGCTTGAAAAGAAGGAACCAGAAAAGAAAGAGCCGGAGAAGAAAGAACCCGAGAAAAAAGAAGGCGAAAAGAAAGAGGAAGCGGCCAAGAAAAAGAAAGAGAAGAAACATGAGCCCGGCACGGACCTCATCATCCGCGAGCTCGCGACGGGCAAGCAGGCGACGGTCAACGAAGTCACTGAATATGTTTGGAACAAACCCGGGACATGGCTGATCTATGCCGTCATGTCGAAAAAGCCGGAAGATGACGGTGCTTTTGTCAGGAAGGCGGCCGATGGAATGACGATCGCGCTCCTCAAGGGCCAGGGCAACTACAAGGGGTTTGCCTTCGATGAAAAGGGAACGCAATTGGCCTTTACGAGCGACCGCGATGAATGGAAGAACGACGTGAGCCCGTCCAAGCTATATGGCTGGGCTGAGCCTGGCGTGAGCGCCACAGAGCTTGTCTCGGGCGCGACGAAGGGCATGCCGCAAGGCATGGTCGTGAGCGAAAACGGTTCCCTGAGCTTCTCCAAAGACGGGACAAAGCTGTTTTTCGGCTACGCGCCGCCGCCCAAGCCCGAGCCTGCCGAGGACGCTCTTGAGCCGGTGAAAGTGGACATCTGGCACTGGAAAGAGCCCGATCTCCAGCCGATGCAGAAGGTCAATGCCGACCAGGACAAGAAACGGAACTTCATGGCCGTCGTCCATCTCAAAGAGAAAAAGCTCGTTCCCCTCGCTGGCCCCGATATGCCAACGATCAGGCTTTCCGAGGATGCCAAACTCGGCTTCGGTTCTTCCGACCTGCCGTATCGGCAGCTCGTTTCCTGGGATCAGGGCTACAGCGATTACTATTTGATCAACGTCGCAGACGGCACGCGGAAAAAGATCCTGGACAAATTTCCAGGCGGTGCAAGCCTGTCGCCAGGCGGGAATTATCTCATTTATTATACGGACCAGGATAGATCCTGGTATTCCTACCGGATTCTCGACGGCAAGAGGTTCAATCTGACGGCTAAACTGGGCGTAAAGTTCGAAAACGAGGGCCATGACACGCCCGACGAACCCAGGCCTTATGGCACCCCCGGCTGGACGGACGGTGACAAGACCGTCCTTATTTATGATCGCTATGATATCTGGGAAGTGAAGCCCGACGGGACAGGCGGCGAAAGGATTACGAACGGCGTGGGCCGGAAGAGCCAGCTCGTTTTCCGCTATGTCCGGCTCGATCGGGAGGAGAAGACCATTCCAACAAAAGTGCCCATTCTTCTCTCGACCACGGATGATAGAACCAAAGCGAGCGGATATTATCGAGTGACGATTTCAAAGGCGGCCGATCTGGCCAAAGTCGTCATGCTCGATAAATTGTTCGGCGTCCTGCAAAAGGCCAAGAACGCCGAAACCTATATTTTCACTCTTCAGCGGTTCGAGGAATTTCCGAATCTCTGGGTGAGCGGACAGACGTTCGCCGACAGGAAGAAAGTCAGCGATGCCAATCCGCAGCAGGCCGATTATATCTGGGGCAAGTCCGAGCTTATCCATTACCTCAACGACGACGGGACGACGCTCGATGCGATGCTGACCAAGCCCGAGAATTTCGACCCGTCGAAAAAGTATCCGCTGATGGTCTACATCTACGAGAAGCTCGCCGGCAACCTTTACCGCTACGTGGCGCCCGCGCCAGGCTCGAGCAGCATTAACGTCACGCGCTACGTGAGCAACGGCTATGTTATCCTCCAGCCTGACATTATTTATGAGATCGGCTATCCCGGCGCGAGCGCGATGAAGTGCGTCCTTCCGGCCGTTCAGAAGGTCGTGGGCGAAGGATACATCGATCCGAAACGGATCGGCATCCAGGGCCACAGCTGGGGCGGCTACCAGATCTCCTACATGATCACTCAGACCGATATTTTCGCGGCCGTCGAAGCGGGTGCCTCGGTCGTCAACATGACGAGCGCCTACGGCGGGATCCGCTGGGGGAGTGGCATGTCCCGCGCTTTCCAGTATGAGAAGACGCAGAGCCGGATCGGCTCGCCGCTCTGGACGAGGACGCTGCAGTTTATCGAGAACTCGCCGATCTTCTGGGCGGAGCGGGTCAATACGCCCTACCTCACGATGCACAACGACGAAGACGATGCCGTTCCCTGGTACCAGGGCATTGAATTTTTCTCGGCCCTCCGCCACCTCGGGAAAGAAGCCTATATGTTTGTTTATAACGGGGAGAAGCACGGCCTGCGCGACCGGGAGAACATGAAACACTGGGCCGTCCATATGGACGAGTTCTTCGATCATTATTTGAACGGCGGGCCCAAACCGGGCTGGATGGAAAACGGTGTTCCGTATTTCGAGAAGGGCAAGCGCGACGTCAACCCGCTCTTTAAGAAGGAGCAGAAAAAATAAGAATAAATGGGGTTTGGCGGACACGTTTGAAAAAAAATTTAAATAAATTTTCCTCTTCCCTAAGTTTGTCAAAAGGATAGGCCTGACCCCGAATCAAGCTTGACAAGCCGGCAGGTTTCATGTGTTATAAGGGCTGATCTTAAAAAGGATGACATTCTCGAGAGAGGAGCCGTGCCATGTTAGATCAACTCCAGGAAGCCTTGATAGCCGGGAAGAAGAACGACGTGGAGACGCTCGTGGATCAGGCCCTGTCTTTGGGACTGCCGACCCGCCGAATCCTGGACGAAGGCCTGATCGCCGGGATGGAGAGGCTCGGCCTGATGTTCAAGAATAACGAGGTCTTCATCCCTGAAGTCCTCGTGGCGGCCAGGGCGATGAATGCCGGCCTGGCCAAGCTCGAGCCTTATTTAATTAAAGACAAGATCGAGCCCAAAGGCTTCGTCGTCATCGGCACGGTTAAAGGCGACCTCCATGACATCGGAAAAAACCTCGTGGCCATGATGCTTAAGGGCGCCGGTTACAAGATCATCGACCTCGGTGCGGACGTGGCCCCGGATAAGTTCGTCGACGCCGCCCGCCGGAACAAGGCCGATATCGTGGCTCTCTCCGCGCTCCTGACGACAACGATGATCCAGATGAAAAGCGTTATCCAGGCGCTGCAGAGTTCGGGCTTGGGCGTGCCCGTGATCGTCGGCGGGGCGCCCCTCACTCAAGACTACGCGGACGAGATCGGCGCTAGGGGCTTTGCTCAGGACGCAGCCAGCGCGGTGGACGTCGTCCATCGCCTCGTGGCAAAATAAAACTCTGATATCATACCCGCTCATTGTGCATTCTTGCGAAAGGGGCGGGTTCGGTCCCAGACTTACCGTCCTCGGGCTTGTATTTGAAAATTCCCTTCGATTGGCTTATGATAATATCCTCAAGGGTATATTTTATTAAGGAGGCCTGCATGAAACACCTCAAACCTTTATACATCCTTATCGCGGTTTTGGTCGCGGCCGTCCCTTATTTCGCCAAGGACAAGATCATCGAAAGCAAATGGGCGGCAATGCCGCTCCAGATCGACGGCCAGACCGCCGAGTGGGCTCAGGACGTCCTCGAAACGAGCAAAAGCGAACAAGTCAGCTACGCTTTTAAAAACGACGCGAATTATCTTTACGTCCTTTTCATTTTCAATGAATCGAAGACCGTGAGCTCGATCAGCGCCACCGGAATGACGTTCTGGATCAACACGGAAGGCAAAGAAAAAAAGAACTACGG
>JALHTW010000242.1 GCA_022866045.1 Candidatus Aminicenantota bacterium | reverse complement strand
TAGAGGCTCGTGATGTCGTTGTTGAGTAGTTTTTCCTGAGCGGAGAGCTTTGTATCTATGCCTTGAGAGATCGAGACCTGCGCGACTTCTAGGCTGTCGAGGAAAGCCCTGGCTTTAGCCTTCTCAAAATATTTGAAAGCTTCGGCGTCATAAGATTTTTGGGGATTGGATTTTTGAATGCGGACCAGTAGATCGATCAGGTTATGATAGGCTTCGATTCTCTTATCCGTGCCAAAATAGCTCGCCTTCAACTCTTCCAGTTCTAAATTCGATCGAACGCTTTCAATCACGGATATGGAATTTTCATAATTTTTCAAGGCATCATCAAATTTTGCCTGTTTTTTATAGGAGTTCGCGACATAGAGAAAAGCCTCCCAGAGAACTTGGCCTGATTTGATTTGGTTAGCTAAATCTATAGCTTTCTGGCAATATTTCGTTGATTCTTCATAGTCACCTAAATTGTAATAGACTATTCCGATATTATTTAAGATCAGGCTCATCCCTTCTTTATTCATTATATTTTCTGCGATTTTAAGCCCTTGCTGATAATATCTGAGTGCATCGGAGTAATTTTCCAGATCAGAATAGACAGTTCCCAAATTAATATAAATATATATTGCTGTTTTTTTATCATCTATTTTTTTTGTTATCTCAAGGCACTTGCTAAAATATTCTAAAGCTTTTAAAAAATCTTCTTTGCTGTTATTCAGAAGCCCTTTTTGTCTGTAAATAATGCCAATATTATTTAAGTCAATTGAAATATAGTTGTTTCCAAAAGATGGATTATCAATTAATAATGCCTTATTTAAATATGTAAGAGCTTTATCATAATTCCCAATATCTTTATAGATAAGCCCGATATTATTCAAACACTCATTTTCTGATTGAGGATTTTTAACTTTTTTAGCTATTTCTAGTGCTTTTTCGTAATACTCCAAAGCTTTTGTGTAATTATCAATTTTCCAGAGATACAAGCCTATATTGTTTAAGCAAATACCCTCTTCTCTTTTATTCCTTGTTTTCCGCGCTATTGAAAGCGCCATTTCGTTAAGGCTGCGGAACTCTTGGAAATCATTTTGGTCCCAATAACAAACGCTCATCCATCTGAGGCATTTGAGCTCATGATCGGGGCTGTTGATGTTTTTAGCAATATTTATGGCCTTCTGAAAATATTCGATCGAATTTTTATATTCGCCGCGAGAGCGAAATTCCTTGGCTTTGTTGTAAAGATTGATAATATCAAGCGCGTCCAGGCATTCCTTTTCTCGGTCTTTGAGTCCCAAGCTTTTAGCTAAGGCAAGCGCATCGAGATAGGAATTTTTAGATTCCTCGAGCTGGCCGAGGTTCCAAAATAGGATGCCAAGTTTCGTATGTACTTCCAGCTCATCTTTCTTTGCGCCGCTTTTGTTCGCGAAGGAGATGGAACTTTTAAAGCAATCGATCGCTTTTTCAAATTCCCCTTCCAACCTGAATTTTTCACCTTGATTAAAAAGTCCTCTATATTGGGGCTTCACTATAGATGAGGATTTCGAAATTGGAATGTCCTGGGAATGGAGATTGAAGGAATAGAAACAGGGAAGAATCAGGAGCAGGGCTGAGAAGAATCTAAGCTTCATTGTCTATACTATTAAAATATAAAAATCTGCATAAATCAAAAGCTAAAAATTATTATTGTTTAGTTGAATGAAAGAGACAATCCCCTACATTGGGGAATCAGGGGGTGAGTTTGTCTTCATCATTATCACCCTTAGAGGTGATAGACGATGATGCTATTAATTTACAGAAAAAATCGAACCTCTTTTTAAGAAGAAGTTCTTCTCAAATTTCTTTAAAAATTAAATCAATCGCCTGTGCCAGGTCTGCCAATGCTGATGTCACCCGTCGGGCGGACGATCCCTCCGGATGAAGGTGTGCCTCTGGAGATTTTTCCTTTGGATCCGCTGTTGAGAATGGGATTCAGCCCGGGGAATAGAGCGGCGAGCATCTGACCGGACTGGCTGAGCTGGAGTGTGAGGTTGAGCTTAGGGGTCTTCTTTTCGGCGAAGTTCAGGTTGGGAACAGCCATCAGGAGAAAGCCGAAGCAGACAAGAACGGCGACCGCTTTGGGGAATGACTTTTTCATCGTGGCCTCCTTTTGAGATTAGCCACGCCTCAGAGGATGACAATAGACAAAATTAGTTAGAAGGGATTTAACGAGATAACCGGTCTATACATCACCTCTCATCCAAGGCGTAGTACTGATTTAAAGATAATTTAATCGGCCTTAATTGTCAAGTGGAATTTATTCATAATATTATTCAAGAGAAAAAAAGGCATTTTCCGCATTATTTTGTAGGGTGGAACTTGATAAGATCAAGATATTGGGCTTTTCAGGAAGGGGAAAATAAGCTTTTTTGGATTATTTTTTGAAAAAATAGTTGATTTCCCACTCAGCGGTTTCCCGCGCGTCCGAGCCGTGCACGGCATTTCTTTCCACGGAGAATCCATACGCGTGCCGCAGCGTGCCGGGCTCTGCCTGGGCGGGGTCTGTCGCTCCCATCACCAGGCGCCAGTGGGATATGGCGTTTTCTCTCTCCAGGGCCATCACAACAACCGGACCGGACGACATAAAATCCGTCAGGCTCTCGTAAAAAGGCCTGGCTTTATGGACGATATAAAATCCTTTGGCCTCGTCTTTCGTGAGATGAAGCATTTTCAGAGCGGAGACCTTGAAGCCTTCGTCTTCGATCCTCTGGATGATCTTGCCGATGATGTTCTTCTTCACGGCATCAGGCTTGATGATGGCCAGGGTTTGTTCCGTCATGACGGCTCCTCCGTATCGTTTTGATCATCCTTTATATATTAATATGGAAATTCCGTCAATCCGCCCTCATGCTGACCGTATATCACTTTCAAATGCAAGGGGGACACGATACCCTGTCCCTGTCTGGTCGGCAGCGCCCCACAGGACGATATCGTTCAAAACCGCCAGGGACAGGGAATCATGTCCCCGAAAGTGATATACGGTCAGGCCCTCATGAAACGCATCGGCCGGGCGGCCATTGACAGCCGAGTCTCGAGGCCGCTAGAATGGAGAACAGTGACTAAAGAGCAGGAAAATAACCGCCTGGTCCAAAAATATGGCCGGGACCTCGGATTTTCGCTTTTCGGCGCGGCGGATATCACCCGGGTCAGAGAAGAATTTCTTCTCTCCGAGCCGCTCAAAACGAGATTCGACCGGGCCATAGCTCTGGGGAAGCGGCTTTCGGACGCCGTTCTCGAAGACATCAAGGCCCAGCCGACCCCGCTCTATTTTCACCACTACCGGCAGCTCAATTTCTTCCTGGACAGGGGGGCTCTTCTTCTCGCTGACCATATCCAGGATCTCGGTTTTGAGGCCCTCCCCATTCCCGCTTCCCAGATCGTCGATTGGGAAAACCAAAGGGCGCATGTATCGCATAAAAAAATCGGCGTCCTGGCCGGCTTAGGCTGGATCGGACGGAACAATCTGCTGGTAAATCCCGGGCTCGGGTCCAGGTTCCGGCTGGTGACGATTTTGACCGATATGCCCCTCGAGACCGGCCCCTCCCTGGATTTTTCATGCGGGAACTGCCGCGCCTGCATTTCCCCATGCCCGGCTCAAGCCATTCATGAGAATCCTGCGGACTTCGATCACCGCGTGTGTTACGAAAAGCTGGATGAATTCCGGCGGAAGCATATCGTCAGCCAGCATATCTGCGGCGTTTGCGTCAAGGCCTGCCGCGGGCCGAAAGCCTGAGATTATCTGAAGGGCTTGATTGACTTTATGCCGGCCGGTAGGCCATAATCTTAGCCGCTATGGCGGAGTCGGTGGGTCCCAAGAAAGTCGCATTCATCTTATCGCTTCTGGCCGGGCTTATCATCGTAATCGTCTCTATCTTCGGATTCTCCCTTCTCCGCGACAGGCGCGGGATCCCCAAAGAAATCGACCTCGCCCGCCGGGTCCAACACGCCCGCTTGGTCCGAATCGATGACGTGGACATTCAGGCCGAGCGGGACGAGGAATTCGTCCTGGCCTGGAAAGCGATCGGCGAGCCGGCCGTTTTTTATCTGAATTTGCCGCCGCCGGAGGGAAAGATCGAAAGAGAGGTCCTTCCGGTCGTTCATTATTATGCCGGGACGGCGTTTCCCATCATCTATTTCGTGATCGGCCTGCTCTGTCTCGTCATCGGCGCAGGCACGTTCCTGCTCAAACCGGAGGACCTCAAAGCCCGTCTTTTTTACTGGCTGACGCTGGCCTTCGCGAGCGCCCTGATCATCAGCGGCGACAATTATTGCCTCAGCCGCGCCTGGCCGACCTTCATCCCTTGCCTGGTCTTCATCCTGGCCTACGCCTTTGCTCCGGCGTTCCTTCTCCATTTTTCCCTGACCTTTTCCAAGGCGCCCTTCAAGCTCAGCCGATTCATCCTGTACGTCCCGGCGATCTGTTTGGCCGCGGTCCAGGTTTTTTCATTCCTTTACGCCTACCGTAAGCCGTCCATCGAGATGGCCAGGTTTTATAACAGCCAGTATTTTCTCTTTCGCCTTTATGTCATCTTCTATTTTCTCCTGGCCATCATCAGCTTGAGCTTCAGCTACAAACGGTCCCAGGAAGACGAAGAACGGGCGCAGATCAAATGGATTTTCTATGGCCTGGCCGCCGGACTCCTGCCTTTTCTGTTCTTATACCAGCTTCCTTCCCTGTTGAAACTCAGCCCTGTTCTCTCCGAGGAGATATCTCAGGTCTTCTTCATCGCCATCCCCATCGCCTTCGCCATCGCGATCATCAAGTACAAACTGATGCACATCGAGCTTGTGATCAACCGCAGCCTGGTCTATTCGCTGCTGACCGTCTTCACGGTCGGCGTATACCTCTTGTTCGTCCTGGTCTCCCAGAAGATCTTTTCCAAGGTCTTCG
>JALHTW010000241.1 GCA_022866045.1 Candidatus Aminicenantota bacterium | reverse complement strand
GTTGGCAGATCAAGGCCTGTTCCCCAAGCTCTGCCCGGATGGGAAGACCCTGGTGTTCGTGGAGGAGCTAATCATCAGGAAACGCAACCTCGACACCGGTGAGGAATCGGAAGTTGTCAAAGGAGGGTCAATGTACTACGACCTCTCGCCGGACGGCCGGGAAGTGGTGTTCCAGGCGACAGGCGCTGTCAAGACCGTGTCCCTCAACGGAGGGGAGCCGCGAGAGCTATTTCGCGGTTTGGCCCAGAATTACAGGCTGGGGTGGACGAGGGACGGCCGTTACATCATCGCCCAGGCACTCGATGGACCCCTCGATACCGCGAGCGGTGAAATCTGGCGGGTTCCGGCGCAGGGCGGGACGCCGCTGAAGCTGGACCTTTCCGTTCCCAAAATGGACTCCTTCACGCTTCACCCGGACAACCGCCGCTTTGCGTTCAGCGTCAATGAGGAGTCTAAGAGCGAGCTCTGGGTGATGGAGAACTTCCTGCCGTCGCCGAAAGTCGCCAAGTAGCTGGTAGAAACGGTGACAGAAAGCGAGGCAGGCGTCGATGCGCGGCGCCTGCCTCGCGCCTTTCCAGCGAAAAACTGGCCGCGGAACTGGACTGCACCCAGCGAATGCCTATCGGGCCAACAAGATTGTGACGGTCAAAGAACTCATGTCCGAACTCCTGGCCGAGCTTGAGGCATTCTAACGCGGATCTTTTTCTATGGTTGATGATTCTGTTAGGCCCAGACTGGGGCAGATTTATGAGCTTCGCTCAGCGGCTTACCGCAATGTGCCTTCGTAGTGAGCGGTTAGCTGGCGCTTCTTCACTTCTTCCGATGTATACAACGGAAGGAGGACAGGAGCGATCCGGTCGGTCTTGATCTTGGCCTTCTTAATCTCATTCTCGTAGGCCGCGATATGCTCGAGAGTCAGCTTTCCAAGGCTTGCGGATTTCACATACTCGGCCGCGAACTTGCCAGCCCGCCGTCCGAAGACGTTGTAATCCAGGACGGAATTGCCCATAAGGCGATTCCGGCCGTGAACGCCGCCTGAGGCTTCACCGGCCACATAGAGGCCCTTGAGGTTCGTCTCGCAGCGGTCATTGATCTCGAGGCCGCCGTTCTGGTAGTGGAGCGAGGGATAGACGAGCATCGGCTCTTTGGTGATGTCGATATTGTACCGGATAAACTGGCGGTACATGGCCGTAAAAAAGGGGACGGTCCTATTTTTCAAGAAAATAGGACCGTCCCCTTTTCTTCCTTTTCTTAAGCGGATGTAAAAATTCACAGGTCCAGCGGCCTTGGCCTGGGAGGGGAGGGCGGCGAGCACGGCCAGCCCGAGAAGGGTGATCACGAGCGCTTTTTTCATCAATGTTCTCCTATCCCTGAACGATGGTTCTATTTTATCATACGGGCAGGACTCCGGAAACCCCCCCGATCAGCACGCTTTTTTCCGCCCCGCGCCAGGCCCCCTTCCATGCGGACTCATATTAAAAGCGCGATGTCGATAATCACGCCGGCGATCATCATCAGGTTCTTGAACAGCGGCTCGTAGGTCTTCATAGCCGCCTTTGATTCGGCCTTCATGTCGTCCACCGAGGGCGGCATCCACAAATTCGAGGGATAACAGGGCACATAAGAGCTGGCTTTCGCTTCTTTCCATCAGGGAAATGCTGCGAATGCTTCCGGCCGGCGCTCTGATAGGTCTCGGAATCGGAGGCGTCATCTATACTCTCGGCGCGTCCGTGTATATTACCAAAAGGCTCGATTTCTTCCCGGATCAATTCGGTTTCCACGCCGTGTGGCACATCTTCGTCATTCTCGGCGCGCTCGTGCATTTCATTTCCATCGCGGTCTATATTGCTCCCGCCGCATATTGAAAATTCGTGTATAAGACGGAGAAGAAGCGAGATTCATGCTCAAATCGATGCTGAATACCCCATGCCGCAGCGATCTAACCTGTCAGCCGCTGCGTCGATTTTCCTCTAAACAAAAAGGTCAACACAAACCCCGCCAGAAATCCGCCGATGTGCGCTATGTAAGCGACGCCACCCGTCTGTGCTGTGTCGGCGATTGAACCGATGCCGCTAAAAAACTGCAGAACTATCCAGAGCCCAATGACTATCAGCGCAGGCACTTGAATCACTTGTTGACCCTGCAATACTCTGACCTTTCCCTTCGGGAACATCAAAATGTAAGCGCCGAGCACCCCCGCAATCGCCCCCGAGGCTCCTAAATTCGGCACGTTTGATCCGAGGCTAAAAGCCAACTGTGCGAAAGTTGCCGCAATCCCACAAAGCAGGTAGAAGATTGTGAACTTGATATGCCCGAAACGGTCTTCCACGTTGTCACCGAAGACCCATAAGTAAAGCATGTTGCCTCCCAGGTGAACCCACCCGGCATGCATGAACATGGATGTGAAGAGCGTCAGAGAATCACCGAAAGGATTGGCAAGGAAGCGGCCAGGTACGAAAGCCCACCTTTTAATAAAAGCGTCACCGCCACTCAGCTCCACAAAGAAAAACAGGACGTTCAGAGCAATCAAGGCATACGTGACCAGCGGGACGGTTCTGCGGTCGCTATTATCATCACCGATTATGAACATACGATTGGTCTCCTTTCAATTTGGATATCATAGCATCCAGTATCTCAGGCTATCTTGAAAGCAACTCTGTAAACAGACGCTACAACTGTTTGGGCAGTCCATAACATGGCGTTATGGATTGAGATTGGCATTAGTTCTTAGCTTCCGGCGTGCCGCTTTCATTCTGCTTGCCGAGGTTCTCCGCTGCCGCCGCTTGCTTCGCCTCGATTATGTGTTTATCAGGCTGCCTGTTTGTCGCCTGGCTGGGAACGGCGGGGGCGGCGGCGGGCACCGGCTGCTCTTTGCGCGATCCGAATGTCAGCGCATAAGCCCAGGTAAATTCCGCGCCCATCAGAAATATCTGAGCGGAGTAGTACACCCACAACAGCACGACGACCAGCGATCCGGCCGCACCGAATACTGAAGTCAAACCGCTCCTGCCGATGTAGAGCCCAATCAGGAATTTGCCGATCGTAAAGAGCAGAGCGGTCACGGCGGCGCCGATCCACACGTCCGCCCAGACAACTTTCGCCCGCGGTACGACCTTGTAGATCATGGCAAACACGGTCGTGGTGACAGCGAAGCTGACCAGAAAATTAATCACGTTCGCAAGGATTTTCCAATTTGCGAACAGCGGTCCCCAATATTTTCCCAGTGCGGCCAGCGCCGCACTGACCACCAGCGACACCATCAATAAAAAGCCGATGCCCATGACCATACCGAAAGATAGCAGGCGCGCGCGCAGAAACCTCCAGATTCCACTCTTCTTTCTTTTGGGTGCGCGCCAGATGCGATCCAGCGCATTCTGCAATTCACCGAACACCGTTGTCGCGCCGATCAACAGCAGAATTCCCCCGACCAGCATGGCGGTGACGCTTTCGGCCGGCTTGTTCACGCTTTCGAGCAAACCTTGCACTGCCATGGCGCCCGGCTGCCCCATCAGGCCCTGCAACTGTCCGACAATTTCGCCGCGCGCGGCTTCGACGCCGAAGATAAGTCCGGCAATCGAAATCACAATCAGCAATAACGGCGCGATCGAGAACATGGTGTAGTAAGCCAGTGCCGCTCCCATGCTTTGCGCATAGTCGTCGACCCAAGATGATACCGCGGCTTTAATCAGAATCCAGATATTTTTAAAGGTCATGAATATTCTCTGCGGCAATCGCCGAGTCCTGATTTTACGACCATTCGCCGCTCTCGTTTTACGCCGCGCCCTCGCGCGTTATATTATATATTATCAGGGCTGCCCCTATAAGAAAATATATTAAAATATTTGGAGGCATAAAAAACTATTATTTATTTTCAGATAGGATATAATTTTCTCTTTCAGTTTAGCCAAGGAGAATCGTCAATGGCTTATAAAGATGTTTTGAAAAACTCGATTAGGACGTTCGAAGATTTGGAGAAATGGCTTACCGGGCAAAAGGCAAGAGTCGATCCCCGGCTCAAGGATGTGATTGCCAAATATCCGATGATGGTCAATACGTATTACCTCGGTCTCATTGAGAAGATGAATGACGGTATCTGGAAACAAGCGATTCCCGATGTCGAGGAACTTGAACATTACATGGATCTTATGGAGGATCCGCTGGATGAGGAAGGAGATATTCCACTGGGCGGTCCACGGACAATCATCCATAGATATCCGGACAGAGTTCTGTTGTTCGTATCAAACGAGTGCGCCATGTATTGCCGATTCTGCACCAGGAAACGAAAAGTCGGCGACGAGCATAAAAATCCATCCATCGAGGACATCCACAGGGGGATTGAATACGTCGCCGCTCATGAGGATATCAGAGATGTATTGATCTCCGGCGGCGATCCGTTCCTGATTGCCAATAAAAGACTGGATGAAATCTTGGGTAAACTAAAAGAAATTCGCCACCTGGATCTGATAAGAATCGGTACCCGAGTCCCCTGCGTCTGGCCGCAAAAGATCATTGAAGACAATGAATTGATCGAGGTGTTGAAAAAGCATACGCCGCAGTCGCTTAAAGATCCGCAGCTCTACATCAACACGCACTTTAATCATCCCAATGAAATAACCGACGAGAGTTATCAAGCCATAAAAATTTTAAAGGGACTAGGCATTCCAATGGGGAACCAATCGGTTTTACTGAAGGGCGTCAACGATGACACCGATGTCATGAGGGACATGATCCACCGCCTCGGCAAAATGGGAGTAAAACCATATTATCTGTATTACGCTGATCTTGTGGAGGGGACAGGTCATTTCCGAACCGAAGTATACAAAGGAAGAGAAATATGCAGGGATCTTTGCGGAGCGACTACCGGTTTCCTGCGCCCGACCTTTGTGGTGGATGCCCAAGGCGGAAGAGGGAAGGTTCCGGTGGATCTCGGGTATTCAGACGGAATCAGTGAAGACAAAAAAGGCGGGACTTTCACTTCGGCCATCGGACTCGGAAAAGTCTATGTGAACGACCCCATTGAAAGAATAGAAGGCAAACCGACGCGGCATAATCCAAACAGGAAATAAGGACAATTTCTATTGTTTTCGGTGGGGACTAGGGACGCCCATTAAAAGGTAACTGTCAAGGAGGCAGAAATATTTTTTCTTATTTTAGCTTGATATAAAAAGGGTGATTCTCACATGATCAGCGCCGGATCAAGTGTCAGAAAGAGAGTTTGGAGAAAAGTGGTCGTTGCCCTAATGGCGGGCGTTGTGGCCATCGGCGCGCTCATTTATTTAATGAGATATGATATGGTCGTCTGGTATATGGAAGGAAACAAAAAAGCGCAGGAAAGAGTGATCCTCCAAATGCTGGAAAACGCGAGACTGATCATAGCGAGAGACCTGAAAATGACTCTCCCCGAAAAGCTATGGAGCACGTTGGCAGGCAAGAGAAATGAAAAGGAGAGACAGGCGGATGCTCTTCAAGATGTCAGAAAATTCGGCGAGTTGGGTTTTGAGAATCATTGGCTCAAATTCAAAAATGTGCATAATTTAGGATCGATAAACGGTTTTAAGCTCGATGGATTTAGCTTTGCTCTGGGCTGGAACCGAGGACATACGAACGAGGTTTTAGCTGCCTTCAATGTCAATTTCATGAAAAGAGAAGTCGGCAAGATGCAAATCAAGTGATAGGAGTTTGCTTTTGTACGCTGCGCGACTTTCGCTCCCCTTAGGCTCGGAATCGATACTCCCCATCACGAAAAAATGATAATCCCGGCCGTGGATCGATGTCAAGGACACAAAAATGGCCGCGAAGGAGGCCGTCCGGCCGAATCATCGTTGCGAACGACTAT
>JALHTW010000240.1 GCA_022866045.1 Candidatus Aminicenantota bacterium | reverse complement strand
GGCCTTGGCAGCCAAGGCCGGTCTTTGGCGGCGTCCGATACATGAACGACCGCGGCCTTCGTCGCAAGTTCGACGCCGACCAATATGTCCGGATGGTCGAGCGCCTGCGGAAATAGCAGCCTATTGTCCTCGTGCCAAAAGGATATTGGTCTGAATGGGTGAGGAATACCGGTCCTATTTCCAGATGTGATACTTTTCGACCAGGTGGTGGGGCTGATAAGAAAGCTTTGCCCGGCGCAGCCCCGGCACACCCATATCCTGTTCCCGGTTAATGAAAGTATATGAAGCCAACTCGTTCTTGACGAACTCCCTGTTCATCAACTGAGACAGTCCGTCATATTTCGGGCTGATGATCTCGATGTGGATCACGGCCGTATCCGGATTCAATGGCTCGCCGATGGAAAAGGCGGCGATCTTTCCCTCGACTTCGATCGCCCCGCCGGCGAGGCCGAGCGCCTCGAAATGCGTCAGAGCTTCCTGGATGGCGTCTTTCTGCGCCCCGATCATCGTGCTCAGAAGGCCTTTTTCCTCGAGCCATTCCTCGAAAAGCTGCCGGCAGGCTTGTAAATGGTCGGGGATCAGCCGCAGATATCGATGGGCGTGGCTCCGTTCGAATTTCTTGATCCGGTTTCGCTTGCCGTCGTATTTTTTCCCCTTGAGCTCGATGAGGTCCCGGCCGGCATAGACATAGTCAAAATTGTCCCGGTCGGGTGCGCACTGAAACTCCGAGCAGTAACGGGCGGCAAAAGGCGCCGGAATCCGCGAGAGACGCGGAGCATGAGCTAAGCATGTCCGGATCGTCCCCGGGATGTCATCGCCTCCGATAGGCTGAAGAAAATATGCGGGCTCATCGGGAGGCTCGAAAAAAAGGCAGAGATTATCGTGAATGACCGTGAACCGGGGATGATCGAAGTTCCTCCAGATGAAGGCGTTGCCGAAGTTCATCTCGCAGACCTCGACGGGATGGCGGTCCAAGAACGATCGGATGATGTCCCTGTCCTCGAGCTCGAGGGTTTTGAATGACGGATAATAAGGAAGATTCATCGGCTTTTCCTGACCATGATCGCGCACAGCTCCTTCGGGCAGCCTTCGCACCACGCCGGGTCCTTTTTCATGCCGGCCGGCGCGCGGGCGGCTTTTTCAAAGCCGCATTTCTCAAAGAACTCCGGAATGATCGTCGCGAGATAGACGTCTCCGGGGGCCTGATCGAGCAGGATCTGAACGAGCCGCCGTCCCAGGTCTTCGCCCCGGAATCGGGGATCGACGCCCAAAGACACCAGTTCGTCGCAGTCCGCGTGGCTTTTCAAGGCGGCGATGCCGGCGATTTCCCGGCCCTCCTCTGCCACCCAGATCTGGTCCTCCCCCAGGCCGGGATAATCGAGGCCGAGGGATTCGGCGAGCCGTGTGATTTGGGGGATATCTTTGGAGCGGGCCCTTCGAATTTTCATGAGCTAATATTATACCATCCCCCGTCTCGAAAGTGATATACGGTCAGGACGGCATTCGCTGACTTTTATCTTTTTGAGTTCCTCTAACCTGAATAATTCAGGCTGATCGTATTTTGCCCCGAATTGATTCTCGGAAGAGGGTGTGTTATAAAAACTTGTCATTGAGAACATGAGCCTCGCATGACGACCGTTCGTTTCGCCCCAAGTCCGACAGGATGGCTGCATCTCGGCAGCGCCCGGACAGCCATTTTCAACTGGCTCTATGCCCGGCGCACGGGCGGCCGATTCCTGCTGAGGATAGAAGACACGGACCGGGTCCGCTCGGACGTCAAGTTTCTCGAGGAAATCCTGGCAGACTTGAAGTGGCTCGGGCTCGATTGGGATGGGGAGCCGATCTTCCAGAGCCGCCGCTTCGACTTCTACCGGCAAAAGGCCAACGAGCTGCTCGAGGCGGGCAAGGCCTACAAGGAAGGCGAGGCCATAATTTTCAAGGTCGAGCCTGGCCGGACGATCGAAGTCGAAGACATGATCCACGGCAGGATCATGTTCGAAACCGATAATTTCAAGGACCAGGTCTTGATCAAATCCGACGGGTCCCCGACCTATAACTTTTCCTGCGTCATCGATGACGCCAGCCTCGGCGTCACCCATGTCCTGCGCGGAGATGACCACATCACTAACACCCCGAAACAGATCCTTTTTTATGAGGCGCTCGATTTGGCCCTGCCCCGCTTCGGCCACATGCCGCTCATCATGGGGCCGGACGGAGCGAAGCTCTCGAAGCGGCACGGGGGCGTTTCGGTCCAGGAATACAAGAACGAAGGCTTTTTGCCCGAAGCCCTGGCCAATTATCTCATTCTATTGGGCTGGACGCCGCCCGGCGGGATCGAGATCCTGCCGCTCGCTGAAGCGGCGAAGATCTTCGAGATCTCGTCCATGAACGACGTCCAGGCGAAGTTCGATATCCAGAAGCTCAAATGGATGAATGGCGAACACATCATGAAGAGGACCGCCGACGATCTCCTGCCGCTCATCAAAGACCAGCTTCAGCGGGACGGGTTTGACCTTTCGGCCGTTGCGGATGTCTATCTCGGCCGGCTCATCGACCTCTACCGGATCCGGATCAAGACCCTGCGCGAGTTCGGCGAGCTCGCCGATGCCTTCCTCAAGGACGAGTTCGCCGTTGACGCGGACTCCTGGCAGAAGTATCTCGACCCTCCGGCCAACCGCGAGAATGTTCGAGAGTTCGCCGCCCGTCTCGAAAAGCTCGAGGATTTCCGCCGCGACGCGATCGAGGCCGTCTGCCGGGACCTCGCCCGGGAGCGGAGCCTCAAAGCCGCCGATATCATCCACCCGACCCGCCTCGCGGTGTCCGGGAAGTCCAAGGGAGCCGGCCTGTTCGAGATCATGGAGCTCCTGGGAAAAGACAAAGTCATTCTCCGCATGAGAGGCGCCGTGACATGAACGCACTAAAACCCAAAGGCAACTTCGTCCGCGACATCATCGATGAGGACCTCAGGGCCGGCAAGAACCAGGGCCGGGTTCAGACGCGGTTCCCGCCCGAGCCGAACGGCTATCTCCACATCGGCCACGCCAAGTCCATCTGCCTCAATTTCGGCCTGGCCGCCGACTACAACGGGAATTGCAACCTTCGTTTCGACGACACGAACCCGGAGACCGAAGAAGTCGATTATGTCCGGTCCATCAAGGAGGATATCCGTTGGCTGGGGTTCGACTGGGAAGAGCGGGAATTCTACGCCTCGGACTATTTCGAAAAGCTCTATGCGTTCGCCGAGGACCTGGTCAGGAAGGGTCTGGCCTATGTCTGTGACCTGAGCGCGGAGGAAGTGACCGAGCACCGCGGTACGCTGACGAAGCCGGGAAAGGAGAGTCCCTACCGGAACCGGCCGATCGAAGAAAATCTCGGCCTCTTCCGCCGGATGCGCGCCGGCGAATTCCCCGACGGCTCCAAAACGCTCCGGGCGAAGATCGACATGGCCCATCCCAATCTCCTCATGCGCGACCCCATCCTCTACCGGATCCGCCGGGCCCATCATTACCGGAGGGGCGACGCCTGGTGCATCTATGCGACTTATGACTGGGCCCACGGCCAGTCGGATTCCATCGAGGGCATCACCCATTCGATCTGCACGCTCGAGTTCGAGGTCCACCGGCCGCTCTACGACTGGTTCCTTGTGAATCTGGGCATCCACCGCCCTCAGCAGATCGAGTTCGCCCGGCTCAACCTCAGCCATGCCGTCCTCAGCAAGCGAAAGCTGCTTGAATTAGTCCGGGATAAATATGTCAGCGGCTGGGACGACCCCCGCATGCCGACGATCTCGGGACTGCGCCGGCGCGGCTTTACGCCGTCGTCCATCCGCCGCTTCTGTGACGAGGTCGGCGTGGCCAAGGCCAACAGCATCGTTGACATGGCCCTTCTCGAGCATTGCATCCGCGAGGAGCTCAACAAGATTGCGCCGCGGGCCATGGCCGTCCTCCGGCCGCTCAAAGTCGTCATCCTAAACTATCCGGAAGGGCAGGTCGAGGACCTGGAGTGCGTTAACAACCCTGAAGACGCGGCCATGGGGACGCGGAAGGTCCCGTTCTCGCGCGAGATCTATATTGAACGCGACGATTTTCTGGAAAATCCGCCGAAGAAATTTTTCCGCCTCTCGCCCGGACGCGAAGTGCGTCTGCGCTACGCGTATTTCATCACCTGCGTTGAGGTGAAAAAAGACTCGGCGACGGGGGAGATCGCGGAGATTCACTGCACCTACGATCCGGCGACGCGCGGAGGTGACTCGCCCGACGGCCGGAGCCCAAAGGCGACCGTCCATTGGGTATCCGCCGCGCACGCCGTTCCCGGCGAAGTGAGGCTTTACGACACGCTTTTCACCAAGCGCGACCCGGGCGAGGTCGAGGAAGGCGCCGACTGGAAATCCAACCTCAACCCGAAATCGCTGGAAGTCCTCCGCGACTCGAAGCTCGAGCCTTTCTTGAAGAAGGCCGAACCGGGCGATCAATTTCAGTTCGAGCGGCTCGGCTATTTCTCAGTGGATCTAAAGAATTCTTCAGCAGATAGGCCCGTCTTCAACCGGACTGTGACCCTCCGCGACACGTGGGCCAGGATCACCAAAGCCGGCAAAGAAAACGAATAAGAGCCTAGAATAAAATCCCGCCACCCCGCCTTTAAATCTCTTATCTATCTGCGAACGCGAACACCGTCAGGAAGCCGTGCTGGCTGATCTTGGCAATGAGCTCGCCGCTCGTCTTCTCCACACTGTCGCTCGTCTGATGATAGTCCGAAGTCATGGCCGCCATATAATAGACATATGGCAATTTGATCTGAGCGAACGACGAGTGGTCGCTTCCGCCGCTGCCG
>JALHTW010000239.1 GCA_022866045.1 Candidatus Aminicenantota bacterium | reverse complement strand
ACGATCTCAGTCTTTATCTGGGAAAAGGAGTAGCCGGCGAGAAGGACTCCTCTTAAGGCCTTTAAAGAGTGGGTCACCGGGAGGAAATAGGAGATTATCCGGAGCGGCCCGGGCAAGATGGCAATCGGATAATCGATCCCACTCAGAAGCTCGAAGGAGCTTGAAATGATCCTGTTACAGATTTTTTCGTCTTTGCCAAGTTTACAGCTCTCCGGCATTCTGTTAGCATGGACAGGGAAACGATTATGCTTGTGCCAAAGAAAACCCGGGCAGCGTGGCTTGTCGCCTGCGGTCTTCTTTCGGTCCTGCCCGTCAGTGGGGGGGGCCAGACCTTGCCGGCCGGCGCGCGCCGCGAAGCCCTCAAGGTTATCCGCTTTCTGGACGGGGTCGGGGCCGAGAGCCTGATGAAAAAGCCTGGCTCCCCGAGACGCATGGTTTTCACCGAGAGCGAGATCAATTCCTACATTGCCTTCCGCATCGAAACGGAGAAAGAAGAGGTCATGAAGGAGCTTCGCCTCAAGCTTTTCGAGCAGAACCGGATCGAAGGCAAGGTCTTCGTCGATCTCCGGGATCAAAAGCTTCCGTCCTTCCTCAAGCCGCAGATGAACCTGTACTTCGAGGGCGTCTTCGTCACGCAGGACGGAAAGGTCCGCCTTGATTTTCAAAAGCTGTTCCTCGAAAGCCAGCCCGTTTCGGTGATGATCCTGGATGCAATCATATTTGTGGCCTCGAAGCTCGGAAAGTCCGACGCCGGGAGCATCAACGATTGGTATGCGCTTCCGGCCGGGATCAAGGACATCCGGACACGTCCCGGCCGGCTCTCTATCTACTATTGAGTCGATCATGATCCGAGTCATCAGCGGCATTTACAAAGGCAAGCGGCTGCGCAAAGTCGCCAGCCTGCTCGTCCGGCCCATGCCGGACAAGCTCAAGACGGCGCTGTTCAATATCCTCCGGGACGAAGTCCGCGGAGCGACTGTCCTCGACGGCTTTGCCGGAACGGGCTCGATCGGCATCGAAGCCCTCAGCCGAGGAGCCGAAAGCGCGGTCTTTGTCGAACTTCTAGGGACTGCGGTCAGCGCGATCCGGCACAACTTGGCCAAATGCGAAGCGACCGACCGGTCCCGCGTCATCGCCGAGGAATTCAACCGGGCCGTGATCCGGCTCGGAAAGGAAAAGGCCAAATTCAGACTCGTTTTTCTCGACCCGCCTTACCGGCTCCTGGACGAGAGGAATCCCTTAAAGGTCATAAAGAAGAGAGACATCCTGGCCCCGGGCGGGCTCATCGTCCTCCGCCATCACTTCAAGACCAGGTTCGAGGCGAGGTACTTCACCCTCGTCCGCCAAGTCAGGCTGGGTGACGACAAACTCTCTTTTTACAAAGAGTAAGCCCCGTTTTTTCTTGCGGGGCTTCGCCAAATCGATTACAATGAATTCGAGAGTTGAGGGAGAGCCATCAGTGAGAAGTTAAAAATGGAAGATTCTAAAAACGCCCCCTTCTTGGAGAATGAGTCTCTGATCGGAGAAGACGAGATCTTTTCCGCGCTGGCGGAGCGCCGGGGGACGACACTTTTCCTGGGTAAATATGCCCTCAATGAGGTCTTTGCCGTCCTGGCCAAGAAGGGCTTTATCAAAGAGGCGCGGAAACGCAACCTTTGGCCTCTGGCCTTCGACATGGACTCCTCGGCCTTTCCTCTTCAGCGGTTCCAGATCTTTCTCGGTGAAAAATCGCCGGACTACCTCATCGTCGACCTGAAGATTAGGGAGGGCGTCTTTAGGCCCAAGGAGCGTCCGGTCGCTGAGCCTCCTCTCCGGGAGTTTAAAAGCCTCATCCTGGAATGGCTGACGCTCCAGAACCCGAGGGCAGAATTCTCCGAAAAAAGAGGGGCCCTTCCCGGGCAGCAATACCCGGGGCTGGGGATGAGCAAAAAGATCATGGATATCTTCGTCTATCTCGGCAAGCTGACGCATAAAGACGCCATCCTGGCGTTTCCCGCCTTCTATCATAACGCGGTGCTTTTTTCCCGGTATTTCCACTTTTTCAACCCCGAGAAGGAAGGGGAGGTGGAGTCTATCCGGAGGACGTTCAGCCACATGCCCATCAAGCAGCTGGCCTGGGCCGTCTATCTCAACTGCCTCCGAACGGCGAGCGGGGAGGTCTATGAATGGAAGGCCGAGGAGCAGGTCTTTCCTCTCGCCAAAGATCTCCGGGAATACTTCGATTCGAAGAATTACCGGGAGATCGTCAAACAGAGCCTGAAAAGATATCAGTTCACGATCGAAGCAGAAGACTTCGAGAGGAAAGTCGGCTCGATCGACTAGGATCGGGCTTGCCCGCGATCGGCCGAGCCAGCGGGCATTCTCCTGGCGGAAGTTCACAAAATCTGGTATAATATTTTGCTCGAAGAGGAGAGACGCTTGATGAAGAAAGACATTCATCCGAACTACGAAGAATGCACAGTGGTCTGCGCCTGCGGCAGCACATTTAAAACGCGGTCCACGAAAAAGGAGATCCGCGTCGAGATCTGCTCCCAGTGCCACCCCTTTTTCACCGGCAAGCAGAAGTTCATCGACAGCGCCGGCCGCATCGAGAAGTTCAGGAAGAAATATCATGAACTCAAGCCGAAAAAATAATCGCGATGT
>JALHTW010000238.1 GCA_022866045.1 Candidatus Aminicenantota bacterium | reverse complement strand
CGAAGCGCTTCAAAAAATGGACGAACTGTTCAAAACGCCCGAAATGTATTATTACGCGCAGTATTTTTTGAATCTCATCTGCCCCGCGGGGATCGTTCCCGATTACGGCGATGCCCACTGGGAAGCCAACTGGACCCATTTCCTGGTTTTTTTCGAAGCGGCCGCCAATTTTTATAAGAACCCGAACCTGAAATGGGCTGCGGCGACGATCGTCCGGAAATACATCGATTTCAAGAATCCGACGAGCGTCGGCCTCGGCTATATGCTCCTCGACTGCGTCCGCTGGGGATCGGACGCGATCGCACCCGTCCAGCCGCAGACGCTTTCCCAGGAAGTCATGGAGGACGTCCAGGGCAAGAAGATCGTCTTCCGCAACGGCTGGGATCGCGCATCGACCTATCTTCTGCTCAATTACAGGGATGAGGGCGACGGAGGGCTCAATTTTCGCGATGATTTGCGTGACACGATCCCCGTCGAGGAAGAAAAAATGACCCACGGACATGCCGATGAAAACAGCATTCCCTTGCTCATGTCCGGCGGATCGGTCCTTCTCCACGACGGCGGCTATCGAGATTACATGCCGAGCGGCCTCTATGGCAACTACCGGCAGGATTATTTCCACAACCGGCTCTGCGTCCGCCCCGAAAAGATCTGGATGGGACAGAAGGCCGACGAATGGAGATACAGCTTCCGCGAGGCTGTTCCCGGACAGGGAATCCTTGAATTTCTCCGCGATGCCGGCTCTTACAGGAAAGTCCGGACGCAAAAAGTGGATTTCCTGAGCCTCCCTGACATTGATTACAGCCGCAGCCGGCTTATCGATGACAACTGGGGATATCATTGGGACCGGGTCATGGCCTACGTCAAAGAGGCCGACCTTTTTGTCGTCTTCGATATTTTCAAATCGATCAAGGAAGAATTTTTCACGCTGGCCAACCTCTGGCACACGCGCAAAGTCCTGGCCCAAGGCGAACACTGGTACGATACGGCCTATGACGTCATCGCCGGCGCCGGAGGAACGCCGGGCGCCCCTCTCCCCCAGGATAAACGCCTGCTCATCGTCTTCCCCGCGACTCAGTTCAAGTTCGAAGGGATTGAGCCTCAGAAACGCCACTATCAAGATGAATGGACGATCCACCAGACGACAGGCCAGCATTTCGAGCTCGGCGAAACCGTCGGCTTCGTGACCGTCCTTGTCCCCCACCAGGGCAGCGCTGATCCAAAAGCCCTTGCGGCTAAGGTCAAACTCCTCACGGTCGATTCGGCGCGTACCGGTCAGGGGGTCCAAATCCAGGCTGCCGGAAAGACATATTTCATCGGCGCGAAAAATGACCTGCGCCAGGATATGAGCCGGGACAATAAACGGCCGAAATACACGTATGAGGCGGGGAAAATCCGGTATGGCGATTTCGAAACGAACGGAGATTTCCTCTTCGCTGTGCTCGACGGTTCGAAGCTCAGCTACACCATCGTCAACCTGACCAAAGCGCTCTATAAAAACAATCTATTGATCGAAACCAAGCCCTGGCTGTCGGGCCTGGCTTTCGACGGCAGCCCGGACTCGGCCGAACGGGGAAAGCTCCGCTACTGGCGGGACGAAGTGGGGCTGAAATAGCCGGAAATCTCGCCCGCTTAACTCTCGCCTTCCCAAATTCTGTCGCCTTATTTGGAAGCATTTCCAAAGAGAGGATCTTCACTCGGCGCTGGAGGCCGAGTGGAATCACACGAACGAAAATGCTCACGCCCTCTTTTCCGAGTTTGACTTTTTCTACCCACTCTGCTCTACTCATCATCGAGGGACATGAAAAGGTTTTTCCCGACGCTCGCCGTGGTCCTCCTGGCCGGCTTAGCCCTGGCCCAACAACTGGCCGAAGAAGCCTTCGTCATTAATATCGAGGTCCCGGTCCGCGTCTTCAAGGGAAGCCGCTTCATCGACGACCTGACCATTAACGATTTCGAGATCATGGAAAACGGGAAGCCTCAGAAGCTCGAGGCCGTCTATTACATCAAGAAACGCTCGGTCGAGCGCCGCGACGAGGTCCAGCGCTTCGTCCCTCAGACAAACCGGAACTTTTATCTCTTTTTCGAGATCTCCGAGTACACGGCCAAGCTCGGCCAGTCCCTGGATTACTTCGTCCAAAGCGTCATCATGCCCGGCGACAGCCTGACCGTTGTCTCCCCCATGAAAACCTACCGGCTGAAGCCTCGAGCGTTTGAAGCCCGGTCCCGGCAAGAGATCGCCGGACAGATCAAGGGGCTCCTGCGCCGTGATTCAACTATCGGAAGCGCTGAATATAACAATATCATCGCCGACCTGGAGGACCTCTCGAGGGCCATTATCGTGGCCATGTCGCGCCAATTTAACGCCCAAAACTACGTCGTGCTGGATGACACTACAGTCATGAAATATAAAGATTTAAGCGTCGACGACCTTCTGACTCGCTACACCGTGACCCTCGCCCGCCTGGAAAATCTGAGGCAGATGGACGAAACGAGGCTCCTGGATTTTCCCCGAATCCTCAAAAATGACCAGGGACAGAAATATGTGTATCTTTTTTATGAACGGGAGTTCATCCCCCGCATCGACGCGAAAACCCTCGCCCTGTTTATGGACCTTTTCCAGGAGCGTCCGGATCTCCAGCAGAAATTCAACGACATTTTCGGATTTTACAATCGGGAGTCGCCTTTTAATATCGCCCAGCTGAAGGAATCCTATGCCGACGCATCCATCGCAATTCACTTTCTGTTCATCGCCCGCTCCCCCAAAAACGCGGCGGGCATCCAATATATGGAGCAATCGGACGACATTTACAGCACTTTTCGGGAAATGTCGCGGGCAACGGGAGGATTCAGCGAGATTTCCCAGAACCCGGTCTATCTCATGAAAAGCGCCGTGGAGGCTTCGGAAAATTATTACCTGCTGTATTACTCACCGCGTCCCTATGTCAAAGACGGGAAGTTCCGGGAAATCTCGGTCAGGGTTAAAAACAAAGATTACCGGGTCGTCAACCGCCTCGGCTACTATGCCGATTGACAACAAAGAAAAAACGGGGACACATCACTTTTAAAAGCAGGCCAGCCTATTTTTGTAATCTCCGACAGAATAAAAGGGGATGTCCCCCGTCTTATTCAAATCATTTATACGGATCTTCGGCCACCCGGAACATGTAGCCCGGATCGATGAAAGGCACGTCCTTTCGGTGTTTTTTCATCAGATCGATTCTCTTTTGGAGCAGCTCCGGGAAATTCGCGCCGTAGATGAAGGGCGTTTCGCCGAAATCCGAGACATACATCCACTCGATGGGCGCTTCTGTCCACAGCCGAATGAGCTTCCGGCTGTTGTCGATCTCCCGTCCGATCATATCGTCGAGGAGTTTCCGGCAGCGGGCTTTCTGTTTGGCCTCGCGCGTTTCCAAATATTCATGGACGGCATAGATCCAGACCGCCGTGTTCCGGAGGGTTTCATAGAGGCTCTGCAGGGCATGCGCCCGAAAATACTGGTCTTCGAGGACGGCCAGCGCTTTTTCGTCGCGGACGCGTTTCGCTTTGATCATGTTTTTCCGGAAAAGACCGATGGCGGTCTGAAGCGGTTTCATGGCCCGGCTATCGATCCGCTCATAGGCTTTCCGGGCATAATCTTTGGGGATGAGCTCGAACAGCACATCGCGCCCCAGGTCGACTTTATTCGGGTTGTGGACGGGGCTGACCATGATGTTTTCGTAATAGGCGCGCTCCTCGTCAGGGATCCGGTCAATATCGGGCACGAGAGGCCGGACTAAAAGCCTGTTCCAAACCGTGCCGAACCCGGAATACAGGGACATTGGCATGAAATGGCGGATGGCTCCCTCGATTAACCGCCATCCTTTGACGAGATCAGGGGCGAAATGATCTCCGGCATAGGCCCGGGCGATCTTCATGACGGTTCGATCGATGGCCAGGCCGGCATCCAACTGAAATTCCCGGAAGACCTCCTGGTTCACGGCATACGGCACTTTGTCCGGGGGCTGGAGGCCGCCCATGTGGGCCAGCGTCTGAATCCCCAGCTTTGCGCAGGCTTTGAGTTTCTCAAACGTCAACCACGGAAAAGGTATGCCCAATAAAGGTTCGTGATTTCCATGGGCGCTGAAAAAATGGAAGTAATAGCTTCGGCTTCCGCGGCTCCATAATTCAGCCGCGGCCTTTTTCTCCTTGGCCCGCAGCGTATTGTGATAAGCGGAGCCCAGCACCTGGACATCCGGATACGCGGGATGAGCGTAATTACTCTCCCAGCCGCTGACAAGCAAGGAATTGACCTCGACGTCGATCCGGTCCTTGAGCTCGGGCCAGAGATGACGCCGTTCTCCGTAGAAAGATTCAAGCCTGGTGATGACCCGGAACCGGGGATTGAACTTTGCCGCCGCGTCGCGCAGAAGGCGGAAGTAATTCGCGATATTGGCCGCAGCCGCCCTGGCGATCTCGTCGTCGTCCTTCCACTCCCGGATCATATAGGCGCCGCCGTTTCGGCCGACGTAGAGGGACTTCGTGTGCTCGAAGCCCGAGCCGCTGTCGTTCGACCAGACCGCCATGAATTCGAGCTCGGGCACTTCCCTCATCAGGTTTGTCATCAGTTCCGCGTAGTGTTTTTGAACGACGGGATGGACAAGCGAAAGCGTAAAGCGCGGCTTGAAGCTCCGGAAAGGATGATCCACGCGCGCGCCCCGCAACGTCGGATATTTCTGAAAAAGAGTTTCCGGAACGGAGCGCGGCTCAAAGCAAAGGAGTCCCGGGACGAGGCCGTATCGGAGGGCCAGCCGCGCATTCTCTTTCAGGCAGGCCAAGTTTGCCTCCAGATATTCTCTCGGATAAATCCCGCGATTGAGGCGGCTCTCCACGAACTGGTCCAAGGCCGGGCCGTAGGTATAAAAATCCGGGTAGAATTCAAGCGGGACGCCCTGCTCGTAGGGGAACGGGGTCGCCAGGGCGTTGACCTCGATATGGCTGAAGCCGAGCCGGGCGTATTCGCGGATGTAGCGCTCCCGATCAAACCCGCGCATGATCCGCGCATATTGGGTCAGAGCCAGGTCGAATGTCGATTTCTCGACGGAAAAGCTCATCTCCCGGACCCAATGCCGGAAAGATGAGGCGTCCTTATCCAGGAGATTCTCGATAAGATAGACAAATGCCGTATAGAGAAAACACGGCTGGGAGCTGAGGAGGATCGCCGCGCCGCTGTCATAAATATGGAAATAAACCCATTCTTTGCTGCGCGGGACCTCCACGCCAGCCCGGGACAACCGGTCTCTCCAGACCTTGCCGGCCACGGCGACAGAGAGCGAATTTTCCTCCGTTTTCGCTGGTCCGCCGCTCATCCTCTGGATTGAAGCGCCGCTTTTCAAATAGGCCAACGATTCCCGGGCCACGGTTTCCTCGACAGGAAGCCCGTTCTCGGGAATATGGACCTTTCGGACTCTGGCCAGGACTTGTCTTACAGTCATGAAAATCTCCCTTGTTCGGGATTGCGCTCGAAGCTTTGTTTCTGATCCTCGGTCAATCGGCCGCTGATCATATTCTTTATTTTCTCCATCATAATGATTTTCGCTGTGTATTTCTAGGATTTTTTTTGAGGATTCCATCAAGCTTGCCGGGAAGGGGCTGCCCCTCGGATCGTCAGAAAGAAAGAACGCGAACAGGATTCCCGCAGGCCGCTAAAAACCGTTCGAAATCGGCCTGGACGATCGTCAGCGTGGCCGTGTTCACGTTGGGATGGAAATTGATGAACCGCTCTTTTTGAAGGTCGGCGTCGACGATGACAACGACCTCTTTCCCGGTATCGTGGAGAAGGCCGAACGGCGAGACTTCGCCGGCGCTGAGTCCCAAATACTTTTTCAGGCGTTCGTCCGAGGCAAAGCTCAGGCGGTCGTCAGGGAGCATTTTGGCGATGGCCTGAAGGTCCACTTTCTTGAGATGTTCGGCGATGACAAGATAGTGATGGTTTCCTTTCTTGTTGCGGAGGAAGAGATTCTTGCAGTGGGCGCCTTCAATCCCTTTCCAGTGAATGAGCGCCTGCTCGACGGTGAAGACAGGAGGATGCTCGTGACGGACATATGGAATGCCCAAAGCGGCGAGCGCTTCGTAGACCTTTTGCTCTCTCTCTTCGGGCACGTCAGCCTCCTTTATTGTCTTTGATTTTTATCTGGCTTTCGGTATAAAGTCAACTCTGAAGCGGATAAACCTTTCTTCAGGAATATTCGTATGAATATGAGGAGGGCATAAAGCGATGAAATTTCTTCTGTGGCTGATTCTGCTTGTAATCTGCTGGCCGCTGGCGTTGCTGACGCTCATCCTCTACCCCATCGTCTGGCTGCTGCTTTTGCCTTTCCGGCTTATCGGCATAAGCGTCAACGCGGTCTTTGACCTTCTCAAGGCCGTCATCACCCTGCCGGCGAGGGCGCTCAGAGGCTTTAAATAAGACCGATCGCTTTCCCCTGCGCCGCTTGGTAGGCGATCTTCAACCAGCCCCGGCTGGCGATAAAAACCTGGGCCAAAAAGAATCCCAAGAGTATGGTTCCCATCGAGCTCTGGACGAATGTCGCGTTGAGAACCTTATAGATCAAATAGGCCGCCCATCCGACCAGGCCTAATAGATAATAAAGGGCGAGCGTTCTTCCAAGCTTTCCGAAGACGAATTTGAGCGAGCCGAGAAGCGCCTGAAAAACCTTCCGGGAATCCTGTCCGGCAATCTTGATCCGGGCATAGTCCATGATCATCTTGACCAGGAAGATGAGAAAGAGGGCGAAAAGGACCTTCCCTATCGTAAAGATGATCGTCAGTTGCTCATGGGAAGGATCCCGATGAATGACCTTCAGGAGATTATCGAAGACCACGAAAATGACGCCGGCCGGAATCCAAAGAACCAGCGAATAGAGGGTGAGCCGGAAAAACCGGCCGTAGAATTTGCCGCCCCCGGCAAAGAAAACAGGGGCGAACCGTTCCTGATCGTTCTTGTGGACCAGGCTGTGCAGGATCCCGCCATAAAGGAAGATAGACATGAAGACATAAAGAATGCTCAGAATGATAACCGCCGTGGCCAGCTCGCCCAAGACCACGCCCCCTGAGGTCAAGAATTCAATGACCGCGTTCATATCCGTCTTTCGAACTAAGTCTCGAACAATGGCGCTCGTCCCGAGCGCGCCGCCAAAGGCAGCGGCGAAGAGAAAATAGGTCAAGGCGGCAAAAAGGACGTTGAACAGCCAAAGAAAGAAGACCATTTTTGGCCGGAGCGTCGCTTCCTTTATCCCTTTCCCAAAGCATTTGAAGATGTTCATATCATCCTCCATCCTCAGAGGGAAACGAACGAAAGAAGCCCCTGGAACCATTTCATGAATCCGAGCGCAGCCTTGACGACGGCCGGCCTTTTCAACTCGAGGACACGGGAATTATTGGCGTAGTTCGCGTCAAGCACCATTTTGTGCTCCGGATCGACCTCCGCCGATACGACTTTCGTATTCTTCGTGTAAACGAAGCGCATCCAGCGGTCTTTGCCGTCCCAGGTCTGGCGGACTTTCTCGCCGTTCTCGAAGACGATCAGGATGTCCTGGGGAAAAACCCATTCGCCGTAGCGGGCGACCGTGACCTCATTGCGGTACGCTTTCGGGGCAGGCTTTGGCTTGTCGCCGGCCTTTGCCTCTTTTTTGGGCTCATTTGTCTGTCCGTCAAAAATACCCTCCTCCTCTCAGATCTCGACAGCCTTCAGATTGCTGATTGCGTAATCGAGT
>JALHTW010000237.1 GCA_022866045.1 Candidatus Aminicenantota bacterium | reverse complement strand
GCCGGCGAAGACAAGTTGGACGGCTTGCACGGAAATACGCAATTTCCCAAGGTCATCGGCGCCTTCCGCGAATACCAGCTCACCGGAGAAAAACGGTATCTGGACATCGCCAGCTTTTTCTGGGACCGCGTGGCTCTCCACCGTTCGTTCGTCATCGGCGGCAACACGAACGGCGAGCGTTTTTTCCCCATCGACCAGTTCTCGAAGAACCTCGGCCCGTCGAGCACCGAGACATGCAACACCTACAACATGCTCAAGCTGACCCGTCAGCTTTTCGGCCTGGAGCCGACGGCCGAGAAAATGGACTTCTATGAACGCGGCTTATTTAATCATATCCTCGCCTCGCAGGACCCCGCCACGGGGATGGTGTGCTATTACGTCCCGCTCCGGCCGGGCGCTTTCAAGACATATTCGACCCCCAATGAGTCATTCTGGTGCTGTGTGGGCACGGGCATGGAGAACCATGCCAAGTACGGCGATACGATCTTTTTCCACGACGATCAGTCGCTCTACCTCAACCTTTTTATCGCCTCTGAGCTGAGCTGGAAAGAAAAAGGCCTCGTCGTGCGTCAGGAGACCAAGTTCCCCGAAGAGGACACGGCCAGGCTGACCTTCCAGACTCAAAAACCGGTGCGCCTGGCATTGAGGATCAGGTACCCATCATGGGTATCCTCCGGAATGACGGTGACAATCAACGGCAAGAACGAGCCCGTGAAGGCCAAGCCCGGCTCCTATGCTGCGATCGAGCGCCAATGGAAGAACGGCGACACGGTTCAAGTTCGCTGGCCCATGAGCCTGCGGCTCGAGGCAATGCCCGACGACCCAAAGATGATTGCGATCTTATACGGGCCGATCGTTCTGGCGGGCGACCTCGGCCGGGAAGGCTTGACCGAAGCGCAGCGGTACGGGCCGAATGCGCCGCAGACAAACCGCCTGCCTTCCATCGTGATCCCCGTCTTCATGGGCGACGTGAAAGATGTTTTGGGCCATGTCAAACCTGCGCCGGAAGCAGGCGCGCTCAGTTTCCAGACCAGCGGCCTCGGTCAGCCTCAGGATGTTCGTTTGATTCCGCTCGACAAAGCCTCCGATCAACGCTACACCGTGTATTGGAAAGTCTTTTCTCCGGCAGAATGGGATCAGAGAAAAGCGGAAATCGAGGCTAAAGAGTCACGCCGCAAGGAGATCGAACGCCGGACCCTGGATGCCGTGAATGTCAACGACGAACAAAGCGAAAAAGACCACGGTTTCAAGGGCGAGAACTCCACGCAAGGGTATTTCGAGGGAAAAAGGACGCGCGAGGCGCGGAACGGATGGTTCAGCTACGACCTGAACGTGTTTCCGGAGAAGCCGATGGTCCTGGTCTGCACTTATGTCGGAAGCCCGGGCCGTCCCCGCACGTTCGATGTCCTGGTAGACGGAGAGAAGGTTGCGACGCAGACGCTCGAGGTCGCACCCTCCGGGCTTTTCGATTTCGAATACAAGCTTCCCGAACAGTTGACTCGCGGCAAGCAGCGCATCACCGTGAAGTTCCAGTCCCTTCCCAACTCGGGCACGGGCAGTGTATTCGACGTCCGGATCATCCAGTAAAATGGGCGGGCAGGAGCAGAAAGGCCTGTAAGCCTTAATTTAATTTCTGCAGGCCCATTCTGGATTTATATTGTAATTTAACGACCCACCTGACTTTTGCCTTGATCTGGTTATCTCGGATGGAAAAGCCTACGATATCACTCACGGTAACCAGCGGCTTGCCAAATATCTCTACTGACAGCCCTTTTTCAGAGACGTCCAGAGTACTCGCTTCAAAATTTTGTTCATGATAGAAAAATGTAAAAGGAACCTCCTGTCTTACACGCTCTTCAAGCCTCTTCTCGGCTCCATATTTCCTACTGAATTTAAATCCGCAAAAAGGACAAACGAGGAACGATGCTTCATAAGAACTATATGAATTCTTACGACACCTAGGGCAAGTTAGACTATTCATTGACCCCCTCCCCAATCTGGCTGCCTTAATGGCGACCAGGACGATTTATTTTTTGCTGACTCCTCAAACTCTCTCAGCCGATGTTCTCTAATCAAATCGTATATTTTCTCATCGGGATTATCCAGAAAACTTTATGCTCTTTTTAAAAGAAAGTCAAGTCGAGTTTATTCTAAAAAGAATGTCAAGATTCCAGGAAGATTGAAACCGTCAACCCTTATGACGGATATGCCCGCTGCTGGATGACGAGCTGCTCGATGTCGAGCTGGACGATGCGCTGCTGTTCGAGGCCGAGCCGGCCGAGCTTGATGAACCGCCCGAGCTCACGGCCCCCCCAGAAGATGCATCGAGGTTCTGCCAATCCGCTCCCGTGCCCCGCGTCGTTTCCCGGCCAGCCCAGGGATTTCCCCCGCCACTATCGCTGCTTGATCTGACAATCTTGAGGATCGGGCTGTCTCTAACCATGGTTGAGGAAAGGCGAAGCTGTGGACAATAGATCTCGTTCCTCCCGCCGATATAATGAATGTCCACGCCGATCTGTTGTGCGATCCGGAAGTCCGGGTTCCAATCGTGGAACCGCACGGGGGAAACAGGGACCATAGATTTAATGTCGGAAGAAACCGCTCGAGATGGCTTCACAGGCACGGCGTCGCCATTTTTTCCCTCTAGGCCAGACGGCACATTATTCTTGAGCTCGGCCATCCGGGCGTTCTTTTCAAAACTGCGGACGGCCAAAGACGCCGAGTCTTCGGGAGACCGGGGCTTAAAATTCAGGATTGTCTTTTGCGGAGACCCGGAGGGCAGGTTTCGGATCGTGTTCAAGACTAGCTCGAGCTTAACGGCCTTTCCCTGAATCTTCGGAGTATTCAAATCCGGAGTGCTCACGACCAGGGAATGTTTGGAGCTGCCCCGCAGCGAGACAAGCACGTTTTCATCGCCCTTTTTCATGGCTTTGGCCAGCGCTTTATAAGGTTTGCGCAGTTCCTCCGGCATTTCGAAAATCAGCCGATGGGAGGGCCTTTTGAGTTGATCTTTTGAAATTTTAGTCAACGTCTGTCCGGGGCCAGACCGGGCAGGGGGCGTTCCTGCCCAATCTCTGGGATCAGGATCCCACGCATATCCCCAGTCATACCAGGGATCGTAATAATAGCCCATAAAGTCGTAATAACATAGGTCGTCATACATCATCCAGTCCCACATCGACCAAGGCCGCCAGGCGCAATAAGATTCGTAGAAGGCCCACTCTACCCAGGCGGGCGCGAACGCCGAGCCGGGAATCCAGAGCCAGCCTTTTTTGCTGTCCCAATGCCAGACGCCTAAATGATAAGGGACCCAGCCCCAGGGCTCATCGGGCACCCAAAACAACTGCCCGGCGTAATTCGCCCAGCGTCCGAATAAAAACGGCTGCCAATTCCCCCAAGGACAGTCATCGTTATAGAACGGCCGCCACACATCGCCTAAAAAATCATCATAGATCCATTCGCCGTGCAGGTTTCCGTAGGTCTGGGCAAAATAGAAAACGGCCTTGGGAAGTCTCTGGATGGACTTGGGGAGCATGTTCTCCCCGTTATGCAGGACCGGGAAATCCTTGTTGATCGCTTTGTTCCAAGCATCGAAATCCGTATTCGCCGCGTATTCGCTAAAACAGAACGTCTGGTCTGCGAAGACGGTGAATCGTTCGTCCCTATAAATATTTCTTTCCATGGGTTTTGTCCGGTCGGGCCCGAAGAGGGCGGAGACCTTGCCGAATTCGACCTGGACGTCCGTGGTTCCATCGATCTTAAACCCGATCATGGCCACGGTGTTATGTCTGAGTTTGAAAGCGACATAGGGTGTGACGACCTGGAATATTTCCTTGGAGTTATACTCCTTATACATGATGTAGATTTGGCCCTTGGCCAGAAACAGGTTGGAGAGCTTGTCCATGGAACTCAGGTTCTGGGCCATGATGGTTTCAATCTTCAATTCCGTGTTCACGTCTAGCCGGAGAATTGTCGCGTTGTCCAACTGGATCTCGCACCGGCGCTCATCCGACGTCCTGATCGTATCGCCGGGCCCCAGAGGAAAATTCACAATCGCGATCTCGGGCTTGTCCATTCCTTCGCGGAAGATCAAAGGGTCTTTCCCGTCATTCTTGATATCCGCTAGGCTGACATGCCCGTAATAGAAATCCCGCGGGCCGCTCGCCACCTTGTAATTGTCGCTCGAAATGAGGAATGAACAAAGCGAGAGAAGCACCAAAGCGCTGATGGCTGCGAAAGCTTTTTGTCTCATCGCTCTGCTCCTTTTCATTGATCTCATAAAAAAGAAGAGCAACTATCATGCCAAACTCATGGTGGATGGAGTCAATGCGGCTCCCCCTTGGAACCCTCTCGTGCGGCTCCTGGTGCCGAGCCACAGGGCCTCATCGCCGCCCGTGAAAGGAGAGACGTCGCCAGGATATGTCCTCTGGAGAGGACATCTATATTTCCATTTCTCTTTTTCGCGATATGGCCTTAGGATAACGGCCGGGGCATGGCAATCGGGATCCGTTGTATCCGACCAATATTCCCCTGGAGATGCACGCCGCAATCCCTCGCTCGCACCTTTGGATCGTTCCGAACGGCGGACATGGCCCTATCTGGGGCGACATGAGCTACCGTTTTGTGGAAACGGCGTCGGCATTCCTCCGCGGGGAATGGGAATTTGACCCCGGAGCCAGAAAAACATAACATTTCTTCGATTTTCGACATATATATAGGTGAATATTACCCTCGCTTCAGGAGAGACTATGTTTCATCCAGCAAAAGCCGTCTTGATCCTCACGCTTATTCTTACAATGGCGACGATCTCCGTCGTCCCGATCCTTGGACAAACGCAGGCCTCGGAAACAAAGGACTGGCGGAACCTCGCGCCTCGCGTCTTCCTGGACGGAAGCGGCGTCGGTTCGGATTATGTCCGGATCGAAATTCCCTTCGTCAACTACGTCCGGGACCAGAAAGACGCCGACATCCATATCCTCACAACGACGCAGAGTTCCGGGGCCGGGACAGAATACCAGATCGAGTTCATTGGCTTGGGAAAATACAAGGACGTCCATTTCACTCTCACCTATTTCGCTGACCGCCTGGCCACCTACGACGAGTACCGGGCGGGATATGTCCGCATTTTGAAAAAAGGCTTGATGCCGTTCGTCAGCCGAACGCCCGTCGAGGACATGCTGTCGATCTCTTTTAAAGAAAAGGCCGCGCCGCTCCCGATGAAAGACCCCTGGAACGGGTGGATCTTCGGGCTCAGTTCCAGCGGCTCGATGTCCGGAGAAGAGGCGTACAAATCGAGCAGTTTTCGAGGAGGGTTCTCCATCAACCGAGTGACCGAGGATCTCAAAATCACCGTTTCCTATAACAGCAACATTTATAAAAGCCGCTACACCATTCTTGATGAGGCGATCGACACGACGACGAAAAGCTCGCGGCTCAGCTCGCTCATCGTCCACAGCATCAGCCCTCACTGGTCTGTGGGCGGATGGATAGCGGCTTCGTCTTCAACGTACAGCAACGTAGATTACACGGTTAGTGCCGCCCCGGCGATTGAATTCAACGTCTTTCCTTATTCCGAGGCAACGCGCAAGAAGCTGTGCATTCTTTATCGGCTGAGTTGGGGGTATTACCGCTATCTCGAGGAGACGATCTACAACAAGATGATCGACTCGCTGTGGAGCCAGTCTCTGATGGTGAGCCTTAACCTCATTCAGCCCTGGGGATCGACCAGCGCATCGATCGTGGGGTCCCATTATCTTCACGACTTCAGCAAGAACCGGCTTTCGCTCTACGGGGGCATATCGGTTCGGATCTGGAAAGGGTTCTCTGTCTACTGGAGCGGCGATTTCGCCATGATTCATGACCAACTCTCGCTCGTCAAGGGTGTTCTCTCGGACGAAGATATTTTGCTCCGATTAAAGCAACTGTCGACGACCTACGGTTACTATCTGTCGATCGGGATCAGCTATTCGTTCGGGTCGTCCTTGAGCAAGGCCGTCAATCCGCGCTTCAGCGACTTCGGCTATTATTGAAGAGGAAACGACTCGATTTATGAATAATTCAGGCTAGAGAGCTTTTAACAATTCTTTAACAAACGTATAAAAATCCCAATTTTGAATGCACTAGGGTCGAGCCCAACTCAGGGCGACGAACGGATCAGCGATATAATCCACCAAAAAACGACCGAAAGCAAAGCTGAACCTGGGATCGTGAAAATCCAGGCCCAGACGATCCGGTAGGCTATTCCCCACCGGATGGATTTGAATTTGGTCGTCGCTCCGACTCCGATGATGGATCCGGTGATGGTGTGGGTCGTGGAGACGGGCGCACCGATGACCGAGGAGAACAGAATGGAGATCGCCGCCGCGGTCTCGGCGCTGAATCCGTGAATCGGCTTAAGCTTCGTCATCTTCATGCCGAGCGTCTCGATCACCCGCCAGCCGCCCATCAATGTTCCCATGGCGATGGCGAAATAGCAGCTCAGAATGACCCAGAGAGGCACATAAAACGTCGGACCCAGATAACCCGTGCTGAAAAGAAGCAGGGCGATGATGCCCATGGTTTTCTGGGCGTCGTTGGTCCCGTGCCCGAGGCTATAAAGAGCGGCCGAGAGGAGTTGAAGCTTTCGAAACCAGCGTTCGACCGTTCTCACCGGTTTTTTCCGGACGATCCAGTAGAGGACGATCATGATGATGTATCCCAGAACCAGACCCATGAAAGGCGCCAAAAAAATGAACAGAAAGACCTTAAGGAGCCCGGGAACGAGCAACGACCTGAAACCGCTTTTAACCAAGGCAGACCCGACCAATCCGCCGACCAAAGAGTGGGAGACGCTGATTGGAAATCCCATATGGGTGCAGAGATAGGACCAAACAATGGCCCCCAGGAGCGTGGACAGAATTAGCGGAGGAGTCACGACCGAGGTCTCGACAATCCCCTTCCCGATGGTCGTCGCCACGTGGACTCCGAAGAAAAAGGCCGCGACAAAATTGAAAAAAGCCGCCCAAACGACCGCCCAGCGAGGCGAAAGGACCCGCGTCGCAACGATGGTCGCCACGGAATTCGCGGCATCGTTCATGCCGTTGATGAAATCAAAAAGAAGGGCAAGTCCGATGATGACGATGATGAAGGCGAGGCTCCAGCCGGCCATGCTTAGCTGCTCTTGACGATGATGCCTTCGATCGTGTTGCTGATATTCTGATAGACGTCCATGGTCCGTTCAAGAATCGTCAAGACGTCTTTCCACTTGATCACGGCGATCGGGTCTTTCTCTTCGTTCAGAAGGGCGCGGAGTTCGCGGTGGTAAATGTTGTCGCCCTCGTCCTCGAAGTCATGGATTTTCTTGATGAGCTCCCAGACGGCGGACGTATATTTCTGATGAGCGAACGTCTCATGAATGAGGGCAATCAAGGCCTTCGCCGCGTCGCCGATGAGTCGGGCGAATTCGTCGATGAACGGCTTCTTCGCCGGGACTTCATAGAGATAGATGTTGTGGATGGCGTTTTCGAGGAGGTCGATGATGTCGTCGAATTCATGGACGAGCTGGTAGATATCCTCCCGGTCGAACGGCGTGATGAAGCTCTTGTTGAGAAGATTGATGATCTCGTGGGTGATGCCGTCGGCCTTGTGCTCGATCTCCTTGGCGCGCTGCCAGTACCGGTCGAAGTCCCGGAAGTTCGCGGCGAACTCCTGGAAGACGGCTGTAATTTCGGCCAGGTTGGCCGACATTTTCTCAAAATGCTCGGCGAACGCCGGCGCTTTAGGCAGTAAAAATCTCATCGGATTTCCTTTCGGCGGTTCATGAGATGATATGTTTATATCAAAATACGCTTCCATTGCAAGCGGACGAAAGAAGCGCGGCAATCACGCCGGGAGGAGAGATCGCCACATGAAGGCGTTGAAATCCTCCCGGGATTTGACGCCCTTCTCCTTGAGGAGCTTTTTCAGTGCTTCCCGGTCAAGTGCCAATTAAACCTCCTTGAATCATTTTACTCTTCCAAGGAGGTTTACACAGTTTTTCTTACACATATTTGCGTTGCCTTTTTGCCATTTAACGTTAAAGGCAAAAAAACCAGTTCATAGGGAGAAATACCCTGATATTTTGAGAACGTGGGGCGACCACATCAAAGCTCGAAGGCTAGATTTGAAGCTCACCAAGCGCCAACTTTCCCTCAAGCTTAATGTTGACGATCTCACAATATCTCTTTGGGAATAAAAAGTTGCTAATTGAGTTTAAGAAGCCTTTTCAAGGCCATTGGATAGATCGATGAGAGTTCCAGCCTACCATCCTGAAGGATTTTAGAACTTACTCTCAGGAGCTAGAAGTCGCCGGTAGTCAGTCGATTATTTCTCCTGTTCTAAGCGCACCTTTAATAAGAAAGCTGCGTCTTTCTTTAGATGGTTTTTTGCCCAAGCTTTCCGCTTTTCGTCTAGGAGCTCACCCATGCCATGGAGAATTCCGCGATCGCTTAGCAACTCGATAAACGCAATGCATTTCCTTAGATAGTCTTTAAGGACCATTTTGGTTCGTTTCTCCACGATTTCTTTATTGATCGGCCAGTTGTTTTTCAAGAAAAACCAGATATCAAAGATGTCCCGATTGGCGGCCTTCCCTCGCTCAAGCAAGGCCACCAGTTTGTGGGCAAACATATCTTCCTTGAGCATGACCAGCATGGGGACACCCAGATAGTGCTTCAGTTCATAGCGGGAACCGAAGCTTCTTCGGTTGATCTCCACTTTGATATTCTGCGCCTTATCGTCATAAGAGAGCACAAAGAAAAGCGTATACAGCTTCTTATATTTTTCCCTGATCGTCCCGAATTCTTTAAGGATTTTCTCCATCTTTTCAAAAACGAAGTCTTTTTTGGCATCATTTAAAAGGTCGAAATCCAGGTCAACCGAGAAGCGGCTGAGATCGTAGAAGAAATGAGCAGCAGTGCCTCCCTTGAAGCCCAAAAGCGGACCGAGAGAATTATCAGTGTAGACTTCTTTCAGAATCTGGAGCAGGATGGTTTTGTGAATATCGCGATCAAGCATAGTTGTTAGCCTTCAAAATCGAGGCAGTTGCAGTTTTTAGCCTCACATTTATGAACATAGGTTTTTTGATTGCTGCCGGGCTTTTGGGCCAATTCCGTTTGAGTATGCTGGATAAACGGGTGCCTGCATCTATTGCAGCGGTAGGACTTCAATCTTTCGGCCATTGCCTGATTGCGGTAAATAGGAAGCAATTCCAGACATTTCTCTGGATCTAACGGGGCTAAATTGTCAAAGTGATAACTCTTATTAAGATAGAGGGTATCCAAAAAAGCTCTTTCTGCTGTGGCAATCGCATAGTTTTTTTTAATATCAATACCCAAGGAATTTGTTAGAATCATGTCTTTTATTCTTCGGAAGAAATATTTCTGGCCGTCGCAGGAAATCTCTCTGGCTAAGTAACTTACGACGAAGATTCGGTCATACTGCTGAAAAACGACGCCCTCTTTGGCTAAAACTGTTTCCAGGCTGACATAGCTGGGAATGAAGATTTTGGTGGCCAACTCCAATCTATCATAGTTCTTATCTTTGGCATAGATGCCCCGGCGGATAGGATAAAGTTCTTTGTTCTTTACATAATAATTGATTCGTCTTTTAAGGAGAAGGACGTTGGTCTCTGCGGATGCCAAGAGAATATCTTTAAAAGTAAAGACCGTGTTTTCCCGCCGAAGAATGCTTAAAATGCTGGCTTTTTCCATAGATAGAAACCAAAGGTTACATATAGCGTTACCTTTAGTTTATATATATCTATATTAAAGTCAAGAGTTCCATAGGACTAATATGGACGTAAATGCCTTCGAAGTCATTGTTAAATCAGAAAATAAGGCCAGATTATACCTCCGTAAATTCTTCTGGCAAAATCACCATATTTTTTGCGCACACCGTCGCGGCTATAAAACCTATGAAGGGATTGATCGACTTCTTTGGAGTCCATGATTTGCGCCGAGGTCTTGAACTCGGTAGTCACACCATCGGTTTCGATGATGTCAATGATTCCACAGGGATTCGTTGCCGCGACGAACATGAAAGCAGAAGGGAAAGCCGAGGGAAAATGATGAAAAACGGATGATTAGGCTGATCGAGATCTATCCCGCAAGCTTTTGATATAAGGGGGATTCAGATGGTGGAGCTGACCAGGATCGAACTG
>JALHTW010000236.1 GCA_022866045.1 Candidatus Aminicenantota bacterium | reverse complement strand
TCCGGAAAACGCGGCCGTTCTGGACGACCTGGATCAAGGGAATATCTCCCAGAGCCTGGGCGTGGTGGAAACAGACCGATTGTCATAAGTAACGAAAAGAACGCTTATGGGGGGAAATGGTCCTTAATGTACTGCGCAAAAAATAAAACTTTTTTTGAATCTGCTGGCTCGAACAGAAAGGGCTCCACATCTTTGGCCAGCTGTCGAAAATTGAGGGCTTTGCATCTCCGAACCAACCGAAACTTGAGTTCTGGAAAACTCTCTATTTGAAGTTTCTGTTTCAGATAATTCAGATTAGGCTTCGTTTTTCCCATAAGAAAAAGAGCATCATAGAAATCTCTTCCCATTGGTCGCTTTCGCTTGAAAATACAGTGGATTTTCTGAGCCAAAAGGATATCTATGGGCACTACAGAAATCCGCCCGAAGACGTCGAATTTATTGAACAATATCTTATCTGTGTTGTACTCAAAACGTTGAGGTTCCATATCAACCTGCAAGTGAATCTTTTCTCTGGGGTCCTTCGAAAGATTATTACGAAAAAGGAGTTCAGCTATTCTCAAATATAAGCGGAATGCTTTCTTAATCACAGCCCTTGTTTCTAACGAACACCCCTGGAGCTCCAGTTTATCTTTTATGAGCTGCCCTAAGGACTCAAATTCCACTCTATTTAAACCAAGGTTATCAAAATCCAGACCTTCAGAAAATCTCGTATTGAAGTGAATCATATGGATGGCGGTGCCGCCCATAAATGAAAGCTTGTTTCCATATTTTGAATCATAGACAATCTCCAGAATCTTGTATTGAAGATATTCTCTAAGGAGGTTACGCCCAAATATTCTTAATGATTCTGGATAAAACGATTCAATCTGTCTTAGATCAAGCATATGACAACTTCACCTTTTAGCACTCATATGATCAATAAAACGGCTGATTCTCTCCTTCAGAGATTTCTGTAAAGATTTAGCTACATAATTAAGTAGAATTTTTTCGTCTATTATTTCAAAAAATCGTTCGGAATTTAACCTAAGGCTCTCAAAATCATTTTCGTTTTTGAGATGAGGATTCAAATAAAAATAATCAACGATTGCCTTTTCAGGTTGGGCGATTTTAAAAGCCTTTTGATCATAAGCCTGAACGATATATCCAAAATAGAGGTCTGGTCTAACAGTTCTGTAGCTAAATTCCGTGATGCTTGTAATAAACTTATATGTACGGCGTGTAGATACAGAGGTGACGCTATACACGCTTTCAGGAATCAAATGATAATAAGAAAGAGCCGATTCCAGTGAAATATAGGAAGGCTTATAGATTCTATTAGAAACTTCAAATAGAACATTTTCATTAAGAACAAGGTCCGAAAAAATGTAAAATCCCTTTATAACTTTCCTGATATATCCTTTGCTTTGCCACTCATTCAATCGCCTGCGGTGAAAACTCTGATCGACCTGAAGAATATCGTGGAGAGAAAAAATAGTAAAGTTTTTAAGAGAATCGCGCAATTTTATAAAATTCATTCTATTTCTAGTTAGTGCTATTTTTAGCACTAATACGAAATATAATAAGGATATATAATACACAAGTCAAGCGGGATATTTTCTGACCGTATATCACTTTCGGGGACATGATTCCCTGTCCCTGGCGGTTTTGAACGGTATCGTCCTTTGGGGCGCTGCCGACCAAAGAGGGACAGGGTATTGTGTCCCCCTTGCATTTGAAAGTGATATACGGTCAGTTTGAGCTCAACTTGACATCCGATCACGCTGCGATTTATCATCCCTAACGAGGGGACGAGTCAAAATTGGCGCATGAACGCTCATCTAGCCGGCGGAGCAGAAAAGGAAATTATTATCGCTTATCCCTAGAAGGGAAGAAGGGCCATGAAATGCCTGAGATGCCAGTCCGATAATCCTCCGACAAACCGCTATTGCGCGGAGTGCGGAACCTCCCTAACGCGCGTCTCCCAAGCCGCCTCGCTCACCGAAACCAAGACCCTGCTCCCTCTTCGTGAATTGGAAACGGGCTCGCTGTTCGCCAACCGGTACCAGGTCATCGAAAAGCTCGGCTCGGGCGGGATGGGCAGCATTTACAAGGTTTTTGACAAGAAAGTCAATGAAAAGATCGCGCTGAAGCTCATCAAGCCGGAAATCGCTTTGGATGAAGCGAACATCGAGCGGTTCCGGAACGAGCTGCGGTCCGCCCGCCGAATCGCCCACAGGAACGTCTGCCGGATGTTCGACCTGGGGGAAGCCGCGGAGACATTCTTCATCACGATGGAATATGTTCCCGGAGAGACTCTCAAAAATATCATCCGGATGACCGGCCCCTTGAGCGTTGGCACGGCGGTGAATTACGCCAGACAAGTCTGCGAGGGACTGGCCGAAGCGCACCGGTGGGGAGTCGTCCACAGGGACCTGAAGCCGCAAAACATCATGATCGACCAATCGGGAACGGCCAGGATCATGGACTTCGGCATCGCCCGCTCTCTTCAAGCCAAGGAATGGACGGGCGAAGGCGTCGTGATCGGAACTCCACAGTACATGTCGCCCGAGCAGGCCGAAAGCGGCGACATCGATCCGCGCACCGACATCTATTCGCTTGGCATCATTCTGTATGAGATGGTCACCGGAAAAGTGCCCTTCCAAGGCCACACGCCTCTCAGCGTTCTTTTAAAACAAAAGACCGCCCTCCCTTCCGCCCCCCGGGAATGGAATCCTCAGCTTCCTGAAAGCCTCAACCGCCTGATCCTGAAATGCCTGGAAAAAAAGAAGGAACAGAGGTTTCAAAACGCGGAGGAGCTTCACGCGGAGTTGAGCAAAATCGAGGCCGCCCTCCCCGACACAGAAAAGGTCGCATTGACGGCGATCAAGGAACGGAAAGCCCACCCGGGCCGTCCTCAACTTAGACGGATTTTAATCGCAATCTTTTTCGTCCTCATCCTAGCGGCGGGAGGGTATTTCCTTTTCCGACCAAAGGCTCCTCCGCAGAAATCCGAACCCGTCGCGACCGCGGCCCTGATGTGGAAGAAGTCAATCGCCGTTCTTCTGTTTGAAGACAGAAACCCGGAACAGAACAAGGCCTCCTTATGCGAAGGCATGACGGATGATATCCGGACCAAGCTCGCCAGCATCAGCGACCTCAAAGTCATCTCCAAAAATTCGGCGGATCAATTCAAAGCTCCGAACAAAGACCTCATCGAAATCGGGAAAATCCTCGGCGTGGACAACGTGCTCGAAGGAGAGCTTCAGCTGGAGAAAGAGAACATTCTTGTCACGGTCAAACTGAGCGACGCTAAAACCGGACGGATGGTCTGGACACAGACCTACGACGAAAAATATGAAGGGAATTTCTTCAAGATAGAAGACAGGATCTCGAAGGAGATCGCGACGAAGCTCCAAGTTCGCTTCGCCGAAGACAAGCTTCCCGCCCTCAAGACAAGGGAGCCGGCCAATTTTGACGCGTACGCCGCTTTTCGGGAGGGACAGCAGTTCGAGTATAAGTACCGCGACTTCGAAAAAGAAAGCGATTTTCAAGCCTCCGCCGGCTTCTACCAAAAAGCCATCGACCTCGATCCGGACTACGCCCTCGCCTACTGGGGCTTGGGCAATCTCTATGAATCCCGCTTCATCAAAACCAATGCGCCCGATGCCTGGATGGCGATGCTCGTGAATTTCGATACAGCCTTCAAGAAGAACGACAAGCTCGCGGAAGTCCATTTGGGCATGGGCTGGGTCCATTTTTACCATGAAGATTTTGACCAAGCTTATGAGAGCTATAAAAGAGCCTTCGACATCAATCCCAACGACTACGAGGTGAATTTCAACGCCGGTGCGTTTCTCCGGAGCATCGGCCTGGATGCCCAAGCCATCTATTATTATGGGCGGGCTATGACGCTCAATCCGCGGTCCACATACGCCCACATCAGCTATGCGTCATCCCTCTGGAATCTCGGACAATTCGAAGAAGGGCTGCGTCTGCTCGAACAGGCCTTGACGATCGATCCTGAGAGCTACCATCTTCATGGAAACTATGCTCGGCTTCTTCTCGCGACAGACAATCGGGAAAAAGCGGAGCAACAAATCCGTCTCATCGAAAAGATCATGCCGGACAGCGACGACGCCCGCGAGCGCCTGGCCAGGCTTAAGGTCTGGTATCTGGCCCTCAACGGGGAAAAGGACAAGGCGTTGACCTGGCTCAAAAACACCAAACAACTCTTTCGCTACGAAATCACGAACGCCTTCATCCTGCTGGGCAGGACGGAGGACGCCCTGAAATACATCAAAATCGGCAAAGACGGAGGCTATAATCTGATCAAAGATAGCTTGTATCCCTATTCCTATCTTATGAGCAATCCCTATTTTGACAGCCTGCGGAATGATCCCCGCTTCCAGGACATGGTCAAGGAAGCCAAGGCCGCTTTCGAGGCCAAGCAAAAAAAGTATAAGGGGCTAGGAACGCGATAATACCGGTTTTTTGCCGGATTCGGTATAAATGGGGGATGGATCATCCCATCCGAAATCTTTAAAAAGGAGGTTCTTATGAACGCGGTAGACTCAAAAAAGAAAGACCTATTTGAGACTAAGGCGAGGGCGTTGGTGAAAAAAATTCAGAGCCTCTACAACGATAGAAAGCTGCAGGAGCTCTCCAGGATGTTTTCCGACAAGTTCGTGATCTTGCTGGGCAAAAGCAAGAAGCTCTACGAGGAAAGCCAAGGCATTCAAGAATTCTGGAGCCAGGCCCAAGCCAGGGGGATAAAGAATTTGGAGCTCACCATCGACCAGGTCTTCATCACGAGTGCCGATCTCCTCATTTCTGCCAAAGCCGATTATCGGAAATATGACATGATGGCCTATGTTCTCGGACACTACAAATTCCAGATCGTGAAGAAGGGCGGAGGAAGTCTAGATCCGGAGGGCACCTTCATAATGGTCGATGGGCACTATCTACCTTGTGATCCCGATCCCTTCGGGCTCTATTTCGACTGGTAATTCGCGCTTACGCTTTTCCCTTCCGGCCTTTCAGCTTTAAAACGATATCGTCCAGGATCGAATAGACGACGGGGACGATGATCAGGGTCAGCATCGTTGAGCTGATGAGACCGCCGAGGCTTGGGCCTTTTTCTGCTTAAGAGAATGGAATGAATCCGGAGGAAGATCTTGAAGCCGGTCTCAATCGCGCTCGAGCCGAGAAGCCCCCGCGCCCTGTCAGGGCCGGATCGTTGGCCGAGATGAAACGTCCATTCCCTAAGTCGCTGTGGATGGTCTGGCTCGTCCTGGCGGTGGCTGTCATTCTGCGTTTTTATCACCTCGGCGCCCGTCCCTTGTATCATGACGAACCTTTCCACACCGTCGTCCCCGCGATAGACCCTCCGTCGCTCATCGTCGCCGCAAATTATGGAAGTATTTTGTATCCGCTCCTTATCCACGGGCTGCTGCCTTTGGGAACGGTGACCTTTATGGCCAGGCTGCCGGCCGCTCTATTCGGCATTTTGAGCGTCTGGCTCGTTTTTCTCATCGGAAAAAAGCTGTTTGGCCGAAAAGAGGCCGCGCTCGCCGCTTTTCTCACAGCGACATCGACCTATCTCATTTATTATTCTCAACAAGCGCGAAGTTACTCGGGCATGGTCCTCCTCATTCTCTGTTCTTTGTTGTTCTATCTGGACGCCCTCAAAACCGGCCGGCTCCGGTCTTGGATTTTATTTTCTGTGTTTACGGCCTTGTCCGGATACATGAATTTTTTTTCCTTGGTGATGATTCCGGTTTACGTTTTTTTCTTCGTCTTCGAGCTCTTTGAGCAGCGGATTTCGAAACGACCTTCAGCCCTCATCAGTGTCGGTTATCGAAATGCCGTGGCGCTCGTTTTGAGCCTCGCTGCCATCTTCGTCCTTGTTTATTTCCTCTATCTTCCGGCCAGGGGCCAGCCGGCGTCCGAAAATCTATTCCTAATGTTGCCCCACACTCTGAGAAGTGTCTTCAGGGGCGAGCTGACGGTGCAGCCCTTGTCCTTCACCGTCAGCACCCTGAAAATTCTGCTCGGATTCTATGTCAGTCCGGTCCTTTTTTTCTTCAAGATTGCGCTCGTGTTCCTCGGGATTTTTTTCGGCGCGCGAGGCAAACCGCGGGAGCTTGTCTTGCTCCTCGCTGGAATATTCATCCCGATCGTTTTGTTCAGCCTCTCCAATCCGCCGGAGATCTATTTACCTGCCGATAGAAAATTCATCTTCCTCCTGCCCTTTCTTTTTTTGATGATGGCCAAGGGGGCGACGGGATTTTCCTCATTTATCGCGCGCCGACTCGTCCCCGGTCATATCCGCGGAAGACGGACGGAGCCGGAACGGGTGACGTTCGCCTGCCTCATCCTTCTTCTCGTTTTCGGGGACTTCATCTTCATCCGAGATTTTCAGGTGACAACGTGGACCTTGACGTCTTTTCCTCTCGAACGGAAAGCGTCGGACTCCGTTCTTCGGACGATCAAAGACAAAGGAGACCAGCGGATCTTTTCCGATGACCCGGCCGCTCTTCTGAATTTTTTTACCGTCCGAGGGATCTCGAATATGGATCGCACGCGGGAGTGGCTTTTATTTTGCGAGATGGGCGATCCGAGACAGACGACGGCGGTCACGACGCAGACGGAGCTGTGGATTGTCCTGAAACAATCGCACCTTGACGAGGCACGGATCGCTCGCTGGACATCTCTTTCTCCCGACCTCGAGATCAGGAGTTTTTCGAGATCGACGCTTCTTTATCTCCCGAGTCCGGACATACCGCTTTGGGAAAAATACGCCGCAGCCGTCAGGATGGTCCTCGACCTCCCCCGCTCCAAAGACGCGGAAGACGCGTATCATCTTTTCCTCTCGAAGGTTTATCTGATGGCCGGAAAAAACCTTGAAGCCGAACGGGAGCTTGATGCTCTGCGTCCCGAGATGCCGCGCTTCGTGCGGAAAGAATGGCTGAGAGGTCTAAAAAACCGCCTCATAGAGGAAGTCTTCATTTTTCTCAATGAAAACGCTTCCCAAGCCCATCGTGAGGGCCGTTGGGATGAGGCTGCAAGGCTTTGGATCAAAGCGATGAATCTTGATCCGACGAATGTCGAATTCCGGGGACGAACCCTGTTATCGCAGGCTGATTCCTACGCCTTGAACGGAGACAAGGCAAAAGCTGTCGACGGATATCTCCGCGTCCTCCCTTTCTGCCAAAATCTCAAAGATGAAGAATACGTGATCGAGAAGATTCGGAATATCCGGACGGCGCCGCATGGGTATATCCTCTGGCGCCGCGACAACATCTGGCATTTGAGATGGTGGAGTCATCGGCCCCTCGAGTTTTCCGGGAAAATCGTAAGCGCCGATCCGGTTCGCGGATGGCAAAAGATCGGTCTGACGCGCATCGACTCCGTGACCTCAGCCAAGAACGCCTTGGAGTTTCGGGGAAGAACTCTTAGAGGGAGGGTCAAAGGTATCAATATTCAACTCCAAAGCCCGACCAAGCTGACCTTGTGGCTTGATATCAAAGGTGAAGCGAATATCCTGGACAAGATCCTCATCGCCGGAGAGCCGTCGCGGCCGGTTCGCATGCCGTTTTTTCTCGAATGATATTTCGGCTTGGTCGCGAGGCGTCCGATCGCTTTCCTCACCCGCTCAACCCGTTCCGCCCTGAACAGCCTTGAATTCACGACCTTGACAGCGATCCCAGGCAGAAGATATAGTCAAACTGCGATGAGCCCGGACGTCCCCTTGATCGAGGGGGAGGCCCTTCGCCCGAGGCGAAATCGAATATCTTTCGCTCCCGGCGAGCTCCTTTTTTTCCTGTTTGTCCTCACGCTCGGCGGCTTTCTCCGCTTTTATCATTTGGGGCAAGTCGTCTTCTGGGGAGACGATCCGATCCATCAAGTACGGCCGTGACTCTGACGGTGTTGATGGCCTCCGGATTTTTTGCCAACCTGAAGCCCTACTATACGATGTTTTGGCGTCTGAATCGTCTCCAGATCGATCCGCCCGTCGCCGATTATTTGAGACACAATGTTAAAAGCGATGCGTTGATCTATTTCGATGAATTCCCGATGTCGACCCAGAACACGATCGTCAATCCGCTCACCAAAGACCTCCGTTATGAGGACGCGGCGGCCATGATCCGCGACCATGTCGTTCCGCGCCAAGGCAAGAATGACCTCCTCTTCTACAACCTGAGCTGGGAGGAATTCAACGGCTTTATCGCCGGCCGCGATGTGGATTTGTGGGTTGTGACGAAACTCGATAACGCCGGCTGTCCGAAGAAGAAGCCACCCTCTGCCGGAAAGCCGTGGCGATGGATTCCCGCCGTCCCGAATTCCATTTCGCCCTGGCAAAACTCGTGGGAAGACAGGGCAACTTTATCTCGGCCCAGGAAGAATATGGAAAAGCCTTCGCACCGGTGGTTTTGGCGTCCTCATTTGCCCGGGATCTCGAACATGAACCCGCTTGGGCTATCCTCTGGGAAAACGAAGGGGTGTGGCGGCTGTGCTTTCTGGCCCGGAACGATACCCGTTTCTCGGGGACGTTGAAGGCCACAGCGGCATTTCGCGAAGTCAAGAAATTTGGCTTCCAAAATAATGATCTCGTGCGATTCGCGGGCGGGACAATGTCCTTCGGGATTTCCGCCGGACCCGGATCGACGGAAACGATCGCTTTCCGAATTCCTCGATCTTCAACATTGACCATCGACATTCACGTGAACGGAGAATCCACTCCACGGAAAATTCTCCTCCTGCCGGGAGGACGGGTCCCCGATCGGATCCCCTTTTCCGTTTCAGCTTCCTCTGGGCGGTGAGGCGCCCCACGTATTCACCATAGGGAATAATCCTGAAGCCTTTGCCCGCAAGCGCCTCGAGACGGGCGAAGACTTTATTGGATGTATCGAGTCGATTGGATTATAGAAATTTCATAAATTCTTCGTCTGTCATCTCACAATCGTTGAGGATCTTTCTCATCAAACCACGACCGATAGTTTCACCTCCATGGACAGCGACAACCGTGCAACGACCATCTTGGTGTCTAAGGAAGTGGTGACTTCCTTTAATTCGGATCACCTCAAAGCCGGCTTTACGCAGTGTGGAAATGACTTTCTTGCCGGTAATCTTCGGAATTCCGGTCATGCGCCAACCACAATCCGTTGAACTCCGACGAATTCAGAATGGGAAATCTTCCCCCCTTCGACTTCAAGGCACAATTCGATCGCTTCACGAACCCGCTTCATTAGCACGTCCAGAGTTTTTGCCTGGGTATGACATCCTTTTAATTCCGGGACCGTGGCCACAAAAAATCCGTCTTCATCTCGTTCAATGATGACATTGAATTCCCTCTTCATAAATCACCTCAGCATCATTATATCTCTTGGAATTTAGTGTTACAAGTGTCCACATGTCCCCGAAAGGATATACGGACAGGAGTGCGGCAATTGACATCCTCGATTCGCCCTAATACGATACTGGACAGGTCCATGATTCCCGTTCGAGCAAGCCATCGGAACACCGAAGAATCGGATTTGGATTCCGTTTTCGGCATTTCGCGGACCCGCAAGGAGGGTGAAAGATGAAACGAATCCCCATGACCGCTTTTATCGTCTTTTTGGTTCTCGCCATTACCGCCGGCGCGCAGACCAAGCCGCCGGCGACTTTCGCCGATTACGGCAAATGGGAGACCCTGGCCCCGGCTGGCGCGCGGGGAGGGTTCTCGCCGGACGGCCGGTGGCTCGTCTATGCCGTCAACCGCTCCAACCGCGAGAACGAGCTGCGCATCACCAAGCTTGCCGACGGCACGACGAAAGTCGCCGCCTTCGGCGGCCAGCCGGTCTACTCCGCCGACTCGAAGTGGCTGGCCTACAGCATCAGCCAATCCGAAGCCGAGCAGGAGAGGCTGCGAAGCGAGCAAAAGCCCGTTCAGAATAAACTCGGCCTGTTGAACCTCGCTGCGGGTGAGACCTCGACGCTCGAGGGCATCGAGTCGTTCGCCTTCAGTTCCGACGGCGCCTTCCTGGCCATGCAGCGCTACGCGCCCGCTCGGCCTTCGGCTTCCGCGGCTCCCGCGGCCCGGAGCGGTCCCGGCGCTGCGGGCGGGCCCGACGCAGCCGAGGAACGGCCCGGCACGACGCTCATCGTCCGCCAACTCGCTTCCGGCCGCGACACGACCTTCGGAAACGTCTCCCAGTTCGCCTGGCAGGACGCCGAGCGCACCCACCTCCTAGCGATGATCATCAACGCCGAGGGCAAAACGGGAAACGGCGTGCAGCTCTTCGATCCGGCGACGACCGCGCTGCGCGTCCTGGATTCATCGCCCTCGATCTACACGGACCTCGCCTGGCGGAAGGAGGCGGCCGATCTGGCTGTCTTCCGGGCCAAGACCGATGAGCGCAAGGACGGCCCGACGCAGGTCCTGCTGTCCTGGACAGAGCTCGGCGCAAAAGCCGAACGCCAGCGGGCCTACGATCCCACGGCCGATCCCACGTTTCCGGCCGGGATGAGGACCGTATCGTTCCGCCGGCTATCCTGGTCGGATGACGGTAAAATGATTTTCCTCGGGATGGCCAAGTGGGACGACAAGCCCGCGCCCCCGGCCAAGGCGGAAAAAGGGGCCGACACCGCCGCGGACAAGGAGCCGTCGGCGCGGCCGGCCCGAAGCGGCGCCTCCGCCGCCGTCGATGAGCCATCGACCGTCGAGATCTGGCACGCCAAGGACGTCTTGGTCATGCCCCGCCAGAAGCTGAGCGCCGTCGCTGACCGGCAACGGAACATGCTTGCCGCCTGGCACCTTGACAGCGGCAAGTTCGTCCCGCTCGGCAAAGATCTGGTCAACGAGCAGGTGACGCCGATCCGGAGGACGCATTTCGCCTACGCCGCCGAGTGGTCGAAGTACGCCTTTAACCGGACGATCGGCCGTCCAGCCGCCGACCTCTATCTCGTCGATATCACGACCGGCGCGCGGACGAAGCTCAAAGAAAACATCATCGACGGCTTCGTCCAGGCGAGCCCGGGCGGAAAATATCTCCTTTTCCTGCAGAACGATCACTACTGGACGGTCGATACGGCCACGCGGGCGATCACGAACATCACCAAGTCCGCGCCGGTGTCCTTCATCAACAAGGAGTCGGACGTGACGATCAAACAGAAGCCGCCTTTCGGTGTGGCGGGCTGGACGAAGGACGACGCGGCCGTCCTGCTTTACGATAAGTACGACCTCTGGAAGGTCGCGGCCGACGGTTCGAAAGCCCAAAAGCTGACCAGCGGCGCGGCCGAACAGGTCCGCCATCGGCTGGTCCGATTGGAGCCCGCGCGCGGCGGCGGAAGGGGGATGGCTGAGTTCGGTCCGTCCGCCGCCGAGGAGGGGATTGATCTCGCCAAACCCCAGTACTTGAGCCTATACGGGGAATGGACGAAGAAGTTCGGCTACGCCCTTCTAAAGCCGGGCGGAGAGGTCACCCGATTGATCTGGCTCGACAGGAGCATCGGCTCGCTGGCCAAAGCCAAAGAGGCCGAGGTCTATGGGTATATCCTCCAGGATTACGATGTCTCGCCTAACATTTTCGTCGGCGGCCCCGACTTCAAGGATGCGAAACCGGCGACCAAAACCAATCCCTTCCCGAGCAACCATGCCTGGGGCCGGAGCGAGCTCATCGAGTATAGGACGGACAAAGGCCGGCGGCTGCAAGGAGCTTTGCTCTATCCGGCCGGTTACGTACCGGGTAAAAAGTATCCGATGATCGTCTACAGCTACGAACTGCTCTCGCAGAACGTCCATAACTATGTCGCGCCGTCCGACCGCAGCTACTACAACCTCAGCGTCTTCACCAGCCAGGGCTACCTCGTCCTGGAACCGGACATCGTCTTCCGGCCGCGCCAGCCCGGATGGTCGGTCGTGGA
>JALHTW010000235.1 GCA_022866045.1 Candidatus Aminicenantota bacterium | reverse complement strand
CCGGGCGATTTGAGCTTGATGATGAGCTCTCCGCGGCGGGCGGGGACGGCCTTGACGGGAAGCGGCGCTGCCTCGATTTTTTCTTGAGGATTCTGGGCGGTCCCTGAGCCCGAGACGGCGGCAGTTGATGACGCCGAAGTACCGCCGGCCTGATTTTCAGACGAAACAGGCCCTTTTTTCAAAAGAAAAAAGTATCCGAGCAAGCCGAGGACTATGACAAAAAACGAAACGACCAGGATTTTCTTTGGTATGATCATGTTACCCCTCTTAAGGAGATTTATTTCATAATTTCCTTATGTATATAATACTTCAGCTTAAGCCATTTCGTTTATAGAAATCGGGGAAAAACCATCACGATAGCTTTTCCGTTGCTTTTACCGTCCCTGACAGTCGAATATTCACAAAATCGGGCAGGGAAGTCAAAGAATCAGATCTCCTCATTTAATAGACAATCGCCAGAAGCAAAAATTCCCATTCTCAAAAATATTTCTGCTTAAATTGCAGCAATTTTCGTGCCTGTTGAAATGTATTGCATTTTCCCTACTACGAATCAGGGATAGATCATTATTGTAAATATATTTTACGAGGGAGCATAATACCCGTAATTTTCTTTGGCTTTCAGTTCGGGTTTCGTTTGTTGACCGAATTATCCGCCAGGAAATTCTCCATCACCCAGATCTCGCTGTTAGAATCGCTTCTTTTCCTATTTTTGCATCAAAAGGGAATCAGATATTGCGCTTCCCTGTATTCCCTATATTCACCCCGAGAAATAGATCAGAGTAAAAGCGACGAAACCGAGCACGATCAGCGAGAGGATGGCGTCGCTCCAGTTCCAGCTCGCGCGCGAGGTAGCTTTGTCCTCGGCCACAGTCGTAGCATAGGTCAATCCTTTGATCTTTTCATAAGACGGCGCCTTCGTCAGCAAACTGACCGCGATCATGGCCGCGATGCATACCACGAATAAAATAATACAGAAATAGAGGAAATTGATGTTTGCGAATGTATAGAGGATGCCGCTCAGGTGCTTCTTATTCAATTCGGCGACCAGCCGGATCATGCCGAGCGAAAACCCGCCGACGAGCGAAGTCAATGCGCCTGCGCCGTTGATCCGCTTCCAGAAGATCCCGAGGAGGAAGACCGCGGCGATCGGCGGAGCGATATAGGCCTGCACGCTTTGGAGATAGTGATAAAGCTGGCTCGAGATGATCTTCATCAAAGGAATCCAGAGCAGTCCCGATACGCAGAGAACTCCCGTCGCGATCCGGCCGACGCGGACGAGATGCCGCTCGCTCGATTCCGGTTTTAATTTTTTATAAATATCGATCGTGAAAAGCGTCGAGCTCGAGTTGAAGCAGGACGCCAGGGAGCTCATGAGCGCGGCAAGTAATCCGCCGGCAACCAATCCCTTAAGTCCCGTTGGCACGAGCGCGGCGACCATCGTTGGGAAGGCCTGATCCGCGGACGCCAGTTGGATTTGGCCGGTCTTAGCCAGGGCAAAGGCCATGACGCCTGGAATAATGAAAATGTAAAACGGCAGGAGCTTAAAGTATGAAGCCAGAATTGTTCCACGCCGGGCCTGCTTCTCATTCTTGGCGGCAAGAGCTCTCTGCACGATATATTGGTCCGTGCACCAATACCAGAGGCCGACGATGGGCGGGGCAAAGATCATTCCGGGCCAGGGGAAGTCGGGGTGATTCGCGGGCAGGAAGAGTTTGAAGTGATCGGCGCCCGCCACATGATAGAGATTCGACCAGCCTCCAATTTTGATCAGCCCGGCGACCGCGACGATGACCGAGCCCAAGATGAGGACAATGGTCTGGAGCGCTTCCGTATACACGACCGCCTTCATTCCTCCCATGACCGTGTAAATACCGGTCATGATGACGACGATCAGCGCGCCGGTCCAAAAATCCACTCCCATGAGGGTCTGGAAGACGACCGCTCCGGCATAAACGTTAACGCAAATTTTGGTGAAGACATAGCCGATCAAAGTGATGATCGACAGGAACCAGCGGGCTTTTGGCGAATAACGGAGCTCGAGGAACTCCGGCATGGTGAAAACCCTGCTCCGCATGTAGAACGGGATGAAGACCCAGCCCAGCATAAGGACAAGCCAGGAGTGGAGCTCGTAATGGCCCATGACGACCCCGGTCTGGGCTGCGGTCCCGGCCAGGCCGACGATGTGCTCGGCGCCGATGTTCGAGGCAAAGATCGAGGCCCCGACGACAAACCAGCCAACGTGGCGGCTTGCCAAAAAATAATCTTCGGTGGATTTCTGCTTCTGTTTGAAGCTCCACCAGGAAATGCCGAGAACGATGGCGAAATAGAACGCGACGACGACCCAGTCGATGGGTTCGAAATGGATCATTCGGCCCTCCTCCTCTTAAAGCATCTGGAGAGCTTATATCACAAGAATTTGTCCGGGGTCAAACCTTCCATCAAACAAAATAAAATCCCCCTCCCTCCCCCTTTTCTAAAGGGGAAAAAAGGGGGATTTCACCCTTGCCTGGGATTCCAGAGGTCAGGCTTTCGTCAGCGTGACCATGACCGACTCGGGCTCCTCCTCATATCTGATCTGGATCTTTTCATAGACAAAGAACCTCTGAAATCCGGCAAGACCGAGACTGAGGGCGAGGCTGATCGCATAATAATATGCAAAATTCCAGGGATCTCCAAAGAACGATCGCTCGAGCATGCTGAGCAAGGATACGGACAAAAGAAAAGCCAGCCCGTATAAAAACCAGAAGTACTGGATCCTGGCTTTGCCTGGGACCGTGACGCAGGAGAATGGGATCCTCGGGTATTTCCAAAAGATGATTTCACGGAGAAGCATAGCGAAGAAGAATCCATAGAGGACGTGGAGCAAGGCCGGCCAAGCGCCCCAGACGGCCGCGTAAAAAACGAATAATGCCGCGAACAGAGGAACAAGGGCGAAGAAAAAAATCGCCTTTTTCAGGCCGATGAAATAATGCTTCCGGCTTTCCCATTCCGTCAGCCGAAACATCCAGTTCGCCTCGACCGAAAGAGGGACGTTGACGATAGAGCGGAGCCCGACGAGAAGAAAGAACGCCAGAATGAGAGGCGTGGCCAGAAGGTTTATATTGGTTATGGTCAATTTTCGCAGGGCAGCGTGTTGGGCTCCGAGGAGAACGAGGATGAACCCGAAGGCGAAGGCCAGGTAACCGGCCAGCTGAACTCTGTGAAGAGGGCTGTTCCTCAACGTCTTTCCAAAGAAATGAAAGACCGCCCTTTGGACGGGATTTCTCAGGAACACGGAATCGAACGCTGCGCCCAAGAGGCTGCGCGTTTTCTTGAACCAAACAGGCCTGGCTTGAACCTCCAAGGACTTCCGGATGTGTTTCTTGTAGCTGAGCGCCAAGGCCAGGAGATAGGCCAGCCCGAGGACAAGGATCGCCGAAACTCCGATATACACCGAAGCCGAATAAAGAGGATCAT
>JALHTW010000234.1 GCA_022866045.1 Candidatus Aminicenantota bacterium | reverse complement strand
GCGAAAAAAGGAAATTCCTATCCTTTCGTTGACTGGCCCACTTTTCGGTGCTATCCTTCTGTCAATCAGCTGAAAAGGGAGATGTGCCATGAAATGCCCTAAATGCCATTCCGACAATCCCGACACGTCCCGGTTTTGCGGCAACTGCGCAGCCCTACTTGCGCAAGAGGGACAGCCCTCCGTTTCCCTGACGAAGACCCTGGCGACCCCTCTTCCTGTCATATCCAAGGACAGCCTCATCACCGGGAAATACCGGATCGTCGAGGAAATCGGCCGGGGCGGGATGGGCGTCGTCTATAAGGCGGAAGATCTCAAACTTAAGAGGCTGGTCGCCTTAAAATTCCTCCCGCCCCACCTCATGAACTCGCCCGAGCTCAAGGAGCGGTTCATTATCGAAGCCCAGGCGGCCGCGGCCCTCTCCCACCCCAACATCTGCGTCATCCATGAGGTCGGGGAGGCCGAAGACCGGTCCTTTATCGCCATGGAGTACGTCGAAGGAGAAACCCTTCGGGACAAGATCAAGAAAGGCACTCTGAAGACCGAAGACGCTCTCGACATCACGATACAGATCGCCGCCGGCCTCGGCGAGGCCCACCGCAAGGGCATTATCCACCGTGACATCAAGAGCGCGAATATCATGGTGACGGAAAAAGGCCAGGCCAAAGTCATGGACTTCGGGCTGGCCAAGCTCAGGGGCGGGAGCTCGCTCACCAAGAGCCAGACGACGCTGGGCACGGTGGCCTATATGTCCCCGGAGCAGGCGCGGGGCGACGAGGTCGACCTGCGGACGGACCTCTGGTCGCTCGGCGTTGTCCTTTACGAAATGCTGACGGGCGAGCTGCCGTTCAAAGGCGACAGGGACGTCTCCATCATCTATTCGATCGTCCACGAGGAGCCGAAGTCCATCAAAGTCCGCAAGCCGCCGGTATCTGTGGAACTGCAACAAGTCATCGCCCGCACCCTCAAGAAGGACCGCGAAGGCCGCTACGGCTCGGCGGAGGAAATGCTCAAAGACCTGAAGGCCTATCAGACGAGCCTTCAGCTCGCCGAATCCGGAATCCTGAGCTTGAAAACGATCGGGCGCCGCCTTCGAAAGCCCCGGATCGCCGTTCCGACGGTTGCCGTTCTTGTCGCTCTGGCCTTTCTCGGGACGCGGTTTTTCAAGCATCAAGCCCAGGTCCGCTGGGCCAGGCAAGTGGCTCTCCCCGAGATCGGAAAGCTTATCGTGGAAAACAATGCCTGGCGTGATCTCATTCCTGTCTACAAGCTCGCGGAAAGAGCGGAAGCTTACATTCCGCATGACCCCAAGCTGGCCGAGCTTTTTTCGAAATGTTCCTTGAAGATCAACATAAAGACCGAACCTCCCGGAGCGAAGATTTTCATGAAAGAATACATGGCTCCGGCGAGCGAATGGACATATCTCGGTGTTTCGCCGATCGAAAAGATCAGACTTCCCATCGGTATCTTCAGATGGAAAATAGAAAAGGAGGGCCATGAGACCGTCCTGGCCGCGGCGTCCACTTGGGGCATCGATCCCGGGGGACATGATGTCCTCGTGCCCAACAAGCTCATGTGGACCCTCGATAAAAGCGGATCCATCCCGCCGGGTATGGTTCGGGTCCAGGGAGCGGAAACGCCGGTCGGGACGTTGGCTGATTTCTTTATCGAAAAATACGAAGTCACGAACAAACAGTTCAGGGAGTTTGTCAACAACGGGGGATATCGAAACCGGAAATACTGGAAACAAAAATTCATCAAAGACGGAAGAGAGCTGACCTGGGAAGAAGCCGTCAAAGGATTCGTGGACCAAACCGGTCAGCCCGGCCCTGCCACATGGCAGGCGGGGGACTTTCCCGAGGGACAGGACGATTATCCGGTTTCGAGCATCAGTTGGTACGAGGCGGCCGCATACGCGGAATTCGCCGGGAAGAGTTTGCCGACGGGAATCTATTGGGGGATCGCGAGGGGCGAATACACTCCGATGATTCAATTTCCGCAGCTCGGGGGTTTCGCCCTTTTAGCTCCCTTCAGCAATTTCCTGGGGAAGGGCCCGGTTGCCGTAGGGAGTCTTCCGGGGGTAACGGCCTACGGGGCTTTTGACATGGCCGGGAACGTGAGGGAATGGTGCTCGAACGAAACCCCTAAAGGAAGATTGATCAGGGGCGGCGCCTGGGGGGATAACACCTACATGTTCGACATTTTAAGCCAGGCCCCGGCCATGGACCGTTCCGCCAAGAACGGGTTCCGCTGCGCCCTTTATCTTGAGCCGGAAAAAATTCCAGGGACCGCCTTTCAAATGGTCAGGTCCTTGGGCCTTCCTATAACCGGCGAAACAGAAAGTTTCGCCAAGCAGAAGCCGGTCCCCGATTCCGTTTTCCAGGTCTACAAAGAACAGTTTTCATACGATAAGACCGATTTGAAGGCCAGGGTGGAATCGAAGAAGGAAAGCCCCGAATGGACTCTGGAAAAGATCAGCTTTGACGCGGCTTATGGCGGCGAGCGTGTCTTCGCCTGGCTTTTCCTTCCCAAGAACGCCGCGGCGCCCTATCAGACCGTCATTTATATGGGCGGCGATGCTCCTGTGTTTCAGCGGTCGAGTCAGGACATCGAGAACTATTATGAAGTCCCTATGTTCTTTTCTTTTCTCGTCAAAAACGGCCGGGCGGTCCTCTATCCCATCTATAAGGGATTTTTCGAGCGTGGGAGTGACGCCTTGATTCCCATTATCGAGGGCAACTGGACGTCCGTGCAGTGGAGAGAAGTCTTCATTCAGCAGGTCAAGGACCTCCGAAGATCCATCGATTATCTGGAGACCCGTCCGGATATCGACAGCCGGAAGCTCGCTTATGAGGGCATGAGTTATGGTTCGG
>JALHTW010000031.1 GCA_022866045.1 Candidatus Aminicenantota bacterium | reverse complement strand
AGGAGATGGCCGGCTCCACGGCCACGCGATCGCCCGGCTTCAGCCGGCTCACTTTGGGCCCGACGGCTTTGACAATGGCCGCGCATTCGTGGCCGACGATGGCGGGGTAGTCCACTTTTTCGCCGCCGACGTGGTTCGCAACGAAATAGTGGAGGTCGCTCCCGCAGAGTCCAGCGATAGCGGGGCGCAGAAGGACATCGTCGCCGTTCTTCAGTTCAGGCTTGCGGACATCGCGGATCTCAACGGCCCGAGGACCTGTCAATACGGCGGCTTTCATGTTTTTTCCAATATTAAGATTCAATTATACGGCGAGATCGCCGCGGCGCCAAGTGCCCGGTCAGGCCAGCATCCGGCTATAGAAATCGTTTCCTTTGTCGTCGACGATGATGAAGGCCGGGAAGTCCTTGACCGTGATCTTGAAGACCGCTTCCATCCCGAGTTCAGGATACTCGAGGACTTCCTGCTTGGTGATGCAGTCTTTGGCCAGCCGGGCGGCCGGGCCGCCGATCGAGCCGAGGTAGAATCCGCCGTGTTTCTGGCAGGATTCCGTCACCGCCTTGGACCGGTTTCCCTTGGCCAGCATGACGAGCGAGCCGCCGCGGGCCTGGAAGAGCGGGACATAATCGTCCATCCGGCCGGCCGTGGTCGGGCCGAACGAGCCGGAGGCGTATCCCGGAGGGGTCTTCGCCGGGCCGGCGTAGTAGATGATATGGTCCTTGAAATATTTGGGAAGATCCTCGCCGCGGTCGAGCCGTTCCTTCAGCTTGGCGTGGGCGATGTCCCGGCCGACGACGATCGGTCCGTTCAGAGAGAGCCGGGTGGCCACGGGATACTTGCTCAAGGCGGCGCGGATCTCGGCCATCGGCCGGTTGAGATCGATCGAAACGGCGGGGCTGTCCAATTTATAGCTGGGCGGCAGGTATTTAGCCGGCGAGGATTCGAGGCGCTCGAGGAAGATCCCGTCCCGGGTGATCTTCGCCTTGATGTTCCGGTCGGCGTTGCAGCTCACGCCCATGCCGATGGGGCAGGACGCGCCGTGTCTCGGCAGGCGGATGACGCGGACATCGAGGCAGAAATATTTCCCGCCGAATTGAGCGCCGAGGCCGAGCTTCCGGGAAGCATCGAGAAGCTTGGCTTCGAGCTCGAGGTCGCGGAAGGCGTGGCCGGTCGGGCTTCCCGTCACGGGCAGATGGTCCAGATAGCCGGCCGAGGCAAGCTTGACGGTCTTGAGCGTCAGCTCGGCCGACGTCCCGCCGACAACGATCGCGAGATGATAGGGCGGGCAGGCGGCCGTGCCCAGGGTCTTCATTTTGCCGACCAGGAAATTGAGGAAGGTTCCGGGGCTCAGCGTCGCCTTCGTCTCCTGGAACAAAACGGTCTTGTTCGCCGAGCCTCCCCCTTTGGCGATGAAAAGGAAGCGATACTCGTCCCCATCCGCGGCGGATATGTCCGCCTGGGCCGGAAGGTTGGTCCCCGTGTTCTTCTCCTCGTACATGGTGAGGGGCGCGTTCTGGGAATACCGGAAATAATTCTTGGTGTAGGCGTTGAAGACGCCCTTGGACAGGGCCTCTTCGTCGCCGCCTCCCGTCCAGACCTGCTGGCCTTTTTTGCCCATAATGATGGCCGTGCCCGTATCCTGGCACATCGGGAAGATCCCTTCGGCCGAAATCACGGCATTCTTAAGGAGCTCGAGGGCGACGTACTTGTCGTTGGCGGAGCTTCCGGGGTCGGATAGAATCTCAGAAAGATGCTTGAGATGAGACGGCCGGAGCAAAAAAGCCACGTCCCGGAAGGCTTCCTGGGCCAAGAGCGTCAGCGCTTCAGGAGCGACTTTAACGATCTCCCGGCCTTCAAAGGACGCCAGCGAAACATGATCCTTTGTTAAACGGCGATATTCGGTTGAATCCCCGCTGGACGGAAACAAATCCTGGTAAATAAATTCGGCCATTTTAAGAGAACCTCCTTTTAAAATCTCTACTCTTTCAGCCCTTTAGGGCGAAAAAGATGAATGACATGATTCTCATGCCCCATTTTTATTCTGAAGTTTCCCCAGCGCTTCTTCAGCAATTTCCCGCACCTGTCTTTTTTCTCTCTTTTTGACAAGAATTTTTTTGAGCGCGGGAATGGCCCGGCCGTCTCCGATCTCTCCCAGCAGCCGGGCCGCCCGGAAACGCGTCGTCCAGGACGCGGTTTCCAAGGCCGCGATCAGCGGCTCCACGGCTTCCCGGCCGAAATTCAGGAGAGCGTTCTCGGCGCTCTCCCGGACGCTCCAGTGAGGATCGGCCGTGGTCTTGAGCAGAGGCTCAATGGACTTCTTATCCTGGAAATTTCCAAGCAGCCGGGCTGCTTGGCGGCGGACCTGACGCGCCCTGTCCTTCAAGGCGCGTATAGCCGCTTCCAAGACCCCGGCCTGCCCGATCCCGACGGTCCTGAGCCTGCGGACAGACTCGGCGCGGATAAAGTCGCATTCATCAGTTTTTGCCATCCGGACGAGGTCTTTCACGGCGGCGGGGCCGCCCATCTTGGCCAGGGCGCGAACAGCTTCAAAGCGGACGTTGTCCGAATGATCCTGAAGAGACGGTGCGATCTGAGGGACAAGCGCGGCATCGCCGACTTCGGCCAGGACTTTCAACGTGCAACAGCGTCCCCACGCGGCGCAGCCGATTTGAGAAAGCGCCTGAACAGCCGCTTCCTGAATGTCGGGAAGGCTCTCGTCCACAAGCTGCTTGAGCTTTTTGACGGCCCGCTGGTCCTCCAGCCCGCCGACGGCTTTTATCGCTCTGAGCTGGAGCTCCGGACGCAACCGGTCACAGGCATCCTTTATCAAAGGTTCGATGTCCGAGCGGTTATACGAAAGCGAGGGGAGAAGAAGACTGACGACGGCGGGGCCGAAACGAACGAGAGCAGCCACGGCGGACTGCCGGACGGTAAAATAGCTGCTCCGGAGGTAGCTGATCAGCGCCGGAACGGATTTCGGATCTCCGATTTTCCCGAGACACTTTAGGAGCGCTCTCTCTGAGAACTTGTCTCTTTCGCGGGCCAGAGCGTTTAAGAGAGGAATCGTCGCCTGTCTCCCGAACCGGACGATGGCCTCGGCGGCCTGATCCCGGACCTTTTCGATGTTATCCTCGATTTTTTGAACAAGGGCCTCGAGACTGACCTTATCTCCGATCAACCCCAAGGCTTCGGCGGCGCCGGCGCGAACCGGCCATTCCTGATCATGGAGAAGCTCCAAGAGATACGGCGTCGATTGATGAGAGCGGAACTTTCCCAAAGCCCGGGAGGCATTGCTTCGGATCGAGGCCGAGGAATTATTCAGCGCCTCATGAAGCAGGTGAAGGCTTTCTTGTCCGATCTCCTGGAAGCCCTCGATCGCCAGGTTCACGATCTCCTCGTTCTCCAACGAGAGCATGTGGATGAGAATGCGGGCCAGCCGGACATCTTTGCGGGCGATGATATCTTGAACTTTGGCTTTGAGCTCCGCGACCGCTTGAGTCCGGACGATCCATTCCGGGTCCTCCGCGGCTTTTAAAAGGTCATCGATCACCCGATAATCCCCGAGTTTCCCCACCGCCGCCACGGCCGCCCAGCGGATATTGACCCCGGACGAGCGGAATATCTTGGGCTTGATCAGTTCGTCGATGGCTTCTGGTCGGCCATACCGGCCCAGAGAAATCACGGCGGCATGTTGGATGCTGGGGTTGGGATCGTTCAGTTGCTCCAAGAGAATGGGATAAACATCAGGACTCTTTTCGTAGCCCAGCTCCATGATCGCGGCCCGGACGGCGGTGGCATCCCCGCTCTCACGGATGACCTGGAGAGTGGATTCCAGAGGTTTTGAAGCCTTATGATCCAAGTCAAACCTTCTCGATGTAGCCTTTGCAGTCTCCGTCGATATTGAAAGACGTTACTTGATAATCGCAGTCGATATTGGCCAGAGCTTTGACCGCGGCCCGGAAACAGCCGATCCGGGCGCAGGTGAGGTCGCGGACCGAAAATCCTTCTTCGATCAAGGCCTGGCAGCTCTTGAGATAGACGCAGTCATGGACTGTGATCTCCAGATGGAAAGGGTTCACTTCGACGAGCTCAAAGTTGCTCGCATCCCGGAATAGACCTCCGGCCATGCCGATTTGAATATAGTTTTCCACGGCGGCGCGGATGGAATCGGATTTTTTGATCTGAAACCCGTATTCATCGCCCAAGAAATGCAAGTAATACTGGACGGAGTGTTCGTAGGCCCGCTCGCTGAAAACACGCGGCCGGGTCCCATGAAAATCCCGGGCCGTTTCTTCCAAACCGCTCAGCCAAGCCAGGGCGACCAGCCAGCCCGCTTCTTCTTTATCAATTTTATCCATGGCCTTATCCTTTAGCTTGTCTTATGGGTCTTCTTCGGGATCTCCGGGACCTTTGTTAGGCACAACCGTTCCAGCTCCTTCTCCACCGCGTCTTTTCCAACCGACCGTCCGATCTCTTGGCTTAATTGGGCGGCCAGGCTGGCGAATTCGGCCTTGGGATTCTGGGCCCAGAGCTGGACGAGCTTCGCGGTTTCGGCCGGGCGGAAGACGGTCGGGCGTTTTTCAGCGACCTCGGCCGGACGAACAGTCTCTTTCTTTTCGAGCGATTGGAGAATGCGTTGGGTGTCTCTGGCGATGGCCAGCTCTTCATTGGTCGGGATGACCAGGATCTTCACCCGGCCGGCGCTGATGTCGCGTTCGTTCTTCTCATTCTTATGCGGATCGATGGCGATTCCGTACTCGCTCATGCCGTCCGTGATCAGACGCCGGACATACCGCGAATTCTCCCCGATCCCGCCGGTGAAGACCACGGCATCCACCCGCCCGAGCTCCGCCATATAGGCCCCGATATATTTTTTAATATGATGGCAGTAAATCTCGATGGCCAGCTTATGGCGCTCGCTCCCGCGGGAGGCTTCCTCCTCGATTTCGCGCATGTCGTTGGACGTTTCCGTCAGGCCGAGCATGCCGCTGTTCTTGTTCATGATGGAATCGATTTCCTTGGTTCCGAGCTTTTCCCGCTCCATGATATAAGGAACGAGAGCCGGGTCGATGCTGCCGCAGCGGGTGCCCATGACCAAGCCTTCCAGAGGCGTGAATCCCATGGTCGTATCGACGGATTTGCCTCCGTCGACGGCAGTGATGCTGGCCCCATTGCCCAGGTGACAGGTGATGATCTTCAGGTCCTGGATGGGTCGCTTCAGCATCTCCGCGGCCCGGTGGGCGACGTAGCTATGAGACGTCCCGTGAAATCCATACCGCCGGATGCTCAGTTTTTTATAGAGGGCGAAGGGGAGGCCGTAGATAAAAGCCTTGGGCGGGATGGTTTGATGAAACGCGGTGTCGAAGACACCGACTTGGGGAACGCCGGGCAGGAGCGTCTCGCAGGCTTCGATGCCCTTCAGGTTATGAGGATTATGGAGAGGCGCGAACTGGATGCATTTTCGGATGGAGGCTTTGACCTTGTCGGTGATGAGGGTGGATGCCGAAAAATCCTCGCCGCCGTGGACGATGCGGTGTCCGATCCCGTCGATCTCGCCTTTGTCGCGGATGACGCCGTGCTGGGGATGGAGGAGGAGCGAGAGGACCATCTCGATGGCCAGGCTATGGTTCAAGACCTCGCGGATCTCCCGAATCTTGTGCTTGCCTTCCGGCTGGTAGGTGATGATGGCGTCGCTCGAGCCGATCTTCTCCACGATCCCTTTGGCCATAAGGCTTTCATCCTCCATCCGGATGAGTTGGAACTTGACCGAAGAACTGCCGCTGTTTAAAACAAGAATTTTCATGGCCCTACAAGTCTTCTCCATTGATGAATGAATTCTCGCCGCTGGTCAAAGATATTGATCCTGAGGGGGCATTTGACCCGGAAGCGTGTGGGTCGAACGCCCAATGTCGTATGACGTAATACTATAGATGCTTTAAAAAATCGTGTCAAGAGAATGAACTCGTTCGTCCTGATGAACTCGTTCACTTTGACATGAAATATCTTCTATGTTATTAATTATCAGCTCTTATTCTAAAATTATGAAGCCATGATGATCTTTCAACGCTTTCCGGAAAGAGGAGGGAGTCCGGATTTTTCCGACAGAATGCGCCTTGTGCGCTCTGAAAAAATATTGTCATGAGAACCTCGGACATTCGCTAGTGACAATGGCAAGGGTCGTGATTACCGGCCTGGGAGCTGTCACGCCCATCGGATCGGGCATTGAAGAATTTTGGAAGGGATTGACGGCCGGAACAAACGGCGTATCCAGAATCACCCGTTTTGATCCCTCCGATTTTTCCTCTCAGATGGCCGCAGAGGTCAAAAATTTTCACCCAGAAGACTGGATCGAGAGAAAATCCGCGGAGCGCATGGATCGATTTACCCACTTCGGCTTCGCCAGTTCAACCATGGCGATTCAGGATGCCGGACTGGATCGCTTTGTCTTCGATGGCAATCGCGCCGGCGTGATCATCGGCTCCGGCATCGGAGGCTCTGAAACCATCGAGAAAGGCTATTCCCTGCTTCGCGAAAAAGGCCCCAAATCTCTCAACCCTTTCTTTGTCTCCAAATTGCTCATCAACATGTGCGCTTGCCTGGTTTCTATCGCCTACGGCTTCAAAGGGCCTCTTTCCGCCCCTTCCATAGCCTGTTCGACAGGCGCCAATGCCATCGGCGACGCCTTCCGTGTCCTTCAACGAGGAGACGCAGATATTATGCTGGCCGGTGCGTCCGAGGCTTGCCTCACTCCTCTGGCCTATGGAGGTTTTTGTGCGACCCGGTCGATGTCGAGAAGAAATGATTGTCCCGAAAAAGCCAGCCGGCCTTTTGACAAGAACCGCGACGGTTTTGTCATGGGCGAAGGGGCCGGAATCGTGGTTCTCGAAAGGCTCGATCATGCCCTCCGTCGAGGGGCGAGGATTTATGCTGAGCTGGCCGGATACGGCAGCACCGCCGACGCTTATCATTTCACCGCGCCGGAACCTGATGGGGACGGAATGGCCCGGGCCATGGAAAAAGCCCTCCAGGACGCCAAAGTCCTTTTCCAGGACGTGGGGTATATCAATGCCCATGGGACCTCCACGGTATTGAATGATAAAATCGAAAGCGGCGCCATTCGGAGAGTTTTCGGCGGACATTCAAAAAACCTGAAGGTCAGTTCGATCAAGTCGATGATCGGCCATCTCATGGCCGCGGCCGGCGCCGTGGAGTTTGTTTCAACGGCCATGAGTATCTATACGGGAATCATCCCGCCGACGATCAATTACGAAGAGCCCGATCCGGATTGCTCCCTCGACTTCGTCGCCCATGGGGCGGAAAGGATCGAACTTCAAGCGGCCCTGACCAACTCGTTCGGCTTCGGGGGCGGAAATGCCAGCCTGGTTTTAAGAAAGTTGAATGAACCATGAAAATTCCAAAACTTCAAATCGGAAATATCACGGCGGACACACCGATTGTCCAGGGAGCCATGGGAGTGAAAGTTTCCCTCTCTTCGCTCGCCTCTGCGGTGGCCAATCAAGGCGGGATAGGGACCATCGCCAGCGTCGGTCTGGGAGACTTCGAAGCGTCGAAAACCGAATACGAAAAGGCGTCCCGGGAAGCGCTCGCCTTCGAGATCCGTAAGGCTAAGAGCCTGACAAACGGACCGATTGCGGTGAACGTCATGGGAGTGCTTAGCAATGCCGATGATTTGATCCGGACGTGCGTTCAAGAAGGAATTAAGATCATTGTTTCAGGGGCGAGTCTTCCTCTCAAGCTGCCCGGGCTCGTCGAAGATCGTTCTGTCAATCTTGTCCCTATCGTGAGCTCCGGGAGAGCCGCCGAACTGGTGCTCCGGGCCTGGGATAAGCGCTATGCGAGAACGGCCGACGGAATCGTTCTCGAAGGACCTTTGGCCGGTGGACATCTCGGCTTTTCCATGGACCAACTGGGACAACTGGAGCAACACACACTCGAGGCGCTTTTGGCCGATGTCCTGGAAGCGATCAAGCCCTATGAAGATAAATATAGGAAGAGGATCCCCGTGATTGCCGGCGGCGGCATTTATGACGGCAGGGACATTGCCAAGATGCTTTTGGCCGGAGCCTCGGGAGTGCAGATGGCGACCCGATTCGTCTGCACGGTCGAATGCGATGTCGCTCAAGAATTCAAGCAGGCTTATCTTGAAGCAAAAGAAGAGGATATCGTAATCATCAAAAGCCCGGTCGGCTTGCCCGGGAGAGCCATCCGAAACAAATTCTTGAAAGACCTGGAAACCAAGGAAAAGAATGAAATCAAATGTTTTTATAGATGTCTTTCGAGCTGTAATATCCTAGAGGCAAAATATTGCATCGCTCAGGCGCTCGTGAAGGCCTATCTAGGCGACATCGATCACGGGCTTATTTTCTGCGGACAGAATGCCTATCGGGCCAACAAGATTGTGACGGTCAAAGACCTCATGTCCGAACTCCTGGCCGAGCTTGAGGCATTCTAATCCAGATCTTTTTCTATGGTTGATGACTCTGTTAGGCCCAGACTGGGGCAGATTTATGAGCTTCACTCAGCGGATTACCGCAGCGTGCCTTCGTAGCGGGTGAAGTATTTTTGATTGCAACACTGAGGTCATTTTAGGCCGGGGCGGAAGTCTATGGTCTTTCGGGCGATTTCTTGGTCGTCCGGAACGATGATTCGGCCAGATAGCCTCCTTTGTAGGCCATTTCCTTGTTCTTGACATCGATCTTCAGTAGGATATAGCATTTTATGTGCAGGGGAGTATGGTCATCAAAAAAGACATCTGGAAAGAATTCGCCACTCACCCGACCGAAGATTTTGAATTGCCCTACTGGGAAGAAAATTTCAACGCCGATAAACTACGGGTGTTCTTGGTCCGGGCTTATAAATCATTTTATTCCCGTCCCGGCTATATCGTGAAAAATCTGGCCCGGATCCGGTCCTTCGGAGAGTTCAAGCGCAAGATAAAAGCGGGATTATCGGTGATCGCCATGAAATCGAGTAAGTCCTCGATCTCCACGTTGTCCATTCGAAAAAAGGCCCACGACATCGTTCTCCTCAATAAACCTTCGGGAGAGGGATGAGCCGATAATGGGTTCCTGTGATCGATCCTATTCCGCAAAACGGTTCAGCAATATGCAGTATGTCTATCGACTTCACCGCCGGACAGGAGAAGTCGACGCTGTATTACGGCGTTATAGCGAGGGTCCTTATAAGGCGATCGTCGATATCGGAACCGCCGACGGTCTCATGCTCTCTTTCTTGCGCCAAAAATGGGGAACTGCCAGGATTTTCTTGGGAATCGATCTCAGCCTCGCCCTGCTCCAAGCCGTTAAGACAAAAGGCATTCGGAAAATCCAAGCCGATGCCCTTCAGCTACCGTTGAGAAGCCGCGCCGCTGATGTCATCATCACTACGGCCGTCATCGAGCATATTTCTCGGCCGGCGGATATGCTAAAAGAATGCGCCCGAGTATTGCGTTCGGGAGGGCTTCTCATCCTCACGACTCCGGATCCATTTCTCGAGCGTCTGTCAAACGCCCTCGGAATTCTTAAAGACAGCGGACATCAACAAATGCTGAAGATAAGCGAGTTGAACAGCTTGTTGAAAAGAATCGGATTCAAGGTATTGGAGGCCCGAAAATTCATGATCTCGCCTGTCGGTTTTCCCTTCGAAAGACATATTGAAAAAATCCTGCGAAGTTCTCGGCTGGGCTTTCTGATGGCCAATCAACTCATCGTCGCCCGGCTTGAATAAAATATTCCCATGATCAAGGATTACCAAAACTCCTATTGGGAGCAGAAAAAAAGACGTCATCCTTCCGACAGGATAATCTCGGATTTCGTCCGGCCAAAGCTGGACTTCATATGGAGATACATCCAAGCTCCTGATTTCATTCTCGATGTAGGCTGCGGCAACGGCTACTTCACCTATTACCTCGCTCAAATCGCCCCGACCATCGGCCTCGATAACTCTGAAGCCATGCTCAGACAGAATCCCGTCAAAACCCTCGTCCGTGGATCCGCCGATCATTTGCCTTTTCCTGATGCCGCTTTCGATTTGGTCATGTGTTCAAATCTTTTGCATCATACCTCCAATCCCCTCCACGTCATCATAGAAATGAAACGGACAAGCAAAAGATATGTCGTTCTATCCGAGCCCAACAGATACAACCCAGCCATGCTGGCCTTAAGCATCGCCAAAAGGGAAGAAAGAAGGACTCTGAAATTCACCTTTCCCTATATGCGCCGTCT
>JALHTW010000233.1 GCA_022866045.1 Candidatus Aminicenantota bacterium | reverse complement strand
GATCTGTACCTGCGCCGCGGGGTCGAAGTCATTTCCGCGTCGGTCGGCCAAGGGAAGCTCTTCCTGTTCGGCCCGGAGATCACGTTCCGCGGCCAGCCGCACGGCACGTTCAAGTTCCTGTTCAACGGGATCTATTACGGCGGAGCGGAAGCCGTCAATTTAAACTAAAACTCCTCCTCCATTTTGTGTGGATTAAGGATGATTCGAGAAGGCTAAACCTTCCACGGTCGCTGCGGCCGTCTCCGGACCTTCTCCCTCATTTTTAGCCACACAAAATGGAGGAGAATCAAATTAAAATATTTCCGTCTATTCCGACGACAATCTTTTTCGGCTCGAGGCGTGTGCCCGATAGGGACACAGCCTCTTCGACCATATGAAAAAGCCCCGAGCAGCAGGGCACGGTCATGATCGCCACGGTCAACGATTTAATGTCGTTCCTTCTCAGGATCTCGGCGATTTTTTCGCCGTAGCCCGTCGTGTCATCGAGCTTCGGACAGGCGATGACGAGCTTTTTCCCTTTTAAAAGTTCCGGATGAAAACTTCCTAACGAGAAGGCCGTGCAGTCTGCGGCGACAAGGAGGTCGGCGTTCTGAAAATACGGAGCAAAGGGGGAAACGAGATGGAGTTGAATGGGCCACTGGCTGAGCTCGGACCGGCCTGAAACCGGCTTGTCGTTCTGTCCGTTCTCATCCCTGGCAATCTGGCGGGCCACGCTTCCCGGGCACCCTTCGGGGAAATGCGGGGCTGGCGTTCGGCCGGCCGGCTCAGCGCCGTGGACAAGGCGGGCAGCTTCCTTTCCCCGCGTTTTTAGGACATGCTGGTAGGTCGCTTTCGGGTCATAGCCTTTGATCTCCCTCTCCTCGATCTTCAGAGCGCCGGTCGGGCAAACGTCCAGGCAGGCCCCCAGGCCGTCGCAGAAGATCTCCTTGACCAGGACGGCCTTGTTTTCCTCGTCGAGCTCGAGGGCTCCTTCCAGACAGGCTGTCGTGCACAGCCCGCAGCCGTTGCACAGATCCCGCTCGATTTCGATAATCTTTCTTTTGGCCATGATTCGTTCTCCTTATGAATAGGGGTTGATGATAATGAACGGCCGTCGAAAATGCTTTGACTTAAGTCAAATGTAGATCGGAGAGATTCTCTTTAGGATATGATCACAACTTTTCTAACGCCCATCCGGACCATGACGATAAAAAGCAAAAATGGCTCTTGAAATGATCGCGACAATTTTTTTCATAGCCGGCCTCCATCAGAGGCCTATGAGGCAAGTTCCCGGCGGAGTTTCAAACAGTTTTTTATCTGGATGACCGGGCCCCGGACCTCGATCAAACGTTCCTCCTGCATCTGCTTGAGGTTTCTCGAGAGAGTCTCGCTGATCGTTCCCAAAAGCCGGGCCAGCTCCCCTTTTTTGATCTTGAGCTCGACAACACAGCGGCAGGTTCCGGAACAATTTGTGAGCAGGTATTGAATGAGCCGCTGTCGGACGGTCCTCAGCCCGAGGCTTTCCACGCGGCCGCTCAGAATGACACATTTTTGAGCGAGCAGTTCGATGAAAAACCGGGCCGCCGAAGGATCGGTTTCGATGGCGCGGACGACGGCCTTTTTGTCGAAATAACGGACGGTGGAATCCTTGACGGCTTGGGCAAAAAACGGAAAGCGCCCCGACACGAAGGCGATGGCCTCGCCCAGAAAATCGCCCGGCCCGAGGCGAGCGACCTCTAGCTCCCGGCCTTGCTCGTCCATTTTAAAAACACGGACCTCTCCCCATTGGATAAAATAGAAACCGACGGCCTTGTCTTCAGCCTGAAATAGAAGAGCGCCTTTGGGATACGGCTTCAGCGTCCCCACGGCTTTGATCTTTTCCGCAAGCTTTTCCATTCGCCGTATTTTACGCTAAAGAGAACTCGAGTCTATTTTTTATTTTTTTCTTCAACGCATTCAGAAAATCGGGATGGACCTTGAAGCCGGCGGCCAACGCTTTGTCGACATAGCTCAGAGAAAGCGCGAACTCGCCTTTCTCGAAATAGATGACAGCGATATTGTTGAGAAGAGGGCCGTCGTTCGGGCCAAGTTTGTCCGCTTTTAAATAGAGATTTAAGGCCTGATCCAGCTTCCCGGCCTGAAAATAAATGTTCCCCAGGTTGAAAAAGGGGTCTTTATATTTCGGGTCCATCTCGATGGCTTTGCTGAATTGGTCCATCGCCGTCTTGACCATTCCTTTTTTCGTATACGCGATTCCGAGGTTGTTATAAGTCATGGCCGATCCCGGATCTATGTCCAAGGCTTTTTCGGCTTCGGAAATGGCCCTCTCGATCAGGCCTTTTTGAAGATAGGCGGCGCCGAGATTGATATGGGTCTTTGCCGGGCGAAAGCCGAGCTTCTGCGCCCGCTCGATTTCGGCGATGGCCTGATCCGCGTTGTTTTCCCGGAGAAGGCAATAGCCGAGGCTCGCATGAGCTTCAGCGAAATTTCCGTTGATCTCGAGTGCTTTTAAAAAATACTTTTTCGCTTCACCCACCTGATCCTTGTCGAAACAACAGATCCCCAGGTTGAAATAGGCTTTCTCATAGCCGGGCTCCAGGGAAAGCGCTTTATGATAGGCGTTCACGGCTTCTTCATCCCGGCCTTGCTGATGGTAAATATTTCCGATGATGTTATAGGGATCCGGCATTTCCGGATTCATGGCAATGGCCTTCTCCGCCTCGGCCCAAGCGGCCTGATAGTCCTTTTTCCGGCAGTAGATCTCGGCCAGGTTCGAATGGGCTAAAGGATATTCGGAGCAAAGAGAGATGGCCTTGCCCAACTCTTCTTCCGCATCCTCGATCCGGCCCAGCCTCAGTTGGACTTCGCCCAGGTTGTTGTGAGCTTCGGTGAAGTTCGGCTTGAGCTCAAGGGCCTTTTTGTATTCTGAGAGGGCCGCGTTTAGATCCCCAAGTTTGGCATAGGCGATCCCCAGATTATAGTGGACCTTGGGATGGCCGGGTTTCTGTCTTAATATGTCTTGGTATTTTTCTATGGCCTGCTCGATCAAGCCTTCCCTTCTGAACGCGATCCCCAGGAGGTTCTGGGTCTCGATATTGTCGGGATTGATCTTCAGGGCGGCCTGGCACGTGGCGATCGTCTTATCATGGTCTTTGTTTTCCAAATAGAGATGGGCCAACATCAGAAACGCGTCGTCGAGATAATAAGTATAGTGCCGCCAATTTTCTCCCCATACTCCCCTGATGGCTGGGGTGGTCTCCTCCCCGGATCTTCCCTGCCTCTGCGACATTCGGATAGCTCCGCAGATTTTTTCATAGAGGGCGATCGCTTTCGACCTGTTTTTTTTTGGAACTGGGAAATCGATCGTCTGGAACGACCTCTCCCGGACGAGATCTATCGCCTGGATGTTCAGGGAGTCGAATTGGTCACCCTGGACGAAGTAGTCCATGACAGAGGCGGCATCGGCCACGTGGACGCCGCCGAAGAGATGCCCGAATTCGTGCTTTAGGGTTTTGACTAGCACGGGCACAGCCTCCGTGTACTGCGACAGAATGAGGCCTTCTTTGAAAAGAGAATATCCGAAAAAACCTTGGTCCAGGTTTTTTTGGGCGGTGAAGGCCAAAAGGATGTCCGAGCGACCCTTATCGGCTTGAGCATCGAGTTCCTCGGCCAGCGTTTCCACGGAACGCGCTGCGTCGTTGGATGTCCAATCCTCGAATTCTTTTACCCTAAACCGGATCCCGAACAACCGCTCGAACTCGGACGAAACCTGGCTCAAACAGCCCTCCGTATAAGTTTTCCAGCCCGGCTCTTTGCGGAGTTCCTCGTCGGCCAGGACTTTGACGCTGATTTCCCTGATTTGAGAGAAAAGATGACCGGGGCCGAGAATGGAGACGAAAAAGAAAATCGCGATAAAGCTAAGGAATCCTCGGCTCGGGATCAAGCGCATCATCTCAGCTTATATCATACAATAAAATGCGATTTCAGAGATAAGAGGACGCGGCAAAAAAATCTTGGGAATATTTTGCCCGCCGGGTTGTATATCATAGTGAAAGAAGAGATTTTGAAAAAAATCGCGCTGTTTTTAGCCACAGCCTTCCTTTTAGGCTGTTCTCCGGACTCCAAAAAATTCGAAAAATCCATGGAAAACGGCGCAAAGGCAGATTTTTGATAATCTTTAAGACCGGGGAATATTTTCTTTTAAGGCGTGGATATCAAGTCAGCCTCTTATTTCTCATAGTGATATTCATGCCGTTTGTTGGCTCCCCCAACCAGGTGAAGCAGCCGATATTCCGCTTGGATGAGAGGCTGGAAACGCCTGTTCTTAAGATCCAAAAACTTGGAGGCGGCCTTTTTTGGACCAAAGGCGAATGGGGGGCCAACACGGGATTCTTAGTTGGGAGTGACGGAGTCCTGGTCATCGACGCCAAAGCAACCGAGAAAGCGACAAAGAAGGTCGTCGCCGAGATAAAAAAAATCACCAATAAACCCATCACCAAGGTCATCTTCACTCACAGCGACGTTGACTGTATCAATGGCTTTGAAGGATATCCGGAAAATGCCGAGATCATCTGCAGCCTCGGGACGAAACAAGAATTTCAATCTCTATTGCCAACCCAATTGGAAATGAACGCTCCCCTTGAGATCTATAATTCCAATATGACTCGGCTTTTTTTGCCGGCCGTGTCCTTCGACGGCCAGCTAAACTTCCGCTTCGATTTTGAACAAGTCGAGCTCTCCCATTACTGCACGGCCCACACGAGAGGCGATACGATCGTCTTCTTTCCGGCCAAAAGCGTCGCTTTCATCGGCGACCTGGTCTTTGTCGGTCGCGATCCGCTTGTCCAGGACCAAAAAGGCGGTTATTCCTTCGGCTTTGTCCGCGCCCTGAGCATTCTGCTTAATCAAAAGCCCGAGATCCAGACATTTATTCCGAGCCACGCAGACCCCCTCGGCCGCGAGGAGTTGAAAAACATCCTCAAATCCATCGAAGAGATCCAGGCCAAGGTTATGGTCATGGTCGATGAGGGAAAAACCCTGGACGAGGTCAAAAAAGCCTTCGGCATTCAGGATCCACCGCTGGAGGAAGGCCTGTGGGTCTGGCCAAGCCTGGCGGTTACAGTCTACCGGGAGCTGACCGAAAAGAAAATTAAAAAATATCAAGCAGGAGGGAATTCTCCCATGTCGAAAAAACAAATTATTCCTGTATTCTGCCTTTTGACATGCGGGCTTTTGGCCCTATTCATTTCAAGTCCGGCTTTTGGGCTGGAGCCTGGCAGCCACGCCCAATATCTGGCCTACGCCCGGGCCTCAGCAGACTGGACCT
>JALHTW010000232.1 GCA_022866045.1 Candidatus Aminicenantota bacterium | reverse complement strand
CGGGACTCGCCCTCATTGAGCTGGCCACGCAGTTCGAGAATCTGAAGCCGGACGTCGTTCTGACCGTGGCCGATCGCTATGAGACCATGGCTACGGCGATCGCCGCCGTTTATATGAACATTCCCCTGGCCCACACCCAGGGCGGGGAGGTCACGGGATCCGTGGATGAAAGCGTCCGCCACGCCATCACAAAATTCGCCCACCTTCATTTCGTCACGACCCCATTGTGTCGCGAGCGCCTGATCCGCATGGGCGAAAATCCCTCTACGGTCTTCCTGACGGGCTGTCCCGCTATGGATGTCGTCGCCCAAATCGATCTAAGTCTTGGCGACTTGTTCACGCGCTACGGGGGCGTGGGCGTGAGCATTGACACGCAGAAACCTTATCTTGTTGTGCTACAACACCCCGTGACCACCGAATACGGCCAGGGCTTCGAGCAGATCAACGAGACATTGAAAGCCATTTCCGAGCTGAAAATGCAGACCGTCTGGTTATGGCCGAATGTGGATGCGGGCTCCGACGATATCTCTAAAGGATTGCGAATCTTCCGGGAAAAATATCAGCCCGATTACGTCCATTTTTACCGGAATTTCACCATCGAGGACTATGCCCGCCTCATTAACAATTGCGCCTGTCTCATTGGCAATTCCAGCAGCGCGATCCGAGAGGGATCTTATCTCGGGACCCCGGCCGTCAATATCGGGACGCGCCAGGAAGGCCGGGAAAAAGGAGAGAACGTCATTGACGTGGGATATCAGTCAGAACGGATCAAGGAGGCGATCCTCACCCAGATCCGGCACGGGCGTTATCCTCATAATCTTCTCTATGGCGATGGACGGGCCTCCGGAAGGATCGTCGACATTCTGTCGACTCATCAGATATCCATTCAGAAGAAATTGTTCTATTAAGGAGTTCTCCGCCCGAGGGGCCTGGAAGATGAGGAAAGCAGAAGGACGTCTTCCAAAGCATCTTCTCCGGCTATCATGTCTTGAAATACGGTGGAGTCGAACATGAATTTACTGGGATTAGTTCCCGCTCGCAGCAGTTCAAAAGGAATCAAGGATAAAAATATCCGGATTTTTAGGGGGAAACCTCTTCTGGCTCATGCCATCGAATGTGCCCGGGCTTCGGGGGTGATCCACCGGATCATGCTGAGCACGGATTCTGAAGAATATCTTGAGATCGGCCGCCGGCACGGCGCAGAGGCCGATCATCTTCGGCCCGCTCATCTAGCCACGGAATACACTCCCATGGTCGACGTCATCGCCTACGAGCTCGAATACGTGTTGAGAAAAGAGAATTACCGGCCTGATGCCGTTGTTCTGTTGCAGCCCACACAGCCTCTCCGGCAGCCCCGGCACATACGGGAGGCCCTGGCGATCCTCGAGAAAGAAAAGTGCGATAGCGTGGTCTCCGTCGTGGAGGTTCCTAAGCACTATGCGCCCGACTTTGTTATGAAGATCGTGAAAGGACGGTTGGTTTTTTATCAAGAGAACGTTCCTCCCCTCACCCGGAGGCAGGATGCCGCCAATGTGTATTATCGAGACGGAACCGTCTACATGTTCCGATACGACTCCTTTGTTCGGACACATTCCATTTATGGACAGGTATGTCATCCTATGATTCTGGATGCCAAAGAGAGCGTGAACCTTGACGAAGAGCAAGATTGGGACATTCTCAAAATGCTGCATGATTCCTGAAGAGAGGAGCCTTTTTTAGGAAAGCACCCCAGAAACAGGCCGTTGAAGTGATTTCTGAGGAAAGACGAAAGAATCAGATGAAGAGAAAGACCCCTTCCCCGAGACCCGAGAAAACGGTCTTCATCGCAGTCAATATGGGCTTCAGCGCCCGATATCTCCTTCGGACGGACATTCTCCATCGGCTCCTCGAGAAAAGGACTCGCGTGGTTATCCTGACGCCCAATGCCGAGGAGCCCTATTTCCGAGAAGAGTTTGAAAAACAGGGGGCCTACGTAGAGAAATATGAATTCGAAAAGTGCCGCGATTATTACACAAGTTCACGGATTCAACGATTTTTCCGAACCGTCCGTTGGCATACCCTGCCGGGCATCTCCAAAGAGAGTATTCTCTATGCCCGCTTTAAGGTCTTCAAAAAGGAAAGCCGGAAAACCGGTTGGAAGGGCCGAATCCAATATTATTTTGTGGCCTTTGTTCGAGCCCTGCTGCTGAGATCCGTTTTTCTGCGAAAGGCCTTTCTCGAAATGGAATGCCATCTTTTTACGGGCCACTTGCACCGGAAGCTTTTTGAGCGCTATCAACCTTCCCTCCTCGTCACGACAAGCCTCGGTTATTTTGATTACGATCAATATCTGATGCGGGAGGCCAAACGCCACGGCGTCAAGGTCGCAGCCATCATTCTGAGCTGGGACAATTCCAGCAGCAAGGGCCTTCCGGCCGCCAAAACGGACCGGGTGATCGCTTGGAGCGACTTTATGAAGGCTGAGCTCATGAAATATTACGAAGTCCCCCCCAAACAGATTTTCGTGGGCGGCATCGCCCATTTCGATCCATATTTTCACCCCGAAGCATTATTAAGCCGGGAGGCGTTGTTCGCCAAATATGGGATGGATCCCAGGAGAAAACTGATTTTCTTCGGAACCCGAAGCCCCAATAAATACCCTTGGACGGGGGAGTGCATCCGCTTAATGGCGGAAGCCCTCGAGGGCGATCGTTCCCTTGTTCCATGCCAGCTCCTCGTCCGCCTTCATCCCAACCACTACCAGATACGAAACGGCCGTCTGAGATATCAGAACGTCTTGGAAGAGTACGAGGAAATCAAGAAGCGTTATCGATGGGTCTTCTTTAACAAGCCGCAAATCATATCCGACAAGCTTTCCTGTGATATGCCCACTTCAGAAATGATCGAAGTGGGGTCGATTCTCCGGCATGCCGATATCATGATAAATTACTATTCCACCCTCATGCTCGAAGCCAGTATCTTTGACCTCCCGATCATCAACTTTGTCTTTCATGAGTACAACATCCTATTAGGGAGAGACTCTCGGTATTCCCTCCATTTCGACCACATCCGCCGGATCCTTGAGCGAAAGGCCGAGATCACCGTTTATACAATGGAGGATCTGATCCGGGCGATCAACGAGTATCTCACTTCGCCCGAGAAAGACCGGGAGGGCCGGAAGCGCGTCAGGCAGGAAGAATGCGGGCCCAACCAGGGCCGGGCAGGGGTGGCGATTGCCGATTATCTCCTGGAATTAATGGATTAGCAATCGTTCTTTCAGGCGTTCACATCCTTGGGGTCCAAACGCCTGATCATGAAGCAATCCGTGCCTGGCGGATTTTTCCCCACGATCGTCGAGAAGGCACAGGTCAGGCCCGCCGTCCGGAGCAACTCGATGACCACCTCATCAAATGTCTCCCTTTTTCCGTAGGGATAGGAAAACGTCCTTACCCGTTTCCCCAGGATTTCTTGGAGCGATGACAAGCACCGGTTCACGTCAGCCTGGCGTTCTTGCACAGGAAGCCCGGAGAGGGGCTTGTGGAGGTGGGAATGCCCTCCGATTTCCATCCCGCTTCCGGCCATGGCGACAATGTCTTCCTTGGTCATGAAAAACTGTTTCCGGAGGGTCTCCCCGTCGCCGAAACACTGCCGGAAGAGCTCATTCATCGTTTTCTCGCGGACGGAATCCGATAATCCGAAGTTGATGAAATACTTGAACTGTTTGATTTCCGGCGGGTCCCATCGGTATGTTTTGACGGCTTTCTCCATGGGGGCCGCTTTTTCAAGGTCGACGGGTCCCCAATCCCTTTGATAGACCTCCAGAAATCGGTCTCTTAGTCCGCGATCCCCCAAATGATTGCCCAGAAGGTGGGATTTATGGACAAAGGGAATGGCGTTCTCGACAATGGTCGAGGTGATGATGAAGAACTGGCCCGGGATCCCCTTTTCTTTGAAAAAAGGAAAGACGTTTTCGTAATGGCAACGAAGGCCGTCGTCGAAGGTAAAGACGACCGGCGGCCGTTCCTTGGCCCATGGCTTCCCGCTGAGAAAGCCTGCGATATCCGTCACGCCAACCGGCTCATAGGCGTTCAGAATGTGGTCGACCTGATTCTTGAAAGATGCCAGAGGCATATAGTGCATCTTGTCGAACGGGTTCTCCGCCCCGGAGGCGAACACGTAATGATACATGATCGCCAGGAGTTCCATCCTATATTTTTCTCCCTTTGACGATGAGCCCCGAACAGATCAGCGGAGCTAAAGGAGTCTGATGCAGGACCTCAAGGGCCATCCCCATTTCAATGAAAAGTGCTCTGGATAATCCCTCGAAGGAGACGGGAAAGGGGTGGGAATGCCAGAATTCGAACTTCTCGACTGTGAAGCCCATTTTCTCAAAGGAGGCTTTCAGCTGGAACGGCGAATGCTGCCGTCTTGTCATGGTATAGTCGAGAGGCGGCTTTGAAACCTTGCCCATCGTCGCTTGAAAGACCTCGATGTTCTTTTTCGATACCCTTTCCCTCATATACTTGACCAGGAGAGGAATTGTTTTTTTCTCGTATTCTAGCCAGCTTTGGAGGCCGAGGAGCTCCTCCAGCAGAGAGGCAACGGTCCCGTTCTGGATTTCGCTGCGCGTATAGTCATTCATGGAGAACAGATTGAAAAGGCGGTTGCGGCTGGTAACGATCAAGATTCCGCCCGGCTTCAAGACCCGGCGGGCCTCCGACAGAAGGGGTTCGTCTTTCTCCAGATATTCGATCACGCCGGAATATAGGGTGGCGTCCATGGCAGAATCCTCCAAGTCTAGGGCCTCCACGTCGCCAACGCGGGTCTTTACCCAATCCTTCTTTCGAGGAATCATCCGGGCTGTGCGTTCGTTCGTCTCCTTGATCATCTTTTCGGCAATATCCAGAGCCACGACTCTCCAACGCCGGCGAACCAGCTCGCAGGCCATGACTCCACTCCCGCATCCTCCGTCCAGAACCCATCCCGGCTTCTCTCCTTCGAGCAGGCCTAGGATTCGCTGATGACGGATGTATTGGGAGGGGTACTTTTCTTTTTCGAATTCGACCTGGTAGTGCTCCCGGTAATAATCCATGGCTTTCCGGTTGAAGAAATCTTTTGTCTTCTGCTTTTGTTCGTTCATCACAAAAATCCTTTTTCTATATATCTCTAATAGGATAACGGATTCCGGGAGCTTTTATTCAGCTTGGAAAAGTACGGAGACCCTATCCGCCGATGGAACTTCTTCCCGCTGATTGGTTGGGACGATCTCTCTTGCCTGTCAAAAAAGGCATCGCAGAAATCCATCATGCATTCCTCGCCCACTTTGAACCAGACAGATCCTCTATATATTCTTGTCGGAGAAAGGAACAAGGTTTTAATGGAATTCGAAATATATCTTAGGGACTTCTAAAAGTCAAACCGATGAACTCGTTCATGACCTAATTGACGGAGTGGCTCGATGAGACTCCATCCAACTCCGACAATTTTCGGAAGTCCCTTAACTAACCCCCTGAAAAATACTATAATGAGCGCAGGATTATACCATGTGCGGCGTATTAGGACTCTACAGCACCCGTGAAGTCTTCCGCGACCTCTACCAGGGACTGCTCGCCATGCAGCATCGCGGCCAGGACTCGGCCGGCATCATCACTTCTGACGGCCGCTTCCACACCAAAAAAGGGAATGGGCTGGTCCGCGACATCTTCACGGTCGAACACGCCAAGCGCCTCCAAGGACATATCGGCATCGGCCATACCCGCTACCCGACGATCGGCGGTTACCGCGGCGAAGACGCCCAGCCCTTCCAGGTCAACTCGCCCTTCGGCATCATCATGGCCCATAACGGAAACGTGGTGAACTACGCCGAGCTCAAGAAGCTCCTTTTCGAGAAATACCACCGCCTCCTCAACTCGGACAACGATGTCGAGAGCATCCTCAACGTCTTTGCCCAGGAGCTGGCAGAACAGAACGTCCGCGAGCTGCGGCCTGAGCATATCTTCAAGGCGGTGAAGGGCGTGTACAGCAAAGTCATCGGCAGTTATTCGGTCGTGGCCTATATCGCCGAGCAGGGCTTGGTCGCTTTCCGCGATCCCTTCGGGATTAAGCCGCTCGTCTGGGGCGTACGCCGTGACGGCGTCGTCCCGTCCTACGCCATCGGCTCGGAAAGCGTCTCGCTCAACATCATGAATTTCGGCGAGATTAAGAACATCGCCGCCGGCCAGGCGATCTTCATCGACAGGAACCGCAACGTCCACATGAAGCAGATCGCTCGCTCGCCGCATTCGCCCTGCCTCTTCGAATGGGTCTACTTCGCCCGGCCCGACTCGTTCATCGACGAGGTCAACGTCTACCGCTGCCGGATCAACCTCG
>JALHTW010000231.1 GCA_022866045.1 Candidatus Aminicenantota bacterium | reverse complement strand
GTAAACCGTGGCACAGGCCCCGCAGAATCCCTCGCGGCAGCCCGCGCCCCGCTTGATCTGGTAGCCGGCGTATTCGATGGCGCCCATGATCGTGGCGTCGGCCGGCACCCGGTGGGCCTTGCCCATGATGTAAACGGTGACCATCGCTTTGGCCGGCTCTTGTTTCTAATTTAGGTAATGGCATATCTGTCACCGTAATTAAAAACGGGATTTGAGTTTAGTGATTGAGTTGACTGTCACCAAAATTATCCGCTACCGAAGGTTCATCCACCGCAGAAGGGACTGATATCGGGCGTCGTTCCGCAGTGTATCAAAAATGGGGTCCACACCAAGATAAGGCATGTTCTGGTCACGCGCTTGGTAAGCCTTTTCCAGCCAGTCGAGGGCTTCGTCGCTCTTCCCGGCACGGGTATAGAGTGTCCCGATTTGCCAGGGCGAAACGTAAGTTGTTCGTGAGCGCGCAACCAGCGTCTCCGCCACACGCTGCAATGCACCCTGGTATCCACCCTCGGTGAACCCGCGCGCCAAGGCGTCTTCGGCGTCCTGGTCACCCCTCGCGGCATAGGACGCCTTCCCCACCTCAAGCGCCTCCTTATACATGTGTTTCATGTGGAAGGCCGAGCGGAGAGTAGAAAGAGCCACCAGGTCGTTGGGCGAGGTTTTGAGCGTATTGCGGAGCAGCTCGATCGCGTCGTCATACCGGCGCGCGTACATCAAATCCATCCCATAGAGAGCCTGGAACAGAGCGTTGAGCGGGTCCAATTCCCGCACCCGCTCAATCTGCACCGTCGCTTCTTTTGGACGCCCCAGGATGTTCAATAAATGCGAATAATAAGCCCGTGGATCCGGATAATTGGGATTGAGTTCGATCGCCTTTCGGAACTCCGTCTCCGCACCCTCCCAGTCCCAATAGACCCATGTTTTGATGACCGCCAACGTGTAATGAACTTCCGCGAGCGTGCTATCCAATTCCAGGGCTTTCGCTGCTGCCGCGGCAACTCTCGGCGTTGTCTCGCTCGCCGGAGCGAATCCCTGTTGCTGGTGTCCGGCCCAGACGACGGCGATTCCCGCATACGCCAGGGCATAGTTGGGATCTTTATCCAGGGCCAACTTGAAGTACTGGAGCGCGCTCTCGAGGTCCGGTCGAGTCAGTCTGTATAAGTGAAACCGGCCTTTGAGATAGGCCTCGTAAGCCTGAGGATTGACCTTAGGGGCGCTGGCCAAGCGCGTTTCTTCCTGCGGCGTAAGCTTCACTTTCACTTCCCGGGTAATCGCCGACACGATTTCGGTTTGCAAGGACAGGACGTCGCTCAGGTCGCGCTCATAGCTATGGGCCCAGATCTGCGCTTCGGGTGTTGGGTTGATCAGCTGGGCGGTGATCCGGACGCGGTCTCCCGATCGCAGGACTGCGCCCGTCATCAGCGCCCCGACCTTCAGCTCCTGGGCGATCTTTTGCAGGGGCGTTTTCGTTCCCTTGAAGCGCATCACCGAGCTCCTGCCGATCACCCGTTTGAAGCCGCCGAGCTGGCCGAGATTGGTGACCAGCGCCTCGTGCATGCCGTCGGAGAAATACTCCTGCTGGGGATCTCCGGAAAGATTTTCGAGGGGGAGAACGGCGATAGAGTCGAAGGCCGGGCCACGCGGGCGGGAAAAAAAGACCAAGGCCAGGGCGAAAAGGACGATAAGGCCCCCCAGCCCCGCGTACGCGTAGATTTTCTTGACGCCGAGGATCTTGCCTCGGAATAACCCCATTTTGGCCTTGAGCGGCTTTAGCCCTTCGGCCACGGCTCTTAAGTCGTCTAAAAGTTCTTCCATACTCTGATAGCGGCCGGCGGGATTCTTGGCCAAAGTTTTGCCGATGACCTGTTCGAGCCCCTTCGGCACGTCTTTCCGAACTTTGGAAATCGGCTCGGGCTCCCGGTTCAATATGGAATGGATGATGGATTGATCATATTCGCCCTTGAAAGGAAGCTGGCCGGTGAGCATCTCATACAGGACGACGCCCAGAGACCAGATGTCCGTGCGATAATCGACAGGCTGACCCTCGGCCTGTTCCGGCGACATGTAGGCCACAGTCCCCATCGTTTTCGCTTCCGTGGTGATGAGCGACCTTCCCAAGGCCTTGGCCAGGCCGAAATCCATGACCTTGGCCGCGCCTTTCTCCGTCAGCATGATGTTGCCGGGTTTGATATCCCTGTGGATGATCTTTTTTTTATGGGCTTCGACCAGCCCCTCGGCGACCTGAATCTTAATATCCAGCGCCTCGGCCTGAGGAAGAGGCCCTTTAATAATCTTCTGCCTCAGGCTCTCGCCCTCGATATATTCCATGGCGATAAAGAGTCGATTCTCCTCCTCGCCAATCTCGTAGACAGTGCAGATATGATTGTGGGAAAGCGCCGCGGCGGCTTTGGCTTCCCGGACAAAACGCACTCTCGCCTCAGGGTCTTGGGTCAGCTCCGGGGGCAGAAATTTCAGAGCGACCGTCCTCTCGAGCTTGGCATCTTCGGCTTTGTAGACAACCCCCATACCGCCTTTTCCCAGCTCGCTAATAATCCTATATTTCCCGGCGATCATGCTTTCTTCGCCCGGGACCTTCGAGTGCGTCCCCACCGTCATGGTTTTGGAAAGAATGTCTCCTTCAAACGGGCGGATCCGGGTGGCGCACTTCCCGCAATAATAGGTATCGCTGGGGTTTTCGTAATGACATTTCGGACATTTCGTGGACACGGCTTCCCTGTAATGCTCGGCTTGGCTAAAGACTATCAAGGAAGGCCGGGAGAGTCAACGGCCTTATTTTTTCCCGTCAAGAGAGGATTGAGGATGTTGGCTAAAGAAACAAGAATCACGCAGCCAATGGGTGTGTACCACAAAAAGGGGATCTTCGTAAAAAAATAACAGGCCAAGACGGCCAATTCCGCGACGATCGCCGAAATGAAGGTGGCCTGGCCGCCGATTTTTTTAAAATAGAAAGCCACGAGAAAAATTCCCAGGATCGCGCCGTAAAAGAGGGACCCCAAAATATTCACGGCCTCGATCAAGGACCCGAGATGGTTGGCGAACTGGGCGAAACAGATGGCGTAAATTCCCCAAAAGACCGTGGCCATTTTCGAAGCGATGAGATAGTGCCGGTCCGGCGCGTTTTTCTTTAAAATCCGTTTGTAGATGTCGAGCACCGTGACCGAGGCCAACGCGTTGAGTTCGGCGGATGAGGCCGACATCGAAGCCGAGAGAATCGCCGCCAGGATCAGCCCGACAAGACCCACCGGCAAAAACCGGGTCACGAAACTCAAAAATATGTAATTGGTGTCGTTGGTTTCGGCTAGGGGATTCCTTTTTTTGATGAGCTCGATGGCGTCGCTCCGGAGGCCAAGCTCCGATTCTCTCGTTCGTTGGAGCTCTTGAGAAGCGGCTTCTATGTCCGCGTCGCTTCGGGCGTCGATCGCGGCCAGCATTTTCCTGAGGGATTCCCGCTTCTCGCCGTTCAAGCGAGCCTGGTCCGCTTCCAAGTTTGTATAGGCCTCCGCGTACAGACTGTTTTTCACGGCGGCGGTCTCGACTGGATTGAAGAACAACGGAGGCGTGACGAATTGATAAAAAACGAAGACCATGGCCCCGATGAAGAGAATGATGAACTGCATGGGGACTTTCAGGATGCCGTTGGCGAGGAGCCCAATCCTTATTTGGCCGACCGAACGTCCGGACAGGTAGCGCTGAACCTGGGTCTGGTCCGTCCCGAAATACGAGAGGGCGATGAAAGCACCGCCGATGAGGCCCGACCAAAAATTATAGCGGTCCTTCCAATCGAAAGCGAAATTGACGACGTTCAGGCGCCCGAGCTTTCCGGCGACATGAACGGCGTTGGCCAGAGAGATGTCGGGCGGCAAACGGCGAAAAATCATAAAGAGCGCCGCTCCCATCCCCAGCGAAATGATGATCATCTGCAGCAACTGTGTTTTGCTGACGGCCTCCGTCCCCCCTGCCGTCGTATAGAGGATGACCAGCCCTCCGGTGATGAGGATCGTCAGCCGGAAATCCCAGCCGAGAATGACGGATATGACCAGGGCCGGGGCCAAGATCGTGAAACCGGCGGCGAGTCCGCGTTGGATCAGAAAGAGGACGCTTCCTAAAACGCGGTTTTTCAGGTCGAATCGTTTTTCCAAATATTCGTAGGCCGTGTAGACCTTGAGACGATGGAAAATAGGAACGGCCGTGATGGAGATCACGATCATGGCGAGGGGCAAACCGAAATAGAACTGGACGAACCGCATCCCGTCCACATAGGCCTGTCCCGGCGTGGACAGAAAGGTGATGCCGCTGGCTTGGGTGGCCATGACCGAAATCGTGATGGCATACCAGGGCGTCGATTTATTCGCCAGAAAATAACCCTGGACGTCTTTTTTGCCGCGGGTTTTCCAAACGCCGTAGACGGCCACGAACAGAAGGAAGGAGCTCAAGACGATCCAGTCGAGGGAACCCATGGGCTAAGAGTTCAATATCTCCCGGTAAAAAGCTTCATATTGAGGAATGATCCGGGCGGCGTCAAAGAATTGTTCGGCACGCCGCCGCGCCCGCGTTTTCAAAAGTTCAAGCGCGGCCGGATCGCTCAAAAGTTCAATGGCTTTCCCGGCCATGCCCGCGACATCGCCGACGGGGAACATATATCCGGTCTCTCCCTGGACGATGACCTCGGGCAATCCGCCGACGTCGGTACTGATCACGGGGACGCCGCAATTCATCGCCTCCAGGGCCGTCAACCCGAAGCTCTCTTGTTCGCTGGGCAGGAGAAACAGGTCGGCGCAGAAAAACAAAGGCTCCAGCTGATCCTGCTCCCCGAGGAATTGAACATCGGAGCCGAGATTCATATCGCTCGCCAACCGCTGGACGAACGGACGGTCGGGTCCTTCGCCTACGAAGAGGAGCTTGGCCGGGATCCGGCCGCGAACCTGGGCGAAAATCCGGACGACGTCTCCAACCCTTTTGACCGGGCGGAAATTCGAGGCATGCATCAAGATCTTCTCCCCTTTGGGAGCGAACGCCTCTCGGGAGCACAGGCCGCGATTCCGTGCCGGCTGGCCGGGGTCGACGAAATTATAGATGACCCGGATCTCGCGATGGATATCGAATTCTTCGATCGTCCGGTTCTTGAGATAATGCGACACCGCCGTAACGCCGTCCGATTTCTCGATGGCGAATTTGACGATCCGGCGGAACGACGGGTCGGCCCCGACCAGGGTGATATCCGTCCCGTGGAGGGTGGTGACCGTCTTGAGCCGCCGGGCATTGTTGTATATCTGTTTGGCCAAATAGGCGCTGGCTGCATGGGGGATGGCATAATGGGCATGAATGATGTCGAGATGATGGTTCTCCGCCAGTTCGACCAATTTGGCGGCCAACCCCAACTCGTAGGAGGGATACTTGAACAACGGATAGGACGCGACATCAACCTCGTGAATGAAAATGTTTTGATGGAACGCGCGCAATCGAAAAGGGGGCGCGTAGCTGATGATATGGACCTCATGGCCCTTTTGAGCCAAACCGATCGCCAATTCCGAGGCGACGACCCCGCTCCCCCCGTGGGTCGGGTAACAAATGATGCCGATGTTCATCCGAAGATCCTTTCCGGCGCCCGGGTCCGGCGGCCGAAGATCATGGGATCGTCCATTGGGATTCCGGTCCGAAGAGCGCGACCGGGTCATCAACTTTCAGGGCTTCGCGGATGAGAAAAGGCTCGCCGTATTTCGCCCCGATCTGAAGCCCGTATTTCCTGTCCCGGACCTCAATATTGTCAAGGAACTCGGGCCGGTTGAGGGACGTTTCCTCGGACCCGGGGTGCGAACCGGCCCGGTCCGGGCGATGGAACTGGGACGCATAGGCCATGATCGCGCTCATCTTCCGGTCGTGGAAGCCGGATGTATCGACGACGAACGACGGCGTGAACTCGAACCGGCTCTGGTAAAAAACGACCCTCCGCGGCCGTATCGCGTTTTGCCCGGTATCGATTTTTTTCAATCCTGAAAGGTAGGCCGATTCGCGCACGAGATGAGACGTATTTTCATGATCCGGGTGACGCTCGACCCAGTAGGGAGCGAAAATGATCTTTGGCTTATAGGCGCGTATTTCGGCAATGATCTTGAGCTTGTTCTCCCAAGTGACCTCGACCCGGCCGTCGGGAAAATCAAGCATCTTATGCACGGCTAAGCCCATGATCTCCGCCGACTTCTTGAACTCCTCGGCTCGGATTTCGGGAGTGCCCCGGGTGCCCATCTCGCCGCGGGTCAGGGTGACGACTCCGGTCTTATAGCCCAGCGAGCCCAATTTGATGATCGTCGCGCCGCAGGTTATTTCGACATCGTCGGCATGCGCCCCAAACGCTAGAGCATCCAAGTCCATAGCAGTCTCCTTGAACGAAGGGATCCTATCCCATCGTCATGACCTGATGATCATGGTCATCGATCTCGACGGCCTGGTCAAGCTTGTCCATAAAGGCCGCGCCGTATTTTATAAGATACGGGACGATGTTGAACACTCTCTCCTGGAGGTTTCGGTTCGGGTAGAGATTATCGAGGGCCTGGCGAAGCTGTTGAACCGCGATCTCGTTCCGTTTCCTCGCCGCCTGCAGGACCTTCTTTTCGAGAAAGCTCCATTGCTGACGCATTCTCCCCTGAGCGAGGCCGGCGGAATTTTTCAGGGTCGGTTCGAAGGCCGCGATCTCCCGCGTCAGAGATTCGAAGTCCTGGTCAAGATGCGACAGGGCGAGACGCAAAGCCGCGTCCACGGATTCGGGGATGGTGTCCTTAGCCGCCTCGGGGATGAGGTGATCCTCCTTCGACCAGATATCGGGAATTTTTAGATCGTATTTCTTCAGGATATGATCGATTTTCTTTTCGACGATGGTCACGGTTTTCCGGGGATAAACGACCGGCATCGGCAACCGGAACCTGTCATAGACACCCTTCATCTGGGCAAAATAGGCGATCTCTCCCGGCCCGCCGATGTAGGCGACCGTCGGCAGAAGGGCGTCCTGATAAAGGGGGCGGAGCAAGACATTCGGGCTGAATAAAAACGGCATTTCCGTCGCCAGGGCCAAAAGCTCTTCTTTCCGGAACGCGTGCGGCGGATCCTTGATCTCGAAACCGGCTGCGTTCCGGTGAATGGTCCGCCGTCCCGGTTCAGCATAAAAAATATTGAGGATCCGGTCGTGGAGGTGGATTTGGTCGTCGTATCCGGCCCGGCGCAATTTTTCGGACGTCGCCAGGGCCGCCTGGGTCGAGGGCGACTCTTCGGCGATCTCTCGATAAAAAACCTCTTTCCCCAGGGCCTTGAAGCTCGGGTGGGCGGCGTCCATAAAGATCAGCCCGGACGACGCGAACAGCCGGGTCATCCAGCGGGCAAAAGCCTCGACCAACGACCGACCCGGCCGGTAGGCGTCGGCCAGTTGCTCGATGATGTCCGCTTTGAATTCGGAATCCCGGGTGAAATCCTTGAGTTGCCCGAGACAATCCGTGATGTCCGGCGGCAAAACGACTTGCGAAGCCGGGATCTTGGCTTCGCCGGACGGCATCCGGCAGCGGACGTCCCTGAGCTGATAATTCTTATCCAGCAGGACCATATGATCGATCTCTGCCAAATCGTGATCGTCCGAAGCCAACCAGAAGACCGGCACGAAGCGTCCGAGGCCCCGCCGATTGAGGTGTTCGGCAAGTTTGATCGCGGTCAGGGCTTTATAGATTGTGTAGAGCGGCCCTGAAAAGAGCCCGACCTGCTGTCCGGTAACGACGGCACAGGCCTGATCCTGGGCGATGTTCCGGATATGGCCGAGTGTCCGGGGCCCACAGCCGTAGCTTTGATTTTGCTCGGCTAAAACCTGGGCTACGGCTTTCCGCGGCAAAAGACGGGCGATCGCTCTCTCCGTCTGGCGCTCGAACGCGGCAACGTCTCGAAAGTCGCCGCCGTAAAACTCCTCGACCTTGCCGTAATCATAAAAATAGTCGTGAACCAGGCGCGGAAGGCGCGGCAGGTTTCTCATCGGGATCGCCATCATTCGAAAGCTTTGGTGAAAAGATAAAAAAGGAAGATCTGGAAGGCCAGGTTCAACAGGACGAGGGCATAGAGACGGTTCCACGACGAGAAGAAAGGCGGCCGATCCTGTTCCTTCTCAGTTTTTTCCGTCGGTGCGTTTTCCAGTGGTTTTCCCCGCCGAAATCAAGTTGGCAAAAAGCCGATACGCGCCCGGCACGCCATCCGGCAATTGTCGAAACCAAGCCAAGGCCGTATAGATAAAAACACCTTGGCCGTAACGAGCGTACAAGAGACCGCCTTTTTTGTCCGGCTCCCCGGGATCATGGGACGAGAGAATCGCTTCATATTTTTCGTCCCATTGAGACGCAAAATACAAACCTCTCTCCTGAACCCAGCCGTCGAAATCTTTGGGCGTGATCTTGTTTGGAACATTCAGCAGCGGATGCTCGGGAGCCAGAAAGGCCACCGGCGCGTTTTCAACGTCCACCCGGTCCCGGCCGATGGTCAAGGGATACGGGCCGATCCGGTTGGTCAACTGGGCCGAGGACACATTGTATTGGACGACGAGGTTCCCCCCGCGTTCAACGTATTGGAGAAGCTTGTCCTTGATAAGCCTGAGGCGGTCCCGCGTATTGTAAGCCCT
>JALHTW010000230.1 GCA_022866045.1 Candidatus Aminicenantota bacterium | reverse complement strand
TCTGGCGCTTCGGCCGGACGCGCTACGAGATCGCGGTCTCGAACCCGGAGCGCCGCTGCCGAGGGATCGCGGAGGCGGAACTGGATGGCGCGCCGGTCGACCCCCGCTCCATCCCTCTCACCGATGACGGCGGCACGCACCAAGTCCGGCTGGTGCTGGGAGACCGGAAGCGGCCCGTCCCGCCCGTTGCCGACCCGGGCGCTATCACTTCCGCTTGAGTCTTAAACGCGCCTGGGCCGCGGGCTCGGCTCATCCAGCATAGCCAGCAGGTTGATCTCTTCGCTTTCCTCGCCCAGGCCGCGCGCCAGCGGCAGGAAGCGCTGCCTGCACTCGGCCCGTAAACGATCGCGGCTGCGCAGATGCGCTTCCAACAGGGGCGATGATCCGTTCGGAGACGACCCGCGCGAGTTCACCGAGGAGCCGGTCGAGAGGCCCGGCGCGGGAGCTTAGGCGCCCGAGCCGCTACTCCTTGACGGGCGCGGCCGCCGCCTTGGAGGCGTCGTAGCGACGGACGATTTCGTCGGTGATTTCAAAGAGAAGCCGGGCTGTGTCCGTAACCCTTACGTTTCCCATTTCCTCCGCTTAGCGTCAACACCTGTTGACGTTTTCTCACTTGATTTTCTCGTTCGAGCCGGGCCTCATCACGTCTTTCCAGGGAGGCGCGGTCCGATCCATGGCTTTGGCCCGTTTCTTGAGGCCATTCTCCCGCCGTGGCGGGAGTCTATCGTCCTCGTCATCCGGAGAAGTCGGTTCTCGGCCAGGTTCTCTTCCATCATTTCGAGCAATTCGTCGCGGAATATGATAACCGATTCGAGCCACAGTAAGGCTTCTTCCCGTTTTGTCTTGAAGATTGAGGAGGCTTCTCCGCTCCTTAGCGACGCGCCCGGTGTTTGTCCGATCTATGCCCTGACTTTGCCAAAGCCACTGAAGCTCGTGTACCGCCAGGAGGCCTCACCCCATTTTTTGATTTTAGACCGTTTTTATTTTAAAATGACGGCGATATGATCGCGTATCTCAAAGGCACAATCTTCCAGAAGCGACCCCACCAGGTCATCATCGACATCAACGGCGTGGGCTATTGCGCGGCAATCCCCCTGACGACGTACTTCAAGCTCGGCGATGTCGGCCAGCCGGCGGAGCTTCTTATCCACACCCACCTCACGGATAACGCCCTGTCGCTCTTCGGGTTCATGACCGAGGACGAGCGCGATCTGTTTTTGAAGCTCATCGGAATTTCCGGGATCGGGCCTAAGCTGGCTATGAACATTCTCTCGGGAATAGAAGCCGCCGAACTCGAGGACGCCATCAAGAAAAGCGACGTCGGCCGCATTTCGATGATCCCCGGGATCGGAAAGAAGACGGCCCTCCGCATCACGATGGAACTCCAGGACAAGATCGAAAAGAAAGAGAAGCTGCTCGCGGTCAAAGGCTCCCAGGAAAAAGAAGACCTGATCTCGGCCCTCTTAAACCTCGGCTTCCGGCGCAAGGAAGTCGAGAGGGTCGTGGATGATACGCTCAGGCATCATTCCGAAGAAGCCGGGTTCGAGAAGCTCCTCCGGGAGTGCTTGAAAAAGATGGCGAAGGTGTAAAAGAAATAAATGAGCACGACCGCCGTTTTGACGCCTGTCCGGACCAAAGAAGACCTCCTCTTCGAGGACAGCCTCCGGCCGCGGAACTTCGAGGAATTCATCGGCCAGGAGCACATCAAATCCAACTTGAAGGTCTTCATCGAGGCCGCGCGAAAACGGGACGAACACCTCGACCATGTCCTTCTCTATGGGCCGCCGGGCCTGGGCAAGACGAGCCTGGCTTATCTCATCGCTAAAGAAATGGGCGTAGGCATCAAACCGACGGCCGGCCCGGTGATCGAGCGGACCGGGGATTTATCGGCGATCCTGTCCAATCTCCAGTCGAAGGAAGTTCTTTTCATCGACGAAATCCACCGCCTCCATCCTTCGGTCGAGGAAATTCTCTACTCTGCCATGGAGGACTTCAGCCTCGACATCCTCATCGGCCAGGGACCGAGCGCCCGGAGCCACAAGCTGAAGCTGCGAAAATTCACGCTGATCGGCGCCACCACGCGCGCCGGAAGAATCACGGCCCCGCTGCGCGGCCGGTTCGGCATCATCCACCGCCTGGATTACTACAAGGATGAAGACTTGAAGAAGATCATTTTGCGGTCGGCGGCGCTCCTTAAGGTCAAGATCGACGAGCCTGGCGCAGAGCAGATCGCGCTCCGCTCCCGCGGCACGCCGCGCGTCGCCAATCGCCTCCTCCGCCGCGTGCGCGATTACGTGGACGTCAAGGCCAAAGGCGTGATCACGGCCAAGGAAGCCCATTACGCGCTGGATATGATGGACGTCGATTCCTTAGGCCTGGACGACGTGGACCGCAAGATCCTGCTGACCATCCTCGAGAATTTCGGCGGCGGGCCGGTCGGGGTCGGGACGATCGCCGCGGCCATCGACGAGGAAAAGGACACGATCGAATCCATCTACGAGCCGTTCCTGATGCGCATCGGCTTTCTCGACCGCACAATCCGCGGCCGGAAGCTCACGGCCAAAGCCTATGAGCATCTCGGATTCGCCTATCCGCATCAAGAGCATCCCCATCCTCACCAGAAGAAATTGTTCAAAGATTAGTGCGCGTCTCCGACTTCAACTACGACCTCCCGCCTGAGCTCATCGCCCAAAAACCTCTGGCTGAGCGCGACTCATCGCGGATGATGGTCGTCACGCGCAATGAAGGGAAAATCTTTCACGCGCGGTTCAAGGATTTCCCCGATCATTTGCAAAAAGGCGACGTCCTCGTCCTCAACAACACAAAGGTCATTCCGGCCAAAGTCTGGGGAAAAAAGGACGGCAAGGACGTTGAATTCCTCTTGATCAAGGAAAAAGAGAAGGGCGTCTGGGACGTCCTGTGCCGGCCGGCCAAGAGAGTTAAGACCGGAGAGCGGATCGAATTCGGACCCGGTTTTAGAGCCGAGGTCATCGATGCCGGGGATGACGGCCGGCGGACCCTGAAGTTTTCCGCGCCGGACGTCCTGGGGCATCTCAAAAAAATCGGCTTCGCCCCGCTCCCTCCTTATATCAAAAGGAAAAAAGAGAACGGCGCCTTAAGGCCGCAGGACCTCGAACGCTATCAGACTATCTTCGCCGAAAAAGAAGGGGCCATTGCCGCGCCGACGGCCGGTCTGCATTTCACGCCGAAGGTCCTGAAGGATATCCGGCAGAAGGGAGTCCTGGTTACGGATGTCACGCTCGACGTCGGGCTGGCGACATTCCAGCCGATGCGCGTCGAGCGCCTGGAAGAGCACAAGATGCTCGAAGAGACCTATACGGTCCCGGAAACGGCGGCCTCGAAAATCAATCAGGCAAAAAAAGAAATCCGTCCTGTCGTCGCTGTCGGGACGACGGTCGTTCGGACCTTAGAGAGTGCTTATTCTTCTGATAAAGGCGGGATCCAACCGAGCCGCAGAAGCACTTCTCTATTTATTTATCCCGGCTATGAATTCAAAGTTGTGGACAAACTTTTAACGAATTTTCATCTCCCCAAGTCAACGCTTCTCGTGCTCGTTGCCGCCTTCGCCGGCCGCGACCTCATCATGGAAGCCTACCGTGAAGCAGTCCGGGAGAAATATCGCTTCTTCTCCTACGGCGACTGCATGCTGATCCTATAGATAAAAAAATCCCCCTCTATCTTTTATGAAGGGGGAAAAAGGGATTTTCAAAATCAGTGGGACAAAAGACGCTGTCTCCTTTTTATCTAGACTGTGACGATCCCCAGCGGCGGGTTGGACTTCCACTTGCCCCGCGTAAAATCCGGAATATTGACCGGCGCGCCCTTCTTCGCCACCGACTGGCAGCTCGCGCCGACGATCGCACTCCAGGCCGCCGCGTCATAGACGTCCTGGTCGAGCGGCTCGCCCTTGCGGAGCGACCATATCAGCCGGAAGTCCTCGATGTAGTCCATACCGCCGTGGCCGCGGCCCTCGCCTTTCGCCGCGATTGCTTTCCAGAGCGGGTGCTCGAACTCGGCGGCAAACTTCTCGAAATCGTCCCATTGATGGGGCTTTTCAGCTTTTCCTTCGATGTAGATCCGGTCCGGCCACTTATGGGCGATACCTTTCGTTCCCTGGACCAAATTGATCCGGGTGTACGGCCGCGGAAGGTTCGTATCGTGAATGAGGATGATCGTCTTGCCGAGCTTTGTCTTGATCAGGCTCGTGTTGACGTCACCCAGGACGTAGCGCTCCTTGGCCTGCGGCGAGTCGGGGCCGAACTTCTCCATGGCGTGCTCGTGGAGGCCGCGGGTGGGGCTGCTCATGGAAACCAGGTAATCAAATGCATCGCCCCGGTTGATGTTCAGGCACTGGGCCACAGGGCCGAGGCCGTGCGTCGGGTAGAGGTTGCCGTTGAGCTTCTGCGACCAGGCCCTCCGCCACAACCCCTCGCCCTGGCTTGAGAACTTCACCTCGCGCAGGTCGTGGAGGTATCCGGCCTCAGCATGGAGAACCTCACCCAGGACGCCCTTGCGGACGAGGTTCAGCGTCATGAGCTCGATCCGGTCGTAGCAGCAGTTCTCCATCATCTGACAGTGCTTGCCGTATTTCTCGGCTGTCTCGACGAGTTTCCAGCCGTCCTCGAGGCTCATGGCCGCCGGCACCTCGGTCGCGGCGTGCTTGCCGTTCTTCATGGCCGCGACACAGACCGGGACATGCCATTCCCAGGGCGTGGCCGTCATGACGAGGTCCAGGTCCTCGGTCTCGCACATGCGCTTGAAATCTGTGGGACCATTCGAATAGCCGGTCGGTTCCGGCTGTCCCGCGGCAACAACCCATTTCTGGGCGCGCTCGACTTTTTCGGGGACGATGTCGCAGATGGCCTTGATCTGGACGCCCTCGATGTTCAAGTAGTTCTGGACGTGGCTCGAACCCATGCCGCCGACGCCGACGAACCCGACGCGAACGGTGTCGATAGGCGCGTCCTTGAACTGGCTGCGGCCTTCGCCCTTGCCCTGGGCTCGAGCAGGCGTAGCCAGGTCGAGCCCGGCCATGGCCGTCCCGATCCCGGCAATGGCTCCGGTCTTAAGAAAATCCCTTCGGCTTGGATTTTTGAGATCGTCGCTCATTGTCCCTCCCGTGGTGATGAATTTCTCGTTTAAACTTATACTTAATCCGAACAAAGAAGTAAATCTTTTTTCAGGGACACATACCGAATTCATAGAAACACTTCTTCGTGTCCTCTTTGGAATTGGGGATGCGGACACAATTTATCGAGGCTTGACAAAAAAGCTAAAGACGGCTATTGAATGGAGTATCGAATTGAAGAAGGAAATAACCATGAAAAAAATCTTCGTTATCGCCCTTGTGTCATGGGCCGTCCTGATTCTTCTCAACGCCCCCGGATGCAAGACGAGTTCAGACAAGCCGACACTGGACGAGCTCGAACAATCCCGCCTGGAGGCGGAACAAGCCGCGGAAGAGGCCGCTAAGGCGGCTGAGCAGAAACCTCCCCCGCCGCCCAAAATGAACGAGGATGTCTATGTCGAGATCACGGCCCGCTCTGTGCTCATCCGCGACAAATACAAGGACGATTTGACGCAGGCCGAAAAAGAAGTCGAGGCCGTCTATGAGAAATTCGGGGTGACGTTCATGGAATATAAGGACTTCCAGGACAAATTGACCCCGCAGCGCTTGGGGGAATTGCAGAGGAAGATCAACGACTTTATCCAGAAAATCATTAACGAATACCGGTAGGCAGCGAGCCGATCCTCCCTAAAAAATTCTGGGACACAATACGTCATTCCAAAATTTAGTTTGTGTCCCCGAATTTCACGACAGCAGTTTCCGCTTCTTGATCCACCGCTCGCGCAGGCGGATGGAGTCGAGCCCAACGTATTTTCCCTTGGACAGCGGATTCTTGCCGACGCATTCGAGCCGCAACGAGTGTTTTCCCGGCCCAAGCTTGAAGCTTCCCAAATAATTATCCTTGACCTGAAGGTCTTTCGAGTAAAAATCATAGTCCGCGATCTTCTGTCCGGCCAAGTAGTCGGCCGGCTGGCGAACGTTCTTTCCATCGAGAAAGATCCGGTAAATGCCGTAGTCCTCGGCGTACGTGAAGCGCAGGATCAGCCCGCGATATTCCCCCCTCTCCACCTGAAAATCGACTTCGAGAACAGGGCTGTCACTCGCGGGCATGAAGAAGACTTGGCCGTCACCCGTCCAGTCGTAACCTTTCTGGAGCTCGATCAGGCCCGGCGAATGTTTGGCCGTGGGGAGAAGCGTTTTGCCTTCGGTCACGATATCCAGGTTGGGAAAAAGCCGCCGGCCGAGCGAAGGGAGCGTGGTGAAACGTTTCGGCTGTCCGACCTGGTACCAGAAGGCGACCGTGGCGATATCGTCTTCGCGCTCGACGTGGCCTTCGACTTTGCCGCTTTCGGTCTCGTCGTCGCTGATCCATCCTTTGTGCTCGATCTCGAAACGGAGCGACTTTGTGAAGCGCACGGGGTCGGCGATATGCCAGCGGTAGAGGCAGTATTCCGTTCCCAGGTCCTCGAAATCCGTGCTCATATACGTGCAGCCGAAATAGGGAAAGTTTGTCTCGTTCAGCCCCCAGGCCATGAGGAAATAGTCCTCGGTCCCGGTCCCTTGGATGGTCGGCTTTTCGTCGCCGTCAACATAGAATTTGGCGTCTCCTTCTCCGAACCAGAACGGGCTTCGCGAACGGGCGGACATGACCGTCCCAACGTAATGCCCTTCGCCTTCCGCATCCAGAATGAGATAATCGGAGCCGGTCTTTTCTGGAAATTCGTTCTTATACTGGGCACAAAAGTAGGCGGTTTTTTGGGAGAGCTTCTCTTCTTCCGTGTAATCGATGTGATAGTAGAAGCTGCGGATGTTCTTCTCGCTTTCGTTGGTGATGGTGATGACCCCGCGCTTGAAAAACGGCATCGGCCAGTAACAATTATAGCCGTCGCCGGTCTCGACCTGGACCGGGACGGATTTGAGCTCCCTGCGCAGCCCGAAGCCTGCGCCGAAGAAATCGCCGACAGGGGCTTCGACGGCTGGCTCGGCGTCCCCGTCCCAATACATCCGAAGGACGATCTCGTCCGGCCGGGCCGATCCTCCTGCTTCAAGCCAGTTCGGCCTCGCTTCGTTGAATGTCAGCCAGATGTGGCGGATGACTGCCGGCCCTTTAAGGTCGGCTAAGACCCTGGTCTCTCCGGGCGCGACGATCTTGATCCGATCGGCATTGCTGTTCGGGTCCGGGTCGGCCGACGTGACCGCGCGGGCTCGCCCGGGCTTGACCTGGGCGATATCGCTCAGGTCCTGAGCCCCGGCCTTTCGAAAAAGGGCCATGATGACAAAAAGAGCCAGAAGATAAAAGCTTGCCTTCCTTATGATATTTTTCACTGTGCCTCCCTTTTTTGACATGAAGGATATATATATACTAATCCCAATCCGCTATTTTTTTCATCAATTTTTCATTCTCCCTTGGCCGACTTCGACACCGGAATGGAACGAGCGAATGATCCTCATCGCCTGAAAACGAGGCGAAATCTTGCTTCAGGCTTTTGTTGCCGCCGAAAAGTTGGGAAATATTGAAGAATATCCTAAAAATTGGTAAAGTAAGGACATGAAGCGAGATCGGGCGACGCAGGAGAAACTAGAAGACATCCTTTTCCCCAGCAGCAAGGCCAAATCCTTTCGGATCACGGTCGTCTTCGGCTACAAAATGTCGGACGACTATAACAAAGCCGTGGCCCTCGCCAAAAAGAATCCCACCTATAAAGAAGAGGGAGACGGCGAGTGGATCCGCCATTCTGCCGTTTACACGCCCTCCGAAGTCGATGACCTCTTCGACCTGTTCAACATCATCAACGACTGGGAAAGCACAGAGATCCTCGTCAACCACAAGAAAATCCCCTACGGCCACCAGCTCTGGCTCCCCCTGATGTGGTTCTATCGCATCAAATAGAATTCGGCGAATCCCGGCAAATGCGTTGGGGGATGAATTTCGCATTTTTGCCGAATCCCCGAATTCGGAAGCATTTCTAAATATTCGATCTTCACTCGGCGCCGGAGGCCGAGTGGAATCGTACGAACAGATATGCTTACCCCGAATTCATTGAACCTTCGACTATTTCTGTGTTAAATAATAGTCCTAAAACTTCAGGAGACACGTGCCGAATTCAGGAATTCGGAGTACGTCCCCATTTATCTTAGGGAGGTTCATTCATGAAAAAATTGTTGACCGCCGTTCTTCTATTCGTCTTCATTGCGACGATCGGTCTGGCCTCCGACGAAGGCCGCTTTTTCCGCTACCCCAGCATCCATAAAGACAAGATCGTCTTCACTTACGAAGGCGACCTCTGGCTTGTCGGCGCCCAGGGAGGGACGGCCTCCCGCCTCACGACGTTCCCCGGCGTCGAGTCCTACGCCAAATTTTCCCCCGACGGGAATTGGATTGCCTTCACGGCTGCATACGACGGTGTTCCGGCCGTCTATCTCATGCCGGCCGAGGGCGGGCAACCCAAACGGCTTTCCCACAGCCCCGGCTCGGCCCAAGTCGTCGGCTGGACTCCGGACGGTGAGCGCGTCGTTTTCCGCTCCATGTTCGAAAACGTCGTCGGCCGCGATCCCAATCTCTATTTTGTGAGCAGGAACGGCTCTGCCCCGGAACGGTTCCCCCTCGACCGGGGCGTCCTTGTCAGCTTCTCGCCGGACGGAAAGAAGATCCTCTACTGCCGCCGAGGCAACGAGGAATATTATTGGAAGCGCTACAAGGGCGGCCAGTACCAGGACATCTGGATGTATGACTTCGGAACGAAAAAGTTCACGCCCGTTTCGGATTACGTCGGCAAAAACAGCTACCCGATGTGGATCGGCGAAACGATGTATTTTGTTTCTGATCGGGGCAACGGCATCTCCAATATTTATAGCCAGAAGATCGGGACCAAGGATATCAAGCCGGTCACGACCTATGCCGATTTCGACGTCATGATGCCTTCGACCGACGGCCAGAACATCGTCTTCGTCCAGGACGGCTATATCCGTGGGCTCGATGTCAAAACGGGCCAGGCCAATAAGATCAAGCTCCTTATCCCCTCCGACCGCTGGGCCCTCCGGCCTCGGACCATTAATCCCCGGGATTATATCCATAACATCAACATCTCAAACGACGGCAGACTGGCCGTGCTCGAGGCCCGCGGCGACGTCTTCACCGTCCCGACAGGCAAGGAGCCGCAGAATAACCTCTCCCGCACGCCCGGAACCCGCGAGATGTATCCGGCGGTCTCCCCTGACGGAAAATACGTCGCCTTCTTCTCGGACAAGAGCGGCGACTACCAGCTTTATATGCAGAAGACCGAGGGCGGCGAATGGACACCGCTGACGACGAGTCTTGACCGGACGGTCTATCGCCTTCTCTGGTCGCCGGACGGCAAGAAGATCCTGTTCGGCAATAAGGATTTCGCCATCTTTTATGTCGATATCGCCACGAAGAAGCTGGTCAAGGTGGATGAATCGAACCAGATGAAGAACGACGAGTTCTACTGGGAGATCAGCGATTACAGCTGGTCGCCCGACGGAAACTGGATCTGCTACAGTTTCGTCCAGTACAACCGCAACAGCCAGATCTTCCTCTACAATCTGGCCCAAGAAAAAAAATACGCTGTCACGGACGATTTCTACGACAACCTCAACCCCTGCTTCGACGCCAATGGAAAATACCTCTATTTCCTCTCCAGCCGGAACTTCGACGTCCAGATGGACTTCTACGAGGACAATCACGTGATCGCGACGCCGCAGCAGGTCATGGTCGTCCAGCTCCGGGACGGCGAAAAGCCGCCGTTCACGGACGGCGCGCCGGTCGAAAAGGCCGATAAGAAAATCGAGCCCGAACCGTTCCGGATCGACATCGAAGGCATCCAGAAGCGCGCCTTCCCGGTTCCCGCCGCTCCCGGCAACTATTTCTTCCTGAAGGCCGGCAAGGGCAAGGCGATCTGGTGCTCCGTGGAGAAGTTCACCGAGGACGAATACGAGGAGATCTTCAAGCCCCGGGGCGCCACGAAATGGAACCTCCACATCTTCGACATGGCCGAGAAAAAAGAGACCGTGCTCAGCGACAAGATCCGGGAGTTCGATGTCGCCGCGAACGGCGAACACTTGATCATCCGCAAGAACGAAGATATCTATGTCTCGGCGGTGGACAAGGCCTTCGCTTCCAAAGCCTTGGGAGAAAGGCTTAACCTTTCGGGCATGACTTATGATGTCGATCTGCAGAAGGAATGGAACCAAATCTTCAGCGATGCCTGGCGCTGGTACCGGGACTTCTTCTATGACGCGAACTTCCACGGCCGCGACTGGAAAGCGATGGGCGACAGGTACCGCGCCTACATCCCTCAGATTTCTTCCCGCGACGAGCTGAACTGGGTCCTCTCCCAGATGGTCGGCGAACTCTGCGTCTCGCACACATACATCGGCGGCGGCGACCTGGGGCTCCAGGCCACTCCACCCGCACCCGTTTTCACCGGACTTCTCGGCGCGGACCTCGTTCCCGACAAGAATGCCGGCTACTACAAGTTCGAAAAGATTTATGGGCCGACCGAGATTAACCTTAGTCTCCAGGGACCGCTCGTCCGCCCCGATATCGACGTCAAAGAGGGCCACTACCTGATCGCTATCCATAGCGCGGAGGTGAAGGCCGGCGACGATTATTTCAAGCTTCTTCAGACAACGTCCGGCAAGAAAATCAAGATCACGGTCAACAGCAAGCCTTCGGCCGAAGGCGCCAAGACTTACGACATCGAGCCCATCCGCAGCGACTCGAGCCTGCGCTACTTCCGCTGGCTCTCGGACAACATCAAGAAGGTCGAAAAAGCGAGCAGCGGCAAACTGGGCTATATGCACATCAATGCCATGAACTCGGGAGGCATCGGCGAATTCGACAAGTTCTGGCGCGCCTTCCGTTACAAAGATGGCCTCATCATCGACATGCGCCGCAACTCGGGCGGATGGACGGAATATTTCCTCATCGATAAGCTCGAGCGAGAGCTGACGGCCTTCAATGTGTTGCGCAACATGGTGCCCTTCCGCTACCCTGGCACGGCCGGCAATGGGGCATACGTCGTCATCTCGAACGAAAACAACGGCTCGGACGGCGAAGCGTTCGTCGAGGACTTCAAGGCCCGCAAGCTCGGGACGGTCGTCGGCGTCACGTCATGGGGCGGCCTGGTCGGCATCCTCAACCGCCAGACGACCATCGATAACGGCTATGTCGAGCAGTCGAACAACGCGTTCTACGGGCGCGACGGCAAGTGGTTGGTCGAGAACCACGGAGCCGACCCCGATGTGCTGATCGACAACGATCCGGCATCGGTGATGGCCGGAAGGGACGTCCAGCTCGAGAAGGCCATTGAAGTCATCCTGGACAAGATCAAGAAGAATCCGTTCAGCTTTTCGCCCCGGCCGGCCTATCCGAAGAAGTAGAATATTCACTGCCGCGGCTTGTATTTCAAAGCGAGGGGATGATTCCGCTTGCCAGATTAAAGGGCCAAAAGGCTCGCCATAGTTTTTGTTTTTTAAAACGAAATCAACTTCTTGAAATGCTCGAAACGGCTTTGAATCTCTCCCGGCTTGAGCGTCTTGAAGCGGTCGATGCCGAAATCCTCGATGGTGAACGAGGCCATGACGCTGCCGAACACGGCCGCCCGCCGGATCTCTCTTTTGCTGAAGCTTCGGACCTTGTCGAGATAGCCCAAAAATCCGCCGGCGAAGCTGTCGCCCGCTCCCGTGGGATCGATGACGTCCTCGCAGGGATGGGCCAGGATGCCGAAAAGCAGGTCCGGGCCGAAGACCAGAGCGCCATGCTCCCCTTTCTTGAGGATGACGAGGGAAGGCCCCATGCCGAGGATCTTTTTGCCGGCCCTGATGAGATTCCGCTCGTTGGTCAGCATCCGGATCTCCTCGTCGTTGACGAAAAAAATATCCACGCTCTTGAGCACGCGGAGGAGCGTCGTGGGCTTGCTAGAGATCCAGAGGCCGATCGTATCCATGGCCACAAGCTTAGGCTTTTCAACCTGGAGAAAGATATTTTCCTGGATATCGGGATCGATATTGGCCAGGAAGATGATGTCGGCTTTTTTGTAGGACGCCGGGATCTCGGGCCGAAAATTCTCGAAGACGTTGAGATCGGTCCTGACCGTCTCGCGCTGGTTGGGGTCGTAGCCGTAGCGTCCCTGCCAGTGAAAGGTTTTGCCTCCGGGAACGATCTTCAATCCTCGAAGGTCAATGTTCCGCTTCTTCAAAAAGCTGATCGTGTCCTTCGGAAAGTCCTCTCCAACCACGGCGACGATCTTGGGCCGGGTGAAATAGCTGGCCGCGAGCGAACAGTACGTGCACGAGCCGCCGACGATCTTTTCCTTCCGTTCCCAGGGCGTTTCGATCGTGTCAAAAGCGACCGAGCCAACGATGACTAAGCTCATGATGGTCCTCGCTCATCTGGATGATGCGAATGAAGCAAGGAACAGATCCTGTCGCCGATCAGCCCCGGCCGGCGACACCCCTGCCGCTTCAATTCGCCCTTTTTTCGCAGGCTGCGACATCCCTTACTTTATATATCTATCTATGATCAGCTTTAAATTCTTTTTCACTGCCTGGGGAATCAGCCCGGGATTTGTCACGATCGTATTTTTCAGCGCGTCGCGGCAATCGCAGGCGCCTTCTTTGTAGGGCGGGAGCGTCGCCACCGCCTTCTTGATGATGGCCTTGGCATTGTGAATGTTCAGGCCCAGGTTCTCGAGGATGAGCCCCACGGACACCGATTCTTCCTCGGCGTGCCAGACGTCGTAATCCGTGACCAGGTTCATGGTCGAATAGCAGATCTCAGCTTCACGACAGAGCTTGGCTTCGGTGGCAGCCGTCATGCCGATGACGTCGCAGCCCCAGGACCGGTAGATCTTGGATTCAGCCTGGCTCGAGAAGGCCGGGCCTTCGATCGAGATGTACGTCCCGCCGAGGTGGGCCCGGATCCCGAGCCCGGCGGAGGTTTCATACAGGAATTTCAAAAGCGCGGGACAGACCGGGTGGGCGAAGCCGATGTGGGCCGCGATGCCGCCGCCGAAGAACGTGTTCGCCCGCCTCGTCCGGTCATAGAACTGGTCGGAGAAGACGATGTCGCGGGGCCGGATCTCTTCCTTGAGCGAGCCGCACGAATTGACCGAGATGATCCGTTCGACGCCGAGCATTTTGAAGCCGTAGATATTGGCCCGGTAATTGATGTCCATGGGGAGGAGGCGGTGCCCGCGGCCGTGGCGGCTGAGAAAGGCTACGCGCCTGCCTGCGAGCGTTCCGATGATGTAAGCATCGGAAGGATCGCCCCAAGGTGTCTTGATTTTATATTTTTGGAGGCCTTCGATTCCTTCGATTTCATACAGTCCGGTGCCTCCCAGAATTCCGATTTCAACTTGGGGCAATTTCACCCGTTTTTTCGCAGCCATCCGTCCTCCTCGATTAAAGTACTGATATATAATTTATCCCCGCTTAAGTCAAGGTAAGCAGCCGTCCCGCCTCCTTTGATTTTTCCCCCGAAAAACGGTATTCTATTGTTTTTAGAAGAGTTAGGCCATGGACAAAAACGCCATCAAAACCGCGGCGGAGATCCTTAGGGATTCCGGACATATCGCCGTCCTTACGGGAGCCGGCATCTCGGCCGAATCCGGAGTCCCGACCTTTCGGGGCGAACACGGCCTCTGGAAGCAATTCCGGGCCGAAGAGCTCGCCACTCCGGAAGCCTTTGCCCGAGACCCAAAGCTCGTCTGGGAATGGTATGACTGGCGGCGGGGAATCATCGCCAAAGTCGAGCCCAGCCGAGGCCATTGGACATTGGCCAAGTGGGAAGAAATTTTTCCCGAATTCACCCTTATCACCCAGAATGTGGACGGGCTCCATGCCAAGGCTGGCTCAAAAAATATTCTCGAACTTCACGGCAACATCTGGAAAGTCCGGTGCACGAAAGAAGAGGCCGTGACGGAGAATTATGCCGTCCCCTTGAATGAGATCCCGCCCGCCTGTCCTGTCTGCGGGGCCATGCTCCGGCCGCACGTCGTCTGGTTCGGGGAGTCGCTCGATGCGGATCTTCTTGGACGCGCCTTTGGCCTGAGCGCAAGCTGTGACGTCATGCTCGTCATCGGCACTTCGGCCTTCGTCCAGCCCGCGGCTTCGCTTCCGCTCCGGGCGGCGGAGAACGGAGCCAAAATCATCGAGATCAATCCCGCCCCGACGCCGCTGACCTCTTATGCCGATATCTCTTTGCTGGGCAAGGCGGGCGAAGTCCTGCCGGCCATTGATGGGTTACTACAAAAGGAATAAACGACGATGAAATACATCTACTTCGAGGCCAAGGCCGGGTTGAGCGGAGACATGATTCTGGGCGCTTTGCTCGACCTCGGGATCTCCCCCGCCCGCTTCAAGGCAAAAATGGCTGAGCTCAGGCTCCCTGTCCGCATTGAGATCAAAAAAACCGAGCGGTCGCATTGCCGCGGACTCAAGGTCGATATTCATATCAAAAAGCACAAATCCCACCCCCGCAAATGGAAAGACGTCGCCGCCTTCATAAATAAGTCCGGCTTTTCCCCGGCCGCTAGGGACCGCGGCCTGGCCATCTTCAAGAATCTCTTTGCCGCCGAGTCCAAAGTCCACGGCTGCCGCTTTGAGGATACCCACCTCCACGAAGCCGGCGCCGACGACGCCCTGGTCGATGTCCTCGGCTGTTTGTGGCTGGCCGAAGAACTGAACATCGGCGAATTTTTCTGCTCACCTCTTAATGTCGGCGAAGGCTGGGTAAAAACGTCCCACGGCGTCCTCCCTGTTCCCCCGCCCGCTGTCGGCGAGCTTCTTAAAGGCATCCCGGTCTATTCCGCCCACGCCCGAGAAGAACTCGTGACCCCGACCGGCGCGGCCATCGTCAAAACGCTCGTCAAAAAATTCATCCCCTTCCCCGAACTCACCTATGAAAAGATCGGCTGCGGCGCCGGCAGGCGCGACCTCCAAGGCCTGCCCAACATCCTTCGCGCCTTTTACGGGGAGAAAGCCCTTTTTTGTCCGGACAAGCAGGTCTTTATCATCGAAGCGACGATCGACGATTCCAGCCCGCAAATTCTGGCCGCCTTCATGGACCGCGCTTTTGAGCTCGGAGCTCTCGATGTCTATTTCACGCCCGTCGTCATGAAAAAGAACCGCCTGGCGACTAAATTGACCCTCATGGCCGGGCTTGATAAAATAGACAGCCTGATCACGGCCGTTTTTAAGGAGACGAGCTCGATCGGCGTCCGGTATTTTCCGGTCGAGCGCCGGACGCTGGAACGGACAATCAAGAAGATCCGGCTGCTGGGAGAGCCCGTCGGGATCAAAATCTCGACTCTCGGCAGGGAAGAGGTCAACGTCCAGCCTGAATTCTCGGACTGCCTGAACCTCGCCCGCAAAAAAGGCCTCCCCGTGAAGGATGTCCTGCGCCTGGCGCTCAAGGAATTTTCTAAAAAAGGCTGAACGACGATGGTGAAAAAGAAAACCCAAACGCTGGACCTCGAAAAGATCGAAAAAGGAGTCCGCCTCATTCTGGAAGGGGTGGGCGAAGACCCCGAAAGGCCCGGGATCAAGACGACCCCGCAGAGGGTGGCCCATATGTTCGCCGAGATCCTCGGCGGGATCACGGAAAAACCCGAAAAATACCTCCGCGTCATCCAGAACGAAAAACACGACGAAATGGTCCTGATCAAAAACATTCCTCTCTACTCGATGTGCGAGCACCATATGCTCCCCTTCGCCGGGGTGGCCCACGTGGCCTATATTCCCAAGGGAGGCCGGATCGTCGGTCTGAGCAAAATCGCCCGGGTCGTGGACAATCTGTCGCGGCGGCTGCAGGTCCAGGAGCGCCTGACCAAGCAGATCGCCGACCTGATCAACGAGCACCTCAGGCCCCTTGGCGTGATGGTCGTGATCGAAGCGGAGCACATGTGCATGTCCATGCGAGGCGCAAAGAAACCGAAGTCCATCACCGTGACGTCGGCCGTCCGGGGCTCGTTTCGGACGAGCGCCGTTACGCGCGCCGAGGCGATCTCTTTGATCAGAGGAGGAATGCCCGGTGGCAAAGAAGTCTAAGCCAACTTTCTACATCACGACGCCGATCTATTACGTCAACGATGTGCCCCACATCGGACACGCCTACACGACGATCATCGCCGACACGCTCGCCCGGTTCAAAAAGCTGGCCGGATACGATGTGTTTTTCCTCACGGGAACGGATGAGCACGGCCAGAAAGTGGAGAAGGCGGCAGTCAAAAAAGGCCTGACGCCCATCGAACTGGCCGACAGGGTCGTAGTCCGGTTCAAAGACCTGTGGCAGGCGCTCCGTATCGAGCCCGACTTTTTCATCCGCACGACAGAAGCCTTTCACGAGCAGGGAGTCCAGAAGCTCTTTAAGAAGCTGCTCGATAAGGGCGACATCTACAAGGGCACGTACCAGGGCTGGTATTGCGTTTCGAACGAGCATTTTCTGGCTGAAGATGTTCCTTTAGAGAAAGAAGGACACAAGATCTGCCCCGAATGCAACGTTAAAGCGGCGATCGTCAAAGAATCGACCTATTTCTTCAAGCTGTCGGCCTACCAGCAGCCCCTTCTCGATTTCTACGAGCGGAACCCGAACTTCGTCCGCCCCCAGGTCCGGATGAACGAGGTCGTGAGCTTCGTGAGGGGCGGACTCAAAGACCTGAGCATCACCCGGACGTCGGTCAAGTGGGGAATCCCGGTGCCGGGCGATCCCGCCCATTCCATTTACGTCTGGTTCGACGCGCTCCATAATTATCTGACGGGGATCGGATACGATTGGGACCTCGAGCGCTTTGAAAAATATTGGCCGGCCACGGTCCATCTCATCGGCAAGGACATCCTGCGTTTCCACGCCATCTTCTGGCCGGCATTTCTCATGGCCGGAGGTTTCTCTCTGCCCGGATGCGTCTTTGGCCACGGCTGGTGGCTCAAGGACGACACCAAGATGTCCAAGTCCAAGGGCAATGTGCTGGATCCGTACGTCATCATCAATGCCTTCGGGCCCGATCCGCTGCGCTACTTCCTGCTCCGGGAAATTCCGATCGGAAATGACGGGAATTTCTCTCATGAGGGCTTCGTCCACAGGGTTAACTCCGATTTAGCGAACGATCTGGGGAACCTCGTCCACCGGACGCTGACCATGGTCCGCAGCTATTTCCATGGAACGCTCGCGGAACGGGGCGAGGAGCGAGAGAACGACCGGAAGATTCGCCAAGATTTCACCGGCCTGAAAGAAATCGTTTATGCTCATTACGACGGCACCGCCGTGAACAGAGCGCTCGAAGAAATTTGGGCGTATATCAACGCCGTGAACAAATATCTTGCCGACAATGAGCCCTGGAAACTGGCCAAGGACCCGGGGCAAAGACCGCGCCTCGCCCGCGTTCTCTATCAGGCCGCGGCCGCTATCCGGGGCGTGAGCTATCTGGTGTTTCCGGTCATGCCCGCATCGGCCCAGAAAGTCTGGGAATTCTTGGGTGAGAAAGAACCGATTCAAAGCCGGCTCTATTCCGAGCTCGACTTTGACGGCCTTGCGGTCGGGCAAACGATGAAAGAGCCGACGCCTTTGTTTCCCAGGGTTGACCTCAAGGAATTTTTAGCCGAGGAGGCAAAGCGAGAAGAGGCGAAACAAACCGCCCCATCGTCATCGCCAAAAACGGAGGGAATCATGGACTATATTTCATTCGATGAATTTAAGAAAATGGACCTGCGCGTGGCCCTTGTCCTGAAGGCCGAAAAGGTCGAAGGGGCCCAGAAGCTGATCAAGCTCCAGATCGACATCGGCACGGAACAGCGGCAGATCGTCGCCGGAATCGCCGAGACCTACAAGCCGGAAGAATTGGTCGGAAAACGGCTTATTGTCATCGTCAACCTCAAGCCGGCCGTCATCCGCGGCATCGAATCCCAGGGCATGCTCCTGGCCGCGGTCTTGGACGATAAAGCCATCATCCCCTTCTTCGAAGGCGACGTGCCCCCCGGCACCAAAGTCAAATAGCTTTCCAGCTAAAGATATTTTTGGAGGCGGGAGACGGGAACGGCTCCTGCCCGGAGAAGCCGGGGTTGATCTGAAGCCAAATCCACGATCGTCGAAGGCAAGCCGCCGGCCGTCCGACCTCCGTCCATGATGAGGTCAACCTTCCCTTTGAATATCTCGATAATGTCCTCAGGTCTAGAGATCTCGCCTGTCCCCGAAAGATTGGCGCTCGTCGCTGTTATGGGCGCGTTGAGATACCGGATGAGGTCTCTCAGCCAGGGCGCATCCGGAATGCGCATCGCAAGCGAGCCGCCCGGACCCAGCATTTCCTTTGGGAAAAGCGGTCTAGCCTTGACGACCAAGGTCAAAGGCCCCGGCCAGAATTCGCGGCTGAGTGTCCAAAAGAGCGGCGGAAGCACGGCCGCGATCTCCTCCGCCATGGCGATATCCGCGATGACGACCGAGAGAGGCTTTCCCAGTTCGCGTTCCTTCAGGCGGTAGACTTTTTTTACGGCGTTTTCCGAAAAAGCCAAGACACCCAGGCCGTAAAATGTCTCCGTCGGACAGACCATGACACCATCGTTTCGGAGGACACCGGAAATCAGCCTGAGCTCGGCCAGCCCTAAGCTTTCTCGGTCAATTTTTAAAAAGCGGGTTTTCATCGGCTATCAGGCACCCTCCGGCACGTCCATAGTAAGAAGAGGCCCGTAAAAAGTCAAACATGGCATGCGTAAGCAATTCTTTTTCCGGTGTCAGGCCAATTTCGGGCGGGGTCCTGTCGCGGCTCTTCCCCGGCCGTGCTCGCGGCCAGGCCGCTCCGCGCGGGCGGGGAGCCCCTTCGCCGCGCCACCCCTGCTCGACTCTCCGGCGCCCCGGAAAAAGAATTGCTAATCATCGCTGCTTTACAAGCGCTGGAGGGCGGTTTAAACTAATGGACTGGGACTGCCTGGAAAGAGGACAATTGACCCCTTTTCGCCACATCTCCCTGGTCCGGCTGCCTGGATATTCGGCCTCGCAATTTGGCATAGTTTTTGCATAAAAACAAGTGAAGGAGAAAGACGATGAAAAAGAAGATCGCATTGGCACTGACAGCCTTGTTCGTGATTTCGGCCCTGGGCTATTCGAATACCTTTTCTCTTAAAATGAATTACTTCATCCCGCGCGCCCAAAGCGGTCCGAGCTGGCAGGACAGCTTATGGACCATCGAGTTCGACAACATGGACTTCGCCAAATCACATTTCCAAGGAATGTCGCTGGGACTTTCCTATGAATATTTCCTCACGCGGGCGTTCAGCCTTGAGTTCTCCATCGACGCGTTTTACCACAAGAATAATTCTGGGCTCTACAGGGATTATGTCGGTTTTGAGTTGGACAATGAATGGTGGGCAGTCCTCTCCCAATATGATAAATATATGGATGTGGACACATTTTCAACCGGTCACAACCTGGACATTTCGATCACGCCGGTCCAGCTTTCGCTGAAAATCGCTCCGTTCGGCCGGCGGAACAAGCTCATTCCCTATGTCGGCGCCGGCGTGGGGGTGTATTTCTGGAGCGTCCGGATGTATGGCGATATGATCGACTTCGACGACGAATACGTCTATGAAACCACCCAAGGAGACGAACTGCCGGTCTATCCAATCTACGCGGTGGATGCCCGGGAAGGGGAGAACCTCGGGAAGGTCAGCTTTGGCTATCATGTTCTCGGCGGCTTCATGTTTTCCTTGACCAACGCGTTGACGCTCGACATCGGGTTCAAATACAACATGGCCAAGGGCAAGTTCACCGAGGGATTCGAAGGCTTCGCTCCCTTTGACCTCGGCGGTTATCATATCTCTCTGGGACTCAATTATTGGTTCTGAAAACCTGGCCTCATAATTTAAAAATCGCAAACGCAGGAGTCGGATGGTGAAAAAGAAAATTCTCGCCGCGATGATCGTCTTCTTGACGGTCGCCGCGCTGGGCTATTCGAACATCGTTTCATTCAAAGTGAATTACTTCATTCCCCGCGCTCAAAGCGGTCCCGGCTGGCCGGATAGTCTCTGGACGAGCGAATTCGAAAATATGAATTATACGAAATCAAATTTCCAGGACACCTCGTTCGGCTTCGCCTACGAATATCTCCTGACCCAGGAGTTCAGCCTCGTGTTCGGCCTCGACACCTTCAGTAAGAACAAATCTGGATACTATAAAAATTATGTCGGCATTCAATTGGATAGCGGCAACTGGGCGTTTCCCAATGCTTACCAAGGCGATTTCGCGCCTATGCACCGCCTGAACATTTCGATCACGCCGGCCCAGCTCTCTATCAAGATCGCTCCATTCGGCCGGCGAAATAAATTGATTCCCTATGTCGGCGCCGGCGCGGGGCTTTATCTCTGGAGTATCCGCATGCAGGGCGATATCATTGATTTTAGCGGTGGTGAAGACTTTGCGGACCTCAGCGGCAACAATATAACGGGCTATCCGATCTACCAGGTAGATGTCCTGGAAGGCGAGAACTTCGGGAAAATCAGCTTCGGCTACCACGTCTTCGGTGGGCTTATGATCCCTGTGGCGAACAGGCTGACGATCGACTTCGAATTTAAATATAGCAACGCCAAAGGCAAGCTCACCAGTTCGTTCCATGGCTTCGGCCCCTTCGACATCGGCAGCTATCAATTCTCGCTGGGGATCAATTATTGGCTCTGACGCCTTCCCTTAAAAAGGCCGGGGTCAGACGCCGTTTTATATTTCTCGATGATCGCTGAATATTTTTCCACTTCGGCCTGATTCTTTCGCTTCATAAAGCCGCTGCGGAGAGGCCCAGGAAACAGAGAAACAAGACCTTGTCGAATATCCCCAGCAGGTGGAAATGATGACGCTGATCAAGAGATCTTCTGAACGGCGACTTTATCGCTTTTATTGAAGGGGATCGTGAAACTCCCCCATAGGGAGCTGACCTCGACTTCGCCCGAGAAGTGCACAGCCACGGGCGGCTGTTCCAGGCCGTCGTAGACGGCTTTGCCGACCTCGAAAAAGTCCAAAAGCAGAGGAATGGCGAAGGCTCTTTCGCCCCGGCTCTCCACGGCAATCCCCTGTCCGACAGCCCCTTCGGATACGGTCTTGCCCACGAAATCCAGTCTGTAGGTTACTCGATCGATTTTAAAGGAAAATCCGTTCGGGTTCTTCAGCGCGGCCTTGAAAACGAGGTTTGCCCCGCCGATGGTCAGGTCCTTGGCCTCAACCGGCAGGATTCGCATCTCGAGCTCGCGGTAGATGGGAAGATCGCCGGAAAAGGCGACCGGAACCCTCTTCTCTTTCTTCTTTTCGTCCTGAAAAACGATACCGCCGATGAGAAAGCAGGCTGCCTGGTCTTTTGTCCGGACATCAGGCACCGTCTGAAAAAGATATTCATACGTAACCTTGACCGGCAGGGCGATGAGAAGTCCGCTTTTGGGTTCGACCCTGATGGGCTCATCCAGCGACGTCTTAAGGTTCAGGTATTCCGTCTCATTGATCACGACCCGATAGTCATATTTGGTGAGAAACAGAGGCGCGGACAACGTGTTGTATATGTCGAGGTGAAAAACGAGGGAGAGGCCCTCCGGCGTGAGGTCAAGGATCTTCTTCTCCCGGAGAGAGATCTCGACATCATATTTTTGGGAGGATGCCGCAAAGCCCGCGACAACGGCCCACGCACTCACCAGGGCCGCAACAAGAATTGCCTTCTTCACCACAAAGTTCCTTTATTTATTTTGAATCTCACAGTTTACACCAAGGCCGCAGCGGGGTCAAACGAACATGAGCATTTGTCATTAAAGGCCTAAGGGAGGTCATGAGTACAGGCCGATCTCGCATTTAAAATAAAAATTGCACTTGGCCCCTGCAGTTCCTATAATTAAGCCCGTGGAACCCATGAGAAATCTGGAGGCCGATTTCTGCGACAAAAAGCTCTTTGTCAAGCTTTTCGGCAAAGACGTCTATGCCGTCGGCGGCTTCGTCCGGGACTGGCTCCGGGGCATCCATTCCGAGGACGTGGACATCCTCATCACCCGGCGCCCGCTCCAGGATATCGTGGCCAAGATCGAGCCTTTCGGCAAGGTGGACCTCGTCGGGAAAAGCTTCGGGATCGTGAAGTTCACGATCAAAGGGAAATCTTACGACGTCGCCCTGCCCCGCAAGGACCGGCCCAAGGGCGAAGGGGCGCGCGGCCACAAGGACATCCTGGTATCCGCCAACCCCTACCTCCCCATCAAGGAAGATCTCGAACGACGGGACTTCCGGTTGAACAGCATTGCCTTGCGCCTCGCGGACGGGAAGCTCGTCGACCCGTTCGACGGCGCCGCAGACATCCGGGCCAAGCTCATCCGCGTGACGAACCCGAAAGCGTTTCCCGAGGACCCGCTCAGAGTCCTCAGGGCGGCCCGCTTCGCCTCGGTCCTCGGCTTTGCCGTGGACGCCTCGACATACGAGCTCGCGAAAAACATCGACCTTACCCGCCTCAGCATCGAACGCGTCAACGAAGAGGTCTTCAAAATCCTTCTTTTTTCCGAGCGCCCGTCCCTGGGGCTCGAGGAGCTCTTTAAATTAGGCGCGCTGCGCCAGCTCTTTCCCGAGCTCTATGCCCTGACCCTCATCATCCAGGATTCGGTTTTTCATCCCGAAAAAGATGATTTCGGCCACCATACGGTCTGGCACCACACCAAACTGGCGGTGGACCAGGCGCGCCGTCTCTCCGTGTTGTTCAAGCTCGAGCCGGCCAAAACACTGGCTCTTCTCCTGGCGGCCCTGTATCACGACGTCGGGAAATCGGAGACGACCCAGTGGGAGTTCAAGCGGGGCCGGATGGTGATCACCAGCGCCGGCCACGACGGCGCCAGCGAGCGGCTCGCGAGGAAGATTTTCGGCCGGTTCAAGATTTTCTCCTGGAACGGCTATCCCCTCCGGAAGACCGCGCTCATGCTGATCAAAACCCATCACCGGGCCGCGGAGCTGTGGCTGAACCGCGACACCGTCACCCGGAAGGCGTTCAACAAGCTGGCGGCGGACACGGACGGCGAGATCGAGCTCCTCGCGTATCTTGATGCCGCGGACCGCGGCGGGCGGAGGGAACGGCCTATCAAAAGCCTGGACCGGGAGGGAAAGTGGCTGCTCAGGAAATTCGAGGAGCTCCGCGTCAACAAGGAGACGATCAAACCTCTCATTATGGGGAGGGACCTGATCAAGCTGGGAGTTGAGCCGGGGCCGGACATGGGGAAAATATTGAGCGAGATCTATAAACGTCAGTTGGACAACGAGTTTGAAACCAAAGCCCAGGGGCTTAGACTCGCGAGGAAGCTGATGGCCGAGGCATCATGAGCAAGATCCTGGTGGCTGGCGGGGCGGGGTATATCGGCTCTCACACCGTCAAAGAGCTTCGAAAACAGGGTTTTGACGTCGTTGTTTTTGATAATTTATCGACCGGAAGGCGAGAATTCGTCCGGGACGCGGAGCTCATCGTCGGCGACCTCGAGGTAAAAGACGATATTCGGAGCGCGTTCAAATCGCAAAATATCGCCGCCGTTCTCCATTTCGCGTCCCTCATCCAGGTCAGCGAATCCTATATCCATCCCCGGAAATATTACACCCAGAACCTGACATCGAGCCTGAACCTTCTCGATGAAATGCTTGAAGCCGGGGTCAGGAATTTCATTTTTTCCTCAAGCGCAGCCGTGTACGGCATCCCGAAGCAGATCCCGATCCCGGAGGACCATCCGCTCGACCCCTTCAATCCCTACGGCCAGACGAAATTCTTTGTGGAACGGATCCTCCAGGACTATGACCGGGCCTACAAGCTCAAATTCATCTCCCTCCGGTATTTCAACGCCTCGGGCGCAGATCCGGACGGCGAGATGGGCGAATGCCACGACCCGGAAACCCACCTCATACCCAATATTCTTCTCTCTGTTCTCGGGAGAAAGGAAAACCTGGACATATTCGGCACGGACTTCCCCACGCCGGACGGGACAGCCATTCGGGATTATATCCATGTCACGGACCTGGCGAATGCCCATGTCCTGGCCCTCCAGAAGCTCATGGCCTCCCCGCGGAGCGAATTCATCAATCTGGGAACTAACCGGGGATATTCCGTCAAGGAGGTCATCGCCCGGGCTGAAAAGATCACCGGAAAGAAGGTCCCGGTTCGGGAAATGCCCAAGCGGGAAGGCGATGTGCCGGTGCTCCTCGCCTCCAAAGACAAGGCCGAGCGCCTGCTCGGCTGGAAGCTCCGGAACTCCGAAATCGAGACCATCATCGAGACCGCCTGGCGCTGGCACCGGAAATAAGCTCTAAACACGGGGTCGCGTCTACACTTTCCACTTTTTCTCAGAGAGGGATTTTTCGATCTCCTGGACAGCGCCTTGCAGGATGTAATTCTAGGCAAGATTTTCTTTCATCTGTCGAAAAATCTTCCTGACGAAGGACGGACCTATCGCGGTCGGCGAGAACAATCCGTTGTTTTTGGTTTCCTCTCAACGTGACATGATAAAAAGCCTCTGGGCACTCGACTCGCCTTTTGAGTTTAATAAGATTCTATAAGACTCAACGCGAACGGAGTCCGATATTCCCAGTCGAGACAAAAAAGTGGAAAGTGTAGACGCGACCCTTTTTGACATGGTTGACTCATCCTTTCCCGCATGGTATAAGTATCTCTTTTAATCATGCAGACAACTACAAAAGGCCGGATCCTCATATGTGCGCTCCTGGCCGTCTTCCTTTGGGGCTGTTCATCCGGCCCCAAGCCGACGCAAACTCCCCAAAAAACCGTCCTCGAACAGCCGGCGCCGCAATCCACCCCTCCCCAGACGACGCAGCCTCAGGAGAATAGAGCCGCTGAAGCCAAGACTATCATCCCCCCTGAAGAGAAAAAAGCCGTAGAAGAAGAAACGGCCCTCCAGCAGAAAGCCGCCAACTTGGAAAAAGACGAACCCTCTGCCCTGCTCGAGGAAGCCCTCATGGTCTATCAGGAGGCGAAGCTCGCCTGGGAACGCGGCGACATGAATGCGGCTCTCAAGGCACTGGATGATGCCTATAAGATCATTTTGAAAGTCGATCTGCCAGCGGATTCTCCCCTCCTTCAGGAAAAGAACGACCTGCGGCTTCTGATCGCCCAGCGCATCCTGGAAATCAACGCCTCAGGCCGCAACCCGATCAAGGGCAATGGAAAATCCATCCCCCTGGTCGAGAACGAGTTTGTCCGCCGGGAGATCGAACTGTTCAAGGGCAGCGAGCGGAAGACTTTCGAAGCCGCCTACCAGAGAGCAGGACTTTACAAGGACTGGATCCAGGAGGAACTCAGGAAAGCCGGCCTCCCCGAAGAATTGTGCTGGCTGCCGGTCATCGAAAGCTGGTATCAGGCCCGGGCGCTGTCCCGGGCCCGGGCAATGGGCATGTGGCAATTCATGCGCTCCACGGGTTACCGGTACGGCCTGACCCAGGACCGTTTCGTGGACGAGCGCATGGACCCCTACAAGGCGACGCAAGCAGCCATCAAATATCTCGACGAGCTCCATTCCTTCTTCGGCGATTGGACGACCGCCCTGGCGGCCTACAACTGCGGCGAAATGCGCGTCCAGAACGTCATCAACACCCAGAAGGTCAATTATCTGGACAACTTCTGGGACCTCTTTAGAAGGCTTCCTTATGAAACGGCGCGTTTCGTCCCCCGGTTTATCGGGACCGTGCTCATCATCAAGAACCCCGAGAAATACGGCTTCACTCTGCCGACGCCGTACCCGCCCCTCAAATTCGAGACGATCACTATCAACCATCCGACCAAGCTGGCGACACTCTCCGTGGCGCTCGGGCTCGAAAGCTCGGAGCTGTCCTATCTCAACCCTGAACTGCGGCAAGATTCTACGCCCGACCACGAATATTCGCTCCGCGTGCCGGTCGGTTATGGTGAAAAGACCCTCCAGATCATCAGCAGCCTCCCTAAATTCGTCCCTGCCGAACCTTCCGTGCACGTGGTCCGGGCAGGAGAAACCTTGTCCCAGATCGCGGCCAAATACCGCACTTCGGTCCAGGCAATCGTCAAGCTGAACGGAATCAAGAATCCCTATTTGATCCGGATTGGACAGCGGTTGAGGATCCCAGGCCGGGGCTGAAAGAAAAATTATAAGGGGACGACACTACCCTGTCCCTGGGGCACAGGAAATTGCGTCCTCAATTTATTTTATCTCGAAGTCTTTGACCGCGATCACCTTATCGTCCATGAAGACGGCGACAGTCCACGCGCCGCTTTCTTTGTCTTCGGAGATATAGATCATATCCCAAGCGATATATCGTTCAAAGATTTTCCCCTCTTCACCCACCGAGATCTTGTCTGTGACGCGGTATAGCCGGCGCGAGGGAGCATACCATTTCCAAAAGAGGGAGTGCACCCCATGAAGGTCTCTGAGATTGAGGAAGGAATAGACGTTTGAATCTACCCCTTTTATAAAGAGAGCCTTTTCCCCGATGGGCTCAGCCCAGCCCTTCTTCTGGTCGAGAGAGGCGCAGAAAACGACACGCTCAAAAACGACTGTTGGTTCGTCTAGGGAGAGCAGTCTGAACCGGAGGCACCCGGACATCAAGACGAGGGTTAGGATAAATATGGCAAAAGCTGCGAACGGAAAATCATGCTTTCTCATCAACTCTCTTATTTTCCCATAAACGATGTTGAGAAGGAATGGATTGTATCATGGAATGATCCACGCGCGGTTTTTTAAAACCTCAAAACATGGGATCTAAGCGCAGGCAATTCTTTTTCCGGGGCGCCGGAAAGTCGAGCCAGGGTGGCGCGGCGAAGGGGCTCCCCGCCCGCGCGGAGCGGCCCGGCCGCGAGCACGGCCGGGGAAGAGCCGCGACAGGACCCTACCCGAAACTGGCCTGATACCGGGAAAAGAATTGCTTAAGATTTAAACGACCATAAAAAATGAGGCTATGACCCCTTCGCCTTCTATGCCTTCTTCGGCCCCTTGTCCTTGTCCTTCTTCTTCTTTTCTTTCTTCTTGTATTCCGAGCCGATGAGCTCGAGCAGGGCCATTTGCGCGCCGTCGCCGAGGCGAAGCCCGGTCTTCACAATCCGGGTGTATCCGCCCGGCCGCTCGGAGAAGCGAGGACCAATGTCGTTGAACAGCCTGGTGACGGCGGACTCCTTGGTGAGAAACGCCAGCGCCCGGCGCCGGGTGGGCAAAGTGTTCTTCTTGGCCAGCGTGATCATCTTCTCGGCAAAGGGCCGGGCCTCCTTGGCCTTGGCCAGGGTCGTCTGGATCCGCTCCTTTTCGAAGAAGGACGTGACGAGGTTGCGAAGCAGCGCTCTCCGGTGCGCTGTCGTCCGTCCGAGTTTTCTGCCTTTAACGAGATGCCTCATTCATCTGACTCCTTGCTCCTGTCGTTCTTCAACTCGCCCCTGATCTTCTCGATCAGCTTGGGATGGAGGTCAAGGTTGAGACCCAGGCTCAGGTTCGCCAGCGTCTCTTTGATCTCGCTCAGGGATTTGCGGCCGAAATTCTTGGTCTTGAGCAACTCCTCCTCAGTCTTCTGGACGAGCTCGAAGATCTTCTCGATACCCGCGGAACGGAGGCAATTGTTCGACCGGACCGAGAGTTCCAAGTGTTCGATCGGCTTGGACAAAATGTCCATCTGCGACATGTAGGGGATCTCCCGCTTCGCCACGATCTGTTCCTTCTCCATGGGCTCGTCGATGATGTTCATGAAGATGACCATATGGTCCCGTATGATCTTGGCCGCCTGGGCCATGGCTTCGATCGGCTGGACGGCGCCCGTCGTCCAGACCTCGAGCGTCAGGCTCTCGTAGTCGATGCGCTTGCCGACGCGGGCCGGCTCGACACGGTAGTTGACCTTCTTGATGGGCGAATGCGAGGAGTCGAGCGGGATGAAATCGACGGCGAGCTTCTCGTCGAAGTTCATGTCGGCCGTGATGTATCCGCGGCTGTTCTGGACGATCATTTCTATATCGAGCTTCCCGTCCCTGTCGAGCGAGGCGACGTGGATGTCCTTCTCCAGGATCTCGATATCGGCGTCGCAGACGATATCAGAGGCCTTGGTCGCAGCCGGCCCTTCTTTTTTCAGGGTCATAGTCTTGGGCTCATGGCCATTGAGCTTCAGGGGGATGCTTTTCAGGTTCAGGATGATGTCGGTCACGTCCTCGACGACGCCAGGAATGGTCGAAAACTCGTGAAGCACGCCTTGGATCCGGACGGCTGTGATGGCTGCCCCCTTGATGGAGGACAGCAGGATCCGGCGAAGAACGTTTCCAACTGTGACGCCGAAGCCCCGCTCAAAAGGCTGGGCCGTGAAACGTCCATAGGTGCTGGTCAAAGCCTCATAATCGCATTCGAGGTATTTGGGCCTCTGAAAACCTATTTCGGTCATTGTTCCTCCTTTTGAGGATTCAAAAATTTATCAAAACCTTACTTGGAATACAACTCGACGACCATATGCTCCTCAACGGGCATGGTGATGTCCGCCCGGGTCGGCAGCGCAACGATCCTGGCCGTTTTTCCGTCCCAGTCGGCTTCAAGCCAGCCCGGAACGGCCTTGTTCTTGTGGACCTCGAGCATCGCCTTTACATCCTCGGACTTCGCCGAGCGCTCGCGGAAGGTGACCACGTCGCCAGCCTTGACTTGGAACGACGGGATGGTGACCCGCGACTCGTTGACGAGAAAGTGCCCGTGGTTGATCAGCTGCCGGGCATGGGCCCGCGAATGGGCGAAGCCAGTCAGAAAGACCACGTTGTCCAGGCGCCGCTCGAGCATGGCCAGGAGCGTCTCACCCGTGATGCCCTTCTGGCGCTCCGCCCGCTCGAAGAAGAGGCGGAATTGCTTCTCCGACATCCCGTAATACCGTTTGAGCTTTTGCTTCTCCCGGAGCTGAATCCCGTAGCCCAGGATCCGTCTCCGGCTCCGCCCATGCTGGCCTGGAGGGTAGGCCCGCCGCTCCAGCGGACATTTATCGGTCAGGCACTTGTTCCCCTTGAGAAAGAGCTTGGATTTCTCGACCCGGCACAGGCGGCAGATTGGTTCTCTGTATCTCGACATCATTCACTCCTTAGACTCTCCGGCGTCTCCGGACCCGGCACCCGTTGTGCGGGATCGGCGTCACATCCTTGATGGACTTGATCTCGATCCCGGCCGACTGGAGGGCGCGGATGGCGGACTCCCGGCCCGCGCCCGGTCCTTTGATCCGGACGTCAACGTAGCGAACGCCGTAATCCCGGGCCCGGTTGGACGCTTCCTTCCCGGCCAGCTGCGCGGCGAACGGCGTGCCCTTGCGGGCGCCCTTGAACCCAGCCGTGCCGGAGCTCGTCCAGCAGACCGTGTTGCCCTGGTGATCTGTTATGGTGATGATGGTGTTGTTGAACGTCGACTGGATGTGCGCAACACCATACCCGATTTCCTTCCTGGCTTTTTTCTTCGATTTGACCTTGGTCTTTGGTTTCGCTGTGGCCATGGATGCTCCCTTCGCGAGAATTATGTCGCCTTTATCTTCTTGATCGTGTGCCCGCGCGGCCCTTTCCGCGTCCGAGCGTTGGTCTTCGTCCGCTGGCCCCGCACCGGCAGTTTCCGCTTGTGGCGCTGGCCGCGGTAGCAGCCGATGTCGATCAGCCGCTTTATGTTCATGCTGATTTCCTTGCGCAAATCACCCTCGATCTTTTCCCGCTTCTCGATGATCTGCCGGATCTTGTTGACCTCATCCTCCGTGAGGGCCTTGACCTTCTTGTTCTTGTCGATCTTGGCCTCTTCCAGGATCTTGGCCGACTTGGACCGGCCGATGCCAAAGATATAGGTCAGCCCGATCTCGATCCGTTTTTCCGGGGGAAGAGTGATACCTGCGATTCTTGCCATGGTGACCTCGTTTAGCCTTGTCTTTGTTTATGCCTGGGATTGGAGCAGATCACGCGGACGCTCCCCTTCCGTTTGATGATTTTGCAGTTCCTGCAGATCTTCTTGACCGATGCTCTCACTTTCATGCGCGTCGTCCTTTATTTAAATCGATACGTAATTCTTCCCTTGGTCAGGTCGTACGGCGAGATCTCGACGAGGACTTTGTCCCCGGGAAGGATCCGGATGAAATGCTTTCTCATTTTGCCCGAGATATGGGCCAGGATGCGATGCTTGTTGGCCAGTTCCACCCGGAACATGGCGTTCGGCAGAGTCTCCAAAACCGTGCCCTCGGCCTCGAAAACATCTTCTTTAGGCATAAGGCTGCTCCTTCAAAAGATGGCCGCGGGAAGCCTCTTCCTCGGCGACGCTCAAGATCTCCACGCCGCGGTCGGTGAGCGCTACGGTCTGCTCATAATGGGCGGCCAGGCTCCGATCCTTGGTGATGGCCGTCCAGCCGTCCATAAGGATCTCCGCGTCCCAGTCCCCGGCCGCGATCATGGGTTCAATGGCCAGGACGAGGCCCCGTCTGATCTTTGACCCTCTCCCCGGGAACCCGAAATTCGGGACCTGGGGTTCCTCGTGAAGGGCATGGCCGATGCCGTGTCCCACGAAGGCGCGGATCACGGAAAAGCCCTGCGCTTCCACATGCTCCTGGATAGCGGCCGAGATGTCCGAGATCCTGTTCCCTTCGACCATCTTCGCTAAACCTTTAGTGAGGGCCTCCTCGGCCGCCTGGATGAGCTTCCGGGCTTGCGGGGAAATATGGCCAACGGGAAAGGTTCGCGCCGCATCCCCATAAAATCCGTTGTACAGGACGCCGAAATCGAGGCTGACGATGTCGCCTTCGCGGAGCGTCCGGGGCGAGGGGATGCCGTGGATGATCTCTTCGTTGATCGAAATGCACAGCGAAGCCGGATAACCGCGGTAGCCTTTGAACGCGGGTTTCGCCCCGAGTTCCCTGGCGCGCCGCTCGGCGTGCCCGTCTAGATCGGAAGTCAGGACACCGGGCTTGATCATGGCTTGGAGTTCGTTCAGGATCCTGGCGACGATCCGGGAACTCTCGCCCATCGCCCGAATCTCTTCGTCCGTCTTGTAGATGATCATGTCTCCACCCGGCGCATTTCGTCTTTGCCCAGTGCCTCGTCCAGGATATGGACGATCCTCCGGAAGATCTCTTCGATCGTCCCCCGGCCATCAACCGGCCGATAAGATCTCTTTCGAAGATAATAATCCTTCAGCTTCTCGGTTTGTTCGCAATAGACTTTGAGCCGCTCCCGGATTACGTCTGGCTCGTCATCGGAGCGCTGGACAAGCTTGCTCTGACAAACATCGCATTGTCCTTGATCCTTCGGCGGCTGGACTATGAGGTTATAGATAGCCTGGCATGAAGGACAGACACGCCTTCTGCTCAGGCGTTCCATGAGGACCTCGGACGGAACCTCAACCCCGATCACGATTTCAGGCCGTTTGCCGTCTATTTCCTTTAAGGCCTCGGCCTGGGCGACCGTTCTCGGGAAGCCGTCAAGGATGTATCCTTTACGGCAGCCCGGGTCCGCGATGCGCTCTCGGACGAGCTCCTCGACGATCTCGTCGTTTACCAACAAACCCTCTTTCATGATGGCCTCGGCCTTTCTGCCGAGAGGCGTTCGCATCTTTACGGCCTGGCGCAGCAGGTCGCCCGTGGAGATCCTGGGGAAGCCATAGCGCTTGGCCATCAGGTCCCCCTGGGTTCCTTTGCCGCTACCGGGCGCGCCGAGGAGAATGATCCTCATCACCTTCTCCCTTTGATGCGGCCGCGACGCATGAAGCCATCGTAATGGCGCATAACAAGTTGCGCTTCGATCTGCTGCAGCGTATCCATGGCCACACCGACGACGATTAGGATCGACGTCCCGCCGAAGTAAAAATCAACTTGGAGACCTTGGGTGACGAATTTCGGAAGGTTGGCGTCGAGGAAGTTCCCGATGAACGGGATCGACTGGACCTTGAACCCGGTCATCAGGAATTCGGGGAGAATGGAGATAATCGCCAGATAGATGGCGCCGACGAGCGTGATCCTCGACAGGATCGTATCGATGTAATCCGAAGAGTTCTTACCCGGGCGTATACCGGGAATGAAGCCGCCGTATTTCTGGAGGTTGTCCGCGACGTCGGTCGGGTTGAAAATGATCGAAACGTAAAAATAGGTAAAGAAGATGATGGATGCTACGTAGAGAAGATTATAGAGCGGCATACCGGGGCTGAACGCGGCGGAAATGTTCTGAAAGACGGGTATCTTGATCATGGCCGCGATCGTGCTCGGGATGGTAATGATCGACGCAGCGAAGATGATGGGGATGACGCCGCCTGTGTTGACCCTCAAGGGAAGGTGCGTGCTCTGGCCGCCATAGACTTTCCGGCCGACGACCCGCTTCGCGTAAGATACAGGGATCCGCCTCTGCCCCCGTTCGATGAAGACAATAAAGGCGATGACAGCCAAAATCATCACAAGGACAAGGATAGCCTTAATGGGGTCCCAGCTTCCCGTTTTGAGTCCGGAAACGATGGTGCTGAGCCCGGCCGGAAATCGGGCGACAATTCCGGCAAAGATGATGAGCGAGATGCCGTTGCCGATGCCCCGTTCTGAGATCTGTTCGCCCAGCCACATGACGAAGATCGTCCCCGTCGTCAGGGTCAGGACAGTCAGCAACTGGAAGGGAAGGCCGGGATTGGGAACGATACGCGCCCCGCCCGGGCTGGTCAGCTTCTGGAGCAAGAAGGCAATGGCCCAGGCCTGGATGACACAGATGACGATCGTGCCGTAGCGGGTGTATTGGGTGATCTTTTTTCGGCCGAGCTCGCCTTCTTTGGCCAGCCGTTCCAAGTAAGGCCAGACGACCTGGAGGAGCTGGAGGATGATCGAGGCGCTGATGTAGGGCATTATGCCCAGGGCGAAGATCGTCATCTTCGACATGTATCTTCCGGAGAACAGGTCAATGAACCCGAGGATCGTCCCTTTCTGAGCCTGCCAGAACTCGGCTAGGGCCGAGGAGCTGATCCCCGGATTCGGGATCTGGCCGCCGGCGCGATAAACGGCCAGCAGCAGCAGGGTGAAGATCACCCGTTTTCTAAGCTCAGGGATGCTGAAGATGTTTCTGATGCTGTCCAGCATTTTTTATTTCCCGATGACGACGGCTTTCCCACCCGCTTTCTCGATCTTCTCCTCGGCGGACCGGGAAAACTTGTGGGCATGTATGGTCAAGGACGAGTCAATCGTTCCCCGTCCCAAGATCTTGACGCGCTCGGACTCCTTCTTGATGAGGCCGGCTTCCATCATGTCTTTCAACGTCACTTCGGCCTTGTTGGCGACCTTCGCCAACCGGTCCAGGTTCACTTCGGCGTATTCCGTCCTAAAGATGTTATGGAAGCCGCGCTTGGGCAGCCGCCGGTGAAGGGGCATCTGACCGCCTTCGAAGCCGCGCTTCCGGGAAAATCCAGCGCCCGCCTTTTGGCCTTTATTTCCTCGTCCCGAGGTCTTCTGGCGGCCGGAGCCGGGACCCCGCCCGACCCTGAGTCTGTCCTTCCGGGAACCTTTTGCGGGATGCAGATTGCTGAGATTCATTTTTTCTCCAAGACCTCCACCTTGACAAGGTGCGGGATCTTCCTGATCATGCCCCAGATCTCCGGGCCGTCCTTGCGAATGACCTCAGAGTTCAACTTTCTTAACCCCAGGCCCCAGGCGACCTTACGCTGATTCTGAGGGTAGCCGATGAGGCTGCGGACGAGCTTAATTCTCAGTTCGCTTTTTTGCTCTTTCACTGCCATATCGCCTCCTTCGTTTTCCCCCGGTTCTTTGAGACATGGGAAGGGTCCTTCAATTTCTTCAGGGCGTCCAACGTGGCGTGGGCGACGCTGATCGGATTGTGGCTGCGCAGGGATTTCGTCAGGATGTCCTTGACTCCCGCGAGCTCCAGGATGACCCGGACAGCGCCGCCGGCGATGACACCCGTGCCTTTCGAAGCCGGGCGCAGGACGACGACGCCAGCGTCGGCTTCGCCGCGGACGTAGTGAGCGATCGTTGTCTCGGCCAGGTTGATCCGGACGAGATGCTTTTTGGCATTCTCCACGGCCTTGGCAATAGCGGCAGGCACTTCACGGGCTTTGCCCTTACCGACGCCGACCAGGCCCCGCCCGTTCCCGACGGCAACAAGCGCGGCAAAGCTCAAGTTCTTGCCGCCTTTGACGACCTTCGACACCCGGCGGATGTTAATCACTTGATCCTTGAGTTCCGCGAGCTCGTCGAACGTCTCCTGTGCCTGTTGCGTTTCTCCAGCCTTGGTGTTTTCCTCGTGCACGTGTCCTCCTTGCGTTTCGCGGGACTAAAAAACAAGCCCGCCTTTTCTCATGGCCTCCGCCAGCGCCTTGATCCTGCCGTGATAAGGATAAACACCCCGGTCGAAAACGACCTTGTCGATGTTCTTCTCCCTGAGCCGTTGGGCCAGGATCTCCCCGAGCTTCTCGCAGCTCTGGATGTTCTTGAAGTTCTTGCTGTTCTCTTTGAACGACTTTTCGAGCGTGCAGGCCGATACGAGCACCTTGCCGTTGTCGTCGTTCACGGCCTGGGTGTAGACGTATCGATTGCTCTTGAACACGAACACCCGCGGACGCTCGGCGGTCCCTCGGACCTTCTTCCGGATTCTTCGCCGGATCCGAACTTTGGTTTCTTCTTTGGTCTTGACTTTATCTTTAAGCACCGGTGACCCCCGCTTTGCGTTCTTTCTTGATCAATTTTTCGCCGACATAGCGTATGCCCTTGAGCTTATACGGATCGGGTTTGCGGAAACGTTTGATCTCGTCCGCCACCTGGCCCACCCGCTGCTTATCGCTGCCCCGGATCGTGAGGAGCGTCGGCTTTTCGACGACGATCTCGATGTCCTTGGGGACTTCGTAAACAACGGGCTTCGAATATCCAAGGGAGAGCTCGAGCTTATCCTTCTCGAGCCTTGCTTTGTATCCGACGCCGACGATCTCGAGCTGCTTTTGGAATCCTTGCGAGACGCCGAGCGCGGCGTTCGCGGCCAGGGCCCGGCACAGGCCGTGGAGGGCCTTCTGCTCCTTGGAGTCATCGACCCTTGCCAGGACGAGGTTCTTCCCTTCGGTCCGGGCAGTGATCCCCTGGCAAAGCGGGGAGGCCAGCTTTCCTTTCTGGCCTTCAAACTCGATCTTGTCGGACAGAATATTGACCTTCACGCCTTCGGGCAACACGATTGGTTTTTTCCCTACCCTTGACATGGTTCGACCCTTTCTCCGTGAAACCTCACCAGACGTAGCACAAGACCTCTCCGCCGACGCCGTGCTCTTCGCACGTCCTTCCCGTGGCCATGCCTTTCGAAGTCGAAATGACGGCGATCCCGAGCCCGTCCAGGACCTTGGGAAGGGAATCTTGGGTGCAGTAGATTCGGCAGCCGGGCTTGCTCACGCGGCGCAAGCCGGTGATGACGCTCTGATTGGCCTCCGTATATTTCAGGGTGATGTTCAAGATCCCCTGCTTATCGTCGTCGATGACCTTGAAGTTTTTGATATACCCTTCGTCCTTCAGGATCTTGGCGATCTCCACTTTCAGCCTCGAGGACGGCATGCTGACGTCCTTCCGCTTGATGAGGGACGCGTTCCGCATCCGGGTTAGCATATCCGCAATGGGGTCTGTTATGCTCATGTTGTTATCCTTTCTGGATATTCACCACGACGCTTTGACGATGCCCGGAATCTCTCCCTTGTGGGCGAGCTCCCGGAAGCACAAGCGGCACATGTCGAATTTCCGGTAATAACCCCGGGACCTCCCGCAGATCCGGCAGCGGCGCCGGACGCGGATCGCATATTTGGGTTTTCTGAGGTATTTGGCGAAAGCCGATGTCGTCGACATAGTCTCCTTCCTTTTACTGTGACTCTCGGAACGGCATGCCCAATCCTCTTAGCAGGGCAAATGCTTCCTTGTCATTGCGCGCCGAGGTGACGATGGTGATGTTCATCCCCCGGCTTTTTTCCACTTTCGTATAATCGATCTCCGGGAACACGAGCTGGTCCTTGACGCCCAGAGTGTAGTTCCCCCGGCCGTCGAAGGCCTTGGGCGACACGCCGCGGAAGTCGCGGACGCGCGGGAGGACGATGTTGACCAGGCGGTCGAAGAATTCGTACATCCTCCTGCTCCGCAGCGTCACGTAACAGGCGATGGCCACGCCCTTTCTCAGCTTGAAAGCCGATATGGATTTCTTGGCCCGGCTGATGACGGGCATCTGGCCCGTGATCTGGCCCAGCTCGGCCCTCGCTGTATCCAGGACCTTCGCGTTCTGGATGGCCTCGCCCACGCCGACATTGATGATGATCTTCTCCAGGCGCGGCACGGCCATCATATTCTTGATGCCGAACTCCTTCTGGAGGGACGGCACGACTTCGTTCTTGTATTTATCGTTTAAGCGGCTCATCGGTCATCCTTCACTTCTGCTTTTCCAGACTGGTCTCGCACTTCGGGCACATCCGCATCTTCGTCCCATCCTCGAGGCACTTTGTCCGGACGCGAACGCCCCGGCCGCATTCCTCGCAGTAAAGCATGAGCCGGGACAGCGGGAGACGGGCTTCCCTCTCCATGATCCCGCCCTGGACGTTCTTACTCCGGTCCGGCCGGATGAATTGCTTAACAAAATTGATCCTCTCGACAATGGCCCGGCGCTTGTCCGGAAAGACCGCGAGGACCTTGCCGGTCTTGCCCTTGTCCTTGCCCTGCTTGACGATGACGATGTCGTCCTTTCGGATCGAGAGCGCGCTCATCACAGCACCTCCGGCGCGAGCGACACGATCTTCATGAACTTCTTCTCCCGAAGCTCCCGCCCGACGGGCCCGAAGACGCGGGTCCCGACAGGCTCGCCCGCCTTGTCGATAATGACGGCCGCGTTATCGTCAAAGCGGATGTAGGATCCGTCTTTTCGCCGGACCTCCTTCCTCGCCCGGACGACCACGGCCCGCACCACTTTGCCCTTGGGAATCTTGCTTTCGGGGTCCGCCTCCCTGACGTTGGCCGAAATAACGTCACCGATGGAGCAGACAAGCCCCACCCCGCCGCCGAGGGGAGTGATGCATCGGATCCGCCGGGCCCCGGAATTATCCGCAACTCTGAGCATCGTGTACTGTTGAATCATGGCTTTACTTCCCCGATCTCGTTCTCAATCTCGTGCGAGGCCGCCAGGCCCACAATCTCGATGACCCTCCAGCGCTTCCGCTTGCTGATGGGCCGGGTCTCGATGATCCGCACCACGTCGCCGAGCTTGCACTTCTCGTATTCGTCATGAGCGAGAAATGTTCGTTGTTTTTTGATGATCTTTTTATACAAAGGATGCCGGACCTGCCGTTCCACCTGGACAGTGACCGTCTTCTTCATCTTCTTGCCGACGACCGTCCCGATCTTTGTCGTTTTTCGTTGGCGTGCGCTGTCTTCCATGTGCGATTCCGTCCTTTTCAGGCCTTGGCCTTCGCCTGCATTTCCTTGAGAATCGTCTCGATCCGGGCAATATCTCTCCGGACCGTCTGGAGCTTGGCCGCATTCTCAAGCTGCCCCAGCTCGTGCTGGAAGCGGAGCTTGAACAGCTGATCCTTGAGCTCCGCTTTTTTCCGGATCAATTCATCCCCATCCAATTCTCTTAATTCGCCTGTTTTCATCGGAGTTCCCTGTATTCTCTGGATATGAACCGGGTCTTGATGGGGAGCTTGTGCGACGCCAGGCGCATGGCCTCCCGGGCGACTTCTTCGGTGACGCCTTCCAGCTCGTAGATGATCCGGCCCGGCCGGACGACGTCCACCCAGAATTCCGGGTCGCCCTTGCCCTTGCCCATCCGGACTTCGGTGGGCTTCTTGGTCACGGGCTTCCACGGAAACGCGCGCAGCCAGAGCTTCCCGCGGCGCTTGATGAAGCGGGTGATCGTGATCCGGCCGGCTTCAAGCTGCCGGGCCGTCAGCCAGCAGGGCTCCAGGGCTTGAAGCCCAAATTCACCGGACGAAAGGGTGTTGCCCCGCCGGGCCTTTCCCCGCATGCGTCCGCGCTGGCTCTTGCGGAACTTGACTTTCTTTGGCATCAACATGGCTAAATCTCCTCGACCTCCGCCGTCTGCGACGTCATCTTGGGCTTCTCGATATCGCCCTTGTAGATCCAGACTTTAATGCCGATCTGGCCGTAGGTGGTGAAGGCCTCGGTGAATCCGTAATCGATATCGGCCCGCAGAGTCTGAAGCGGGAGCTGTCCCCGAAGATACCATTCCGACCGGGCGATCTCGACGCCGCCGAGCCGGCCGGAACACATGACCTTGATGCCCTTCGCGCCCATCTTGAGGGCCAATTCCACAGCCTTTCTCATGGCCCGCCGGTAGGCGATGCGCTTCTCGAGCTGTACCCCGATGCCTTCGCCGACCAGCAGGGCGTCGAGCTCGGGCTTGTCCACCTCGCGGATGTCGACGTAAACCTCCCGCTTGGCGATCCGTCCGAGGAGGCTCTTCAGGCTCTCGATCTCCTTGCCGCCGCGGCCGATGATGATGCCCGGCCGCGCCGTGTGGATGATGACCCGGATCTTCGGGCCGATGCGCTCGATGGCTACTTCAGAGATGCCAGCGTGGTAATATTTTTCCTTGATCGCCTTCTTCATCTCCAAGTCCTCATGGATCAGGCGTCCGTACTCCGGACCTTTGGAAAACCAGCGCGAGCTCCACTGCTTATTGAACCCCAGTCTAAAACCGTGCGGATGCGTCTTCTGTCCCACTGTCTATCTCCCTTTTCTCTCTTCGAGATAAATATGGACGTGGCTCGTCCGTTTCAAAATCCTGAACGCCCGTCCCATCGGGGCCGGACGGATTCGTTTCCAGGCCGGTCCCTGGTTGATGAGGACCTTGCCGATGTAGAGGTTGTCGACATCGATGTTCGGGGACTTCTGCTGGGCGTTGGCGATCGCCGAGCGGAGCGTTTTTTCGATGACCAGAGCGAGTTTTTTCTTCTCGGAGAAATGGAGGATCGTCAGCGCTTCTCCCACGAAACGGTCCCTGACGAGGTCTGCGACCAGGCGGCATTTCTGGGCGGACACCCGGACGTGCCGGGTAGCTGCGCAGGAAACGAATTTCTGAGGGTCCATGTTACTTTGCCACCTTGACCGCTTTGGCCGCTTTGGACGTATGTCCCCTGAAGGTCCGGGTCGGAGAGAACTCGCCCAGGCGATGGCCCACCATGTTTTCTGTGATGAACACCGGGATGAACTTCCGGCCATTGTGCACGCCGATGGTCAGGCCCACCATTTCCGGGAGAATCGTCGAACGCCGGGACCAGGTCTTGATGACTTTACGCTTCTCGCCCTGAGACTCAAGGGCCTTGATCTTCTCGAGAAGGTGGGAATCGATGAATGGACCTTTGCTCAAAGACCTGCCCATCTTTACTTACTCCTTCTTTTGACGATAAAAACTCGGGTTCGTTTATTCCTCCGGGTCTTGTATCCCTTCGTTGGGATGCCTTCGGGGCTCACCGGATGGCGGCCGCCCTTGGAGCGGCCTTCTCCGCCTCCGTGCGGATGGTCGATCGGATTCATGGCCGTGCCCCGGACATGGGGCTTCCAACCCATCCAGCGTGATCGGCCGGCCTTCCCGATGGTGATATTCTGATGGTCGAGGTTGCCGACCTGTCCGATCGTCGCCCGGCAGTCCAGATGGACCTTCCGGATTTCGGACGAGGGCAAGCGGACCTGGGCGAAATGGCCTTCTTTGGCCAGGATCTGGGCGCCAGCCCCGGCGGTCCGCACAATCTGGCCGCCTTTGTCCTTCTGAAGCTCGATATTATGGATGACGGTGCCCAGCGGGATGTTGCGGAGGAGAGTGGCATTGCCGGGCACGATATCCACGATTTTGTCCGAAGAGACGATCGTCTGGCCGACTCGGAGGTCCTGCGGCGCAAGGATGTAGCGCCGCTCTCCGTCCTGGTATTTGACCAGGGAAATGAAGGAGGAACGGTTTGGATCGTACTCGACCGTTTCGACGATGCCGGGGATTTCCAGCTTATCCCGCCGGAAATCGATGACCCGGTACATCTTCTTATGTCCGCCGCCCCTGTTACGCATCGACAGGTGGCCTCTGTTGTTGCGTCCGCCGGACTTGGCAAGAAACGTCAGCAATGGCTTATAAGGTTTGTCCGTCGTCAATTCCTCGTAGGTCAAGCCCGTCCGGTGCCGCAGGCCCGCTGTTTGTGGTCTGTAAGATTTAATGCCCATGTTAAACCGCCTCGAAATATTCAATCATTTTTTCGCCTTCTTTGAGCCGGACCAAGGCTTTTTTCCAATTTTTCGTCATTCCCGCGCTGCGGCCCACGCGCCGCTCCTTGCCGACCTTGATCTGGGTCCGGACGCTCTCGACCTTGACCTTGAAGAGCTGTTCGACCGCTTTTTTGATCTCAGATTTATTGGCCTGGAGGGCCACTTCAAAACAGACTTCCCTGTTCTTCTCTTTGAGCGCCGTGCTTTTCTCGGTGATCACAGGCCGGAGGATGATCTGGTAGGGATCCTTGTTCACTTCAATTTCTCCATCAAAGACTCGAAGGCTTGCCGGCTGATGACAAGCCATGCATAATTCAAGACATCATGGATGTTGACGAATTTCCAATCGACGGCCTTGACCTTGGGTATGTTCCGGACGGACACGAACAGGTTGGCGTTGTCCAGGCCGTCGACGATGAGACCGGAATCTACGTTCAGGCCTTTTAATAGGTCGGCGGCTCCCTTGGTCTTCGCCGCCGCGAGCTTCAGGTCGTCCAGGATGAGCAGCCGCTGCTCCGCGTGCTTGGCCGCGATCGCGGATTTCAAGGCGTTCTTCTTGGCCTCTTTGGGAAGCTCATAGGTGTAATCCTTGGGACGAGGCCCAAAGGTCGTGCCGCCGTGCCGCCAAAGAGGGGATCGCGTGGCGCCCGCGCGCGCCCGGCCCGTGCCTTTCTGCCGCCATGGTTTGCGGTTGCTGCCGCTCACCTCGGCCCGGGTCTTGGTCGCGGCCGTGCCGCGCCGCTGGTTGGCCAAATAACTGATAGCCGCCTCGTACAGAAGATGGGCCTTGACCGGATAGGCGAACACCTCCTTCGGGAGCTCGATCTCCGAGGTGACTTTTCCGCTCTTGTCTAAAACTTGCGCTTTTTGCATAGTCAACTCTTCTTATGCTCTATGAATCAAAACATAACCTCCGTTGGGGCCGGGAACGGCTCCCTTGATCACCAGAAGGTTATTATCTTTGTCCGACTGGAACACTTCGACGTTCCGCACCGTCACCCGTTCATGTCCCATGCGGCCGCCCATCCGCAGGCCGCGGACGACGCGCGAAGGGTAAGACGACGCGCCGATCGAGCCGGGCGCCCGGTGGAACATCGATCCGTGCGAGGCCTTACCGCCCCGAAAGTGGTGGCGTTTCACGACGCCGGCGAAACCTTTTCCCTTGCTCGTCCCGGTGACGTGGACCTTTTCACCGACCTTGAAGATGTCGACGAAGAACTGGTCGCCTTCCTTGACCTCGGCCTGGCCTTCAAAACGGAACTCTCTCAGCACTCTCGTCAAAGGGGAACCGGATTTCTTGAAATGGCCGAGCATGGCCTTTCTCTGGCGCTTGACGCCCTTCTCTTCGACGAAGCCGAGCTGAAGGGCTGCGTAGCCGTCTTTCTCTTTGGATTTCCTCTGGATGACCGTGCAGGGGCCGGCCTTGATGACCGTGAGAGGAACGGAGTTCCCCTTCTCGTCGAAACCCTGCGTCATGCCGATTTTTTTGCCGATGAGACCCTCAAGCATGATTTACTCTCCCGCGCCGAAAGCCTGAATCTCGACGTCGATGCCGGCGGGCAGATCGAGTTTCTGGAGCTCTTCGATCGTCTCGTTGTTGTACTCGCTGATGTCGATCACTCTTTTGTGAACGCGCATCTCGAAATGTTCCCGGGACTTCTTGTCCACGTGAGGAGAACGAAGGACGCAGAAACGGTGAATCCGCGTCGGCAGGGGAATCGGGCCGGCGATGCTGGCTCCCGTCCTCTTGGCTTTCACGACGATGTCTTTCACGGACTGGTCGAGGAGCCGGTGATCGAATGATTTCAATCGGATTCTGATTTTTTCCATGATGTCCCTCGGTTCTCTATGTTATCGAATGTTCTTGCCTTATTTGTGTCATCGCCAGGAGCAAAGCAACGCGGCGATCAGACCTCTTATTCGATGATATCCGTGACGGTGCCGGCGCCGACGGTCCGTCCGCCTTCCCGGATCGCGAACCGCAGCCCTTTCTCCATCGCCACGTCCGTGATCAGGTCGATCTCCAGGTTCACGTTGTCCCCGGGCATCACCATCTCCACGCCCTCCGGCAACTTCGCGTTCCCCGTCACGTCCGTCGTCCGAAAGTAGAACTGCGGCCGGTACCCCGTGAAAAACGGCGTGTGCCGCCCGCCCTCTTCCTTCGTCAACACGTAGATCGCTCCCTTGAACTTCCGGTGCGGCTTGATCGACCCCGGCTTCGCCAGAACCATCCCCCGCTCAACATCCGTCTTCCCGATCCCCCGCAGAAGACAACCAATGTTGTCCCCGGCTTGGGCTTGGTCCAATAGCTTCCGGAACATCTCAACCCCCGTCACCACCGCCTTCCGCGTCTCTCCAAAGCCGACAATCTCAACCTCGTCCCCAACTTTGACCAACCCCCGGTCCACCCGGCCCGTCACGACCGTCCCCCGACCCGTGATCGAGAATACGTCCTCAATCGACATCAAAAAGGGCTTGTCCACCTCCCGCAACGGCTCCGGAATGAACGTGTCCATCGCCTTGATCAGCTCCCATACCGGCTTCGCCGCCTCTCCCGCCGGGTCCGCCATCGCCTTCGTCGCCGCCCCCCGAATCACCGGAACCTTGTCCCCAGGAAATTCATACTTCGACAGAAGCTCCCGAACCTCAAGCTCCACCAAGTCCAAGATCTCCGGATCGTCCACCAGGTCGCACTTGTTCATGAACACCACGATCGACGGCACCATCACCTGGCGCGCCAATAGCACATGCTCCCGCGTCTGCGGCATCGGCCCGTCCGCCGCCGAAACCACCAAAACCGCCCCGTCCATCTGGGCCGCCCCAGAAATCATGTTCTTGATATAGTCCGCATGCCCAGGACAATCTATGTGGGCATAATGCCGCAGCTCCGACTCGTACTCCACGTGGGCCAAGGCCACCGTCAAGATCTTCGTCGCGTCCCGACGAAACATCTTCGCGTCCGCCTTCGCCACCTCATCATAGCTCTTCGCCTGAGCCAACCCCTTCGTGGCCAGCACCTTCGTCAGCGCCGAGACCAACGTCGTCTTCCCGTGATCAATATGCCCGATCGTCCCCACATTCACATGCGGCTTCGTCCGCTCAAACTTCGCCTTTGCCATCCCTTACCTCCTATTCCTTGGTTTCATCCAGAGATGATCCATGCTAGACACCACTGTAAGAAACGCGCCCTTCGATCCGGGCGACAATGCCCTCCATGACTTGAAGGGGAGTCGTCTCATACTCGAAAAATTCCATCGAGAAAACGCCGCGGCCCTGGGTCAGCGTCCGGAGGATCGTGGCATAGCCGAACATTTCCGCGAGAGGCACAAGGGCCTTGGTAACCCTGGAGCCTCCGCGCATTTCCACGCCTTCGATCTTTCCGCGCCGGGCGTTGAGGTCGCCGCTGATGTCCCCCAGATATTCGTCCGGGGAAACAACCTCGAGCTTCATGATCGGCTCGAGGAGCACGGGCCCGGCCTTTTGGGCCGCTTCCTTGAACGCCATCGTAGCCGCGATCTTGAACGCGACGGGCGTCGAATCGGTCTCGCTCGACGAGCCGTCCTTCAGCGTGACCTTGATGTCCGTCATAGGAAATCCGGCCAGGATGCCGAATTCGAGCGATTCCTTCGCTCCGTCCTCGATCGCTGGAATGAATTCCGCAGGAATGAGGCCGGATTTGACTTTGTTGATGAACTTGAATCCCTCGCCTCTCGGAAGGGGCTCAATCGTCAGCCGGCAATGACCGTACTGGCTTTTGACGCCTATCTGGCGGATGTATTTCCCTTCGCCTTCGGCTGCTTTCAGGATGGTCTCCTTGTAAGCGACTTGCGGTTTGCCCAGGTTGGCTTGGACGCCGAATTCGCGGGACATCCGGTCCATGAGGATCTCGATGTGGAGTTCCCCCATGCCATAAACCAGGTTCTGGCCGGTCTGGGGATCCTGCATGATCTTGACCGTCGGGTCTTCCTTGGCCAGCTTCGCCAGCGCGTTATGGAGTTTCGCATGCCCCGCCTTGGATCTTGGCTCGATCGTCATGGACACCACGGGTTCCGGGAACTTGATGGACTCCAGGACGATCGGCCGGTTCTTGGCACACAGCGTATCTCCGGTCGAAAGGTTCTTCACCGTCCCCATGGCCATGATATCGCCGGCGAAGATCTCTTTGACTTCTTTCCTTTTGTTCGCGTGCATCTCGAGCAATCGCGAGACGCGCTCCTCTTCATCCTTCACGGAGTTATAGAAGACCGAGCCGAGGCGCGCTTTCCCCGAATAGACGCGGAAAAAAGCCAAGCTGCCCATGAACAGGTCGTTCTGGAGCTTGAAGACGAGCGCCGAAAAAGGCTCATCGTCCGAAGCCTTCCGCGTCTCGACCTGGTGCGTCCGGGGATGGTGCCCGACGACCGGCGGGATGTCCACCGGCGCCGGCAGGTAATCGACGATCGCATCAAGGAGCGGATGAACGCCCTTGTTCCGGAAGGACGCGCCGTAGAGTACGGGGACGACCTTGCCGGCAATCGTGGCCTTCCGGATCGCCCGCTTAATATCCTCGGCGGTCATCTCGCTTCCTTCGAGGTATTTCTCCATGATATGCTCATCCGCGTCGCTCAGTTGCTCGAGCATTTCCGACCGTTTTTGACGGACTTCGGCCCGGCGTTCAGCGGCGACTTCTTTCACGACGAAATCCGTCCCGATCAAGTCCGTGCCCCAGTCATATTCTTTCATGTTCACCAGGTCAACAATACCTCGAAAATACTCCTCCCTGCCTAGGGGAATCTGGATAGCGAGGGGCTTGGCCGCGAGCCTCGACTTTATCTGTTCGAGGGCCCGCTCCGGGTCGACCCCGATCCGGTCCATCTTGTTGATGTAACAGATCCTGGGAACCCGGTACTTATCCGCCTGCCGCCAGACAGTTTCGGATTGAGGCTCGACTCCACCGACTCCGCAGAGCAGCACCACCGCCCCGTCCAGGACCCGCAGCGACCGTTCAACCTCGGCCGTGAAATCGACGTGTCCCGGCGTGTCGATGATGTTGATTCGATGGTTGTTCCAGTAACAGGTGGTGGCGGCTGATGTGATCGTTATACCACGTTCCTGCTCTTGAGCCATCCAATCCATGACGGCTGTACCCTCGTCGACTTCTCCCATTTTGTAGGTGATGCCGGTATAGTAGAGGATACGCTCCGTCGTGGTAGTCTTCCCCGCATCGATATGGGCCATGATGCCGATGTTCCTCACTCGTTCGATCGAGTACGTTCGCGTCAAATCGTCGCTCCATGGGAACGTGAATAGTCCCTGCTCCGATATTCAAGGAGACTACCATTTATAAGATTACCACCTATAATGAGCGAAAGCCCTGTTGGCCTCCGCCATTTTATGGGTATCTTCACGTTTCTTGATCGCGCCGCCCTTGTTGGCGACAGCGTCGAGTATCTCCGCAGCGAGCTTTTCGACCATGCTCTTGCCGCCCCGGTCCTGGGCATACTTGATGATCCAGCGCACGCCCACGGAGATCGAGCGGCTGATATCCACCTCGACGGGGACCTGATAGGTGGCCCCGCCGACGCGCCTCGATTTCGTCTCGAGCATGGGCCGCACGTTCTCGACGGCCTTCTCGAAGATCTTCAAAGGATCTTCTTTGGCTTTCTCTTTCACCACGTCCATCGAAGCGTAGATCGCCCGTTCAGCGGTACTCTTCTTCCCTTTCTTCATAAACATATTGATGAATTTCGTGATCAGCGTGCTGTTGTACTTCTGGTCACCCGGCACTTTCTTCTTTTTGATAATCCCGCGTCTTGGCATCGAACTCTCCTGTCATCCTTATGGGGTGACTCTTTTCTCCTTGGGCTTCTTGGCGCCGTATTTCGACCGGCTCTGGTTGCGGTTGACCACGCCCTCGCTGTCCAGCGTGCCGCGGATGATGTGATAACGGACGCCCGGCAGGTCTTTGACGCGGCCCCCGCGGACGAGCACGATCGAGTGTTCCTGAAGGTTATGCCCAACGCCGGGAATGTAACCCGTGACTTCGATATTATTCGTCAGGCGAACTCGGGCCACTTTTCTCAAGGCGGAATTCGGCTTTTTGGGCGTCGTCGTGAAGACGCGCGTGCACACGCCGCGCTTCTGCGGACATCCATCCAATGCCGGCGACTTGCTCTTGTATCTCTTGAAGGTCCGGCCTTTCCTAATTAATTGGTTGACGGTTGGCAAAAAAGCTACTCCTTCAAAAAAAATATAAAATTGTACTCACTCCGAACAGATAGTTCTCTCGGAACGAATGTCCGGAATATAGCAAACTTCACCGGCTATGTCAAGAAAATAAAGGCAGTTAGCCCAAAAAATCAGCGCTGAAGAGGCGCCTCTTCGGCCCCCTTCTCCGCTTCTGCTTCTTTTCCTTCCCGGAGCTCTACATCCCGGTAGAATTTGTAGCCCGTCCCGGCGGGAATCAGCCGGCCCATGATGATGTTTTCCTTCAGGCTCCGCAGATGGTCGACCTTGCCGCAAATACTGGCCTCGGTCAGCACCCGAGTCGTCTCCTGGAAGGAGGCGGCCGAGATGAAGCTGTCCGTGCTCAGCGAGCTCTTGGTGATCCCCAGGAGGAGCGGGCGGGCCTTGGCCGGCTTCCCTCCTTTCTTGATCACCTTGAGGTTCTCCTCTTGGAAGACGAATTTATCGACCTGTTCGTCCACGAGGAATTCCGTATCACCGACCTCTTCGACCTTGACCCAGCGCAGCATCTGGCGGATGATCGTCTCGATGTGCTTGTCGTTGATCGTGACGCCCTGGAGCCTGTAGACCTCCTGGACTTCCCTCAGGAGATACTCGGCCAGCTCCTTCTCTCCCAGGACCTTAAGGATATCATGGGGATTCACCGGGCCGTCCATCAAAGGCGTGCCGGCGCGGACGCGCTCGCCCTCGCCGACGCTGATATGGGCGCCCTTGGGGATCAAATATTCTTTTTCGACGCCCCGGTCGCTCTTGACGTTCAGTTTCCGGTAGCCGCGGACCAGGCCGCCGAACTGGACGATCCCGTCAATCTCCGAGATGACGGCGGGCGTCTTTGGCCGGCGGGCTTCGAAAAGCTCTTCCGCGCGCGGCAGACCGCCCGTGATGTCTTTTGTTCTGGCGACTTCTCGCGGGATCTTGGCCAGGATGTCGCCGGCATAAACCGTGTTGCCCTCCTTCACTGCGAGGTTGGCCCCGGAGGGCAGGAAGTACTTCTTGAGGATGACCGGTTTCCCGTTCTTGTCTTTCTCGCGCAGGCTGAGGATCTCAATGCGCGGCTGCAGTTTTTCGTCCTTGGGCTCGATGACGACCTGGCTGATCAGGCCCGTGAACTCGTCCTGGACCTCCTCCATCGTCACTTTGCGGACGACGTCATGGAAATGGACCTTGCCGCTTTCCTCGGTCAGGATGAACGTGTTGAAGGGGTCCCATTCGGCGAATTCCTGGCGGGCTTTCACCTCATCGCCGTCCTTGAACAGGATCTTGGCTCCGTAAGGAACCTGATAGTGCTCGACTTCGCGGCCCCGGTAATCCATGATGACGATGTTCGCATTCCGGTTGACGATGATCAGCGACTTGTCCTTGTTAACGACGGCCTTAACGTTGTTGAACCGGATAATCCCGGCATTCTTGGCTTCGAGCTTGGACCGCTCGGCGCCTCTCATGGCGATACCGCCGATGTGGAACGTTCTCATCGTCAACTGCGTTCCGGGCTCGCCGATGGATTGGGCCCCGACGATGCCGACGGCTTCTCCGAGCTCGACCCTGAAGCCGCTGGCCAAGTTCCGTCCGTAGCAGAGTTGGCAGATGCCCCGCTTCGCTTCGCAGGTCAGTACGGAGCGGATCTTGACCTTCTCGATCCCGAGGTTCTGCAGTTCCTGGGCCACAACTTCCGTGATCTCCTCGTTCATATCGACGATGACCTTGCCCGTGTCGGGATGGACGATCTTTTCCAGGGAAACGCGGCCGACGACGCGCTCGACGAACGGCTCGATGATCTCGCCATTCTCGACAATGGCCGTAATGTTGATGCCTTTGAGCGTGCCGCAGTCGTGCTCTTCGATGATGACTTCCTGGGCCACGTCGACGAGCTTGCGGGTAAGGTAGCCGGAATTGGCCGTCTTTAAAGCGGTGTCGGCCAAACCCTTGCGGGCGCCGTGCGTTGAGATGAAGTACTGCAGGACGTTCAGCCCTTCCCGGAGGTTCGAGATGATCGGCGTCTCGATGATCTCCCCCGACGGCTTGGACATCAGGCCTCTCATCCCGGCCAGCTGCCGGATTTGCTGCTTGTTGCCTCTCGACCCGGAGTCGGCCATGACGAAAAGCGGGTTCAGATGGGGTCCCTCGAAACTGATCCTCTTCATCTCATCAATCATCGCGCTCGAAACCTTGTCGGTCACGTCGCCCCAGATCTCGACGACGCGGTTGAACCGCTCGCCGGCCGAGATCGTGCCGTCGAGATAGAGCTTTTCGATGTCCCGGACTTCCTTCTGGGCCTTATCGACGAGCGCGGCCTTCTCTTTGGGAATGACGAAATCATCGATGCCCAGCGAGAATCCGGCCTGCGTCGCCTGGGCGAAGCCCAGCTCTTTCAATTTGTCCAGCGTTTCGACGGTCAGGCCGAGGCCGGATTTGAGATAAATGTAGAATACGAGGTTTTCCAGGCCCTTTTTCTTGAACGTGCCGTTAATGAACGGCATGCCCTTGGGCAGGGCGCTGTTGAAGGTGATCCGGCCCGGTGTCGTTTCGATCAGCTCACGCTTGACGTTCACGACCGGGCACATCAATATGGCCTGATCGTCATAAAACACCGAAAGGTTCATGAACGGGCCGTCATAGCGCATTTTGATCATAGACTGGAGGCTGATCTCCTTGTTCTCGAATGCCAGGAGCACCTCTTCGGGCGAACCGAAGATGCGGCCCTCGCCTTTGAGCCCTTTCTTGGCCAGCGTGCAATAATAACATCCCAGGACCATGTCCTGGCTGGGGATCGTCAGCGGCCGGCCATGCGCCGGAGACAGGATATTGTTCGTGGACAGCATCAGGGTCGAGGCTTCGATCTGGGCTTCGACGGATAGGGGGATGTGGACGGCCATCTGGTCGCCGTCGAAGTCGGCGTTGAAAGCGGCGCAGACCAGGGGATGGATCTGGATGGCTTTGCCTTCAACCAGGATTGGCTCGAACGCCTGGATGCCCAGCCGGTGGAGCGTGGGCGCCCGGTTCAGGAGGATGGGATGCTCACGGACGACTTCTTCGAGATAATCCCACACTTCGGGCCGCTCCTGTTCGTGCCATTCGCGGGCGACTTTGACGCTCGGGACCAGTCCTTCCTTTTCAAGCTTATGAAAAATGAACGGCTTGAAAAGCTCGAGCGCCATTTTTTTGGGCAGCCCGCACTGGTTGAGCTTGAGTTCGGGGCCGACGACGATGACCGAGCGGCCGGAGTAATCCACGCGCTTGCCGAGAAGGTTCTGGCGGAACCGACCCTGTTTGCCGCGCAGCGCCTCGCTCAGCGATTTGAGCGGCCGGCGGTTGGCCCCCAAATGGACCCTCCCCCTTTTCCCGTTATCGAAAAGGGCGTCCACGGCTTCCTGGAGCATCCGCTTCTCATTGCGGATGATGAGATCGGGCGCCCGGAGCTCGATGAGCTTTTTCAGCCGGTTGTTCCGGTTGATAACCCGGCGGTAAAGGTCGTTCAGGTCGGATGTCGCGAACCGTCCTCCGTCCAGGCGGACCAAAGGCCGCAGGTCCGGCGGGATGACGGGAATGACGTCCAGGATCATCCAGTCGGGACGGTTGCCGGATTTCCGAAGGGCCTTGAAAACCCGGAGTCTCTTCGCGTAGCGCAGCTTCCGCTGCTGGGACGTCTCTTTCTTCATCGCCTTGCGGAGGCGGTCGGCTTCCTTCTGGATGTTGATCTTCTCAAGAAGGACTTTGATCGCTTCAGCGCCGATCGAAGCTTCGAACTTGTCGTTGTATTTTTCCCGGGCTTCCTTGTATTCATCCTCGTTGAGGAGCTGCCTTTCCTTGAGGGGCGTGTCGCCGGAATTGATGACGATATAGGATTCGAAATAGAGGACCTTCTCCAGGTCCTTGATGGAAAGGTCGAGCACTAGGCCGATGCGGCTCGGCGGGCTCTTGAAGAACCAGATATGGGCCACCGGCGAGGCAAGATGGATATGGCCCATGCGCTCCCGGCGGACTTTGGATTTCGTGACTTCGACGCCGCAGCGCTCGCAGATGATGCCCCGGTATTTCATTCTCTTGTATTTGCCGCAGAGGCATTCGTAATCGTTGATCGGGCCAAAAATCTTGGCGCAGAAGAGGCCGTCCTTTTCCGGCTTGAACGTGCGGTAGTTGATCGTCTCGGGCTTGGTCACCTCTCCCCAGGACCAGCTCTTGATCTTATCGGGAGAGGCGATGCTGATGCGGACGCGGTCGAATTCGATCTTCGGTTTGCCACCCATGGGTTGCTTAAGTTCCATCATTTCTCTCCTTTTCGAATTTGGGGAACTTCAATTCCCCACGGCGGCGTTTCATCCTTCTCGGACTTTTCGAGCTCGACGTTTAAGCACAAGCTCTGCAGCTCGCGGATGAGGACGTTGACCGATTCGGGAAGGCCCGGCGAGAACTCGAGGTCGCCCTTGACGATGGCCTCATAGATTTTCGCCCGGCCTTCGACGTCGTCGGACTTGACGGTCATGAGCTCCTGGAGGGTGTAGGCCGCGCCGTAGGCCTCGAGGGCCCAGACCTCCATTTCGCCGAACCGTTGGCCTCCGAACTGGGCCTTTCCGCCGAGCGGCTGCTGGGTGATGAGCGAATAGGGTCCCGTGGAACGGGCGTGAATCTTGTCGTCGACCAGGTGGTAGAGCTTCATCATGTAGATGTTTCCGACGGTCACTTCCTGGTCGAGCAACTCGCCGGTGATGCCGTCAAACAGCGGCGTCTTCCCGGATTCCGGAAGTTCCGCTTTCCTGAGCAGGTCCTTCACTTCCCGCTCCAAGCAGCCGTCGAATACAGGCGTCGAGATCCACAGGCCGAGCTTTTCAGCCGCCCAGCCCGCGTGTGTTTCGAGGATCTGCCCGACGTTCATACGGGAGGGAACGCCCAACGGGTTGAGAACGAGCCCGACTGGCGTTCCATCGGGAAGCCGCGGCATGTCTTCCTCGGGCACGATCTTGGCGATGATGCCCTTGTTGCCGTGCCGGCCGGACACCTTGTCTCCGCACGAGAGCTTGCGTTTCATGGCAATAAAGACTTTGATGGCCTGGATGACCCCCGGGGCGAGCTCGTCGCCCTTTTTCAGGTTGTCCACCTTATCCTTAAAGATGGCCCGGAGCGCCTCAATCTGGCGCTTGACCTTCTTTTCAATGTCCCTGATCCTCTCGTCGCGCTCGCCGCCGGACTCGACCTTCAGCTTGCCCATGTCGTCCGGGTCGATCTCGTCCAAGATCTTCTCCGTCAATTTCTGTCCTTTGCCGAGCGCCAGCCCGGAGACCTTCTGGTCTTTTTCGAGCACAGCGCCCTTAAGCAGCACCTTGATCTTTCTCCAGCGCTCGCCCTCCATGATGGTGATCTCGTCGTCCAGATTCCGCTTCATCATGGAGATCTCATCCTTCTCGATGAGCTTGGCCCGCTCCCCTTTTTCCGTGCCGCGGCGGGAGAAGATGCGAACATCGATGATCGTCCCCTCGACGCCCGGAGAGCAGTAGAGCGAGGCGTCCTTGACATCCAGGGCCTTCTCGCCAAAGATGGCCTTCAGGAGCTTCTCTTCGGGGGAGAGCTGGGTTTCGCCTTTGGGCGCGACTTTTCCGACCAGGATGTCGCCGGATTTGACCTGGGCGCCGATCCGGACGATCCCGTTCTCGTCCAGGTTCCTCAGCACGACTTCAGGGACGTTGGGGATATCCCGCGTGATCTCCTCGGGGCCGAGCTTCGTGTCGCGGGCTTCGATCGTCTCCTCGACGATATGGAGCGAGGTGAAGATGTCCTGCTTGATCAGCTCTTCGCTGACGATGATCGCGTCTTCGAAATTATACCCGCGCCAGGGCATGAACGCGCACAGGACGTTCCGGCCCAGGGACAACTCGCCGTGGTCCGTGCAGGAGCTGTCGGCCAGAATCTGCCCGGCTAAGACATGGTCGCCCCTGCGGACGATCGGACGCTGGGTGAGGCAGGTGTTCTGGTTGGTCCTCAGGAACTTCGTCAGGAGATAAAGGTCGGTCCCGACCTCATAGTCCTTGGCATTCTCTCTCTCGTCCGTGCGGATCAGGATGCGTTCGGCATCGACGAATTCGACCGTGCCCGAGCGTTTACAGACGATGACGTCGCCCGAGCCCTTAGCGACCAGGTATTCGATTCCCGTGCCGATCCGCGGGGCCTCGGGCCGGAGAAGCGGAACGGCCTGCCTCTGCATATTGGAGCCCATGAGGGCGCGGTTGGCGTCGTCGTGCTCCAGGAAGGGGATCAGAGCGGCGGAAAGAGAGACGAGTTGTTTCGGGGAGACGTCGATGTAATCGATCTGGTCCTTGGGGAGAAGCTTGAAGTTTCCGCTCTGTCGGGCGCTGATGATATCGTCCTCGAAATAGCCCTTCTCGTCCACGCGCGCGTTAGCCTGGGCGATATTGTGTTTTTCCTCTTCCCATGCTGTCTGGTAAAAACAGTAAGGCTCGACGACGGCAAAATGGCGCGCATTCTTCCGCTTGAAGGAGGCGACGTCCTTCAAATAATCATCCTTCTCGATGATGTCGCCGACCTTGTAGTCGCCGTCGCCGGGGTGAAGAATCTTGACGTAATCGATGATCCGGCCGTTACGGACCTTCCGGTAGGGAGTTTCGATAAAGCCGTAGTTGTTGACGCGCGCGTAGCAGCTCAGAGAGGATATCAACCCGATGTTCGGACCTTCGGGCGTTTCGACCGGGCATATGCGGCCGTAGTGCGAAGCCTGGATGTCGCGGACCTCGAACCCCGCCCGCTCGCGGCTCAAGCCGCCCGGCCCGAGGGCGCTGAGGCGCCGCTTGTGCGTGACTTCGGCCAGGGAGTTAATCTGGTCCATGAACTGCGAAAGCTGAGAACTTCCGAAGAACTCCTTGAGGGCCGCGATGACCGGCTTGGAATTGATCAAGTCTTGGGGCATGGCGGAGGCCAAGTCGGCCGTGATCGTCATCTTCTCCTTGATCGTCCGCTCCATGCGCGTCAGGCCGATGCGGAAGGCGTTCTCGACGAGCTCGCCGACCGAACGGACGCGCCGGTTGCCGAGATGGTCGATGTCGTCCACGGCCCCTTCGCCACGGCGGAGGCGGAAGAGGTACTTCATGACCTCCACGTAATCCTGAGGCGATAAGGTCTTATCATCAAGCGGCGTATTCAGGTCGAGCTTGATGTTCATCTTCAACCGGCCGATGCGCGAGAAATTGTACTTCTGCGGGTTGAAGAAGAGACTGCGGAAAAGGTTATGAGCGCTCTCCATCGTGTGTGGCTCGCCGGGCCGCAATTTTCTGTAGATCTCCGCCAGGGCCTGGTTGGTGTCCTTGCGCAAGTCCTTATTCAAGGTGTTGACGATGATCATCCCGGCCTCATCCTCTGTGGGGAAGAACACCTCAAAAGGTTCGCCTAGGCCGATGAGAAGGTCGAGGGCCGTATCGCCGATCTCTTCGTTGCCTTTGACCTTGCCTTTGATGCCGCTCAGGGCAAAGGCGTTCTGGAGGTCTTTCCGGTCAATGGCAACACGGGTGAGGCCCATGGCCTTGAGCTTCTGATAGACTTCCTCGTTGATCTTCTTGTTGGCGTGGAAGATGACGTTCTTGGACTTCGGGTCTTCGATGTCCTCTTTGAGCGTCTTGCCGACCAGACCCTCGGAGAGGTCCCAGTAGAGCTTCCCGTTCTCGGGCGTGACCTTGGTGATCCTATGAAAGATGCGGAGGATGTCCTCGTCCGAGCTGAATCCCAGGGCGCGGAGAAACACCGTGGCCAGGAATTTCTTCTTCCGGTCGAGGCGGACGAAGAGGTTGTTCTTGATGTCATATTCGAATTCCACCCAGGCGCCCCGGTAAGGGATGATCTTGGCGATGAAAAAGCCTTTCACCTCGCCCTGTCGGAAGAACACGCCGGGGGAGCGCTGAAGCTGGCTGACGACGACCCGCTCGATGCCGTTGAAGATGAATGTCCCCTTGTCCGTCATGAGGGGGATGTCGCCGAAATAGACCTCCTGCTCTTTGATGTGTTTCAGCCGCTTGGCTTTGGTCAAGGCGTCCTTCTCCCACGAGATCAGGCGGACCTTAAGACGCAGGGGGACGGCATAGGTGTAGCCCTTCTGCAGGCACTCGTTCGGGTTGTACTTCATCTTCAGGCCGACCCGGTCGCCGCAGTGGTCACACTGCGGAACTTCGATCTTACGGCTCGCACCGCAATAGGGGCAGATCTCCTTCTCGGTGATCTCCGCGTCGGCCGGGAGCAGCGTCCCGCAGCCTTTGCATTCCGCCCGGGAGTTCTCCACCCCCTTCAGCCGCCCGCACTTACATTCCCAGTTTCCAATCGCATAATTGATAAAGTCGAGCTGCGTCGTCTCTTTGAAATCGGAAATGGGAAACACATCTTTGAAGGCGGCCTGCAGGCCCGTATCCTTCCGCTCCTCGGGCAGCAGGTCCATCTGGAGAAACTCCGCGTAGGACGCCCGCTGGATCGCAAGAAGGTCGGGCATGGGAAAGATGGCCTTGATCTTGGAAAAATCAATCCGTTCGCGATAAATATTTTCGGATTCTTTAATCATGGACGCTCTCTTTGAGGTCCACATGCCGAATGACTTTCAGCAAGCAGACCCCGGCAGATACTCATAAAAATAAGCCCGCATGCCGAAGATCGGCATTCGGTGCACGGGCCCATCTTTTTATGCTGGTCGTTAGGGGAAATCCCGCCTCTATCCAAAGGATCCTACTGCAGCTCGACTTGAGCCCCAACGGCCTCGAACTTCACCTTGAGGGCTTCCGCATCCTGTTTAGACAGCCCTTCTTTGACCGGCTTGGGCGCACCATCGACCAGGTCCTTGGCTTCCTTCAATCCCAGATTCGTGATCTCCCGGACGATCTTGATGACGTTGATCTTCTTGTCGCCGGCGCTCTTCAGGACGAGGGTGAATTCGGTCTTCACTTCTTCGGCCTTCGCTTCGGCCTGAGGAGCCGCTCCGGCGGCTACGCCCATGGGAACGGCCGCCTGGGCGCTGATGCCGTAGCGGGTCTCGAACTCTTTGATGTAGTCCGCAAGCTCCAGAACCGTCAGGTTGTCCAGGTGACTGAAAAATTCTTCCTTGGTAAGTTTTGCCATGTGAAATGACTCCTTTCCTGTTGCGGTCATACCGACTTACTGTTTTTTATTCTTTAATTGGCTCAACAAGATCCCCGCGCTGGTGAGCGGGGCTTGCCAAGTTCTTAAAAGCTTCGTCAAAGGATAAGCCATCATGAAGCCGATCTTGCCCAAAAGCGCCTGGCGCGAGGTGAGCTTCGTGATTTCATCGAACCTTTCGGCCGGAAAGTACTGGCCTTGGACGACGCCGCCCTTCACGACCAGGACCTTGTTCTGAACGGCGAACTCCTTGAGCGCCTTGGCCAGGAGGATCGGGTCGGCCGCCGTGAAGGCGACCGCCGTGGGTTTGCGAAAAGAGCCCCTGAGGGCGTCGGGGAATTCCGCCTTGAGCGCGCGGAGGGCCAGGCGGTTCTTGACAACCTTGAGCGATGAGCCGTGCTTCCGCAGGGTCTTCCGCAGGTCCACCGATTGGGCGACGCTCATTTTATTGTAATCGAAGAGGTAGAAAGTGCCGTCCGATTTGAAAATGTCGGCGAGCTCCTTGATGCGTGCTTCTTTTTGTTCCCGTTTCATCCGCGCTTCTCCTTGTCCTATTTCTCCAGAATATCCTCGCTGATCTTGAAGGACGGCCCCATCGTCGTGCTGAGGTACATGCTCCGGACGAACTTGCCCTTGGCTGTCGACGGCCGGGCGTGGACGACGGCCGCGATGAAGGTCTTGGCGTTATCCACGATTTTCGCTTCGGAGAACGAGACCTTGCCGATGATCGAGTGGATGATGCTCGTCTTATCGATCCGGAATTCCACCTTGCCGGCCTTCGTCTCCTCGACGGCCTTCTTGATATCGAACGTCATCGTGCCCGACTTCGGGTTGGGCGTCAGGCCCTTCGTCCCGAGAATCCGGCCCAGTTTGCCCACGCTGCGCATGATGTCGGGCGCGGCGATGACAATGTCGAAATCGATCCAGCCGCCGGCGATCTTTTCGATCAGTTCCTCGCCGCCTGCGTAATCGGCCCCGGCCGCCTCGGCTTCCTTCAATTTCTCGCCCGAGGCCAGGACGCAGATCTTCTTGGTCTTGCCCGTGCCGTGGGGGAGGATGACCGTCCCCCGGACCATCTGGTCGGACTGCTTGGGATTGACGCCCAGGCGCAGGGCGATGTCGACAGACTCGTCGAACTTCGCATAATGGCCTTTTTTGAGCAGGTCGACCGCCTCCTCGAGCGAATACTCGGACTTGACCCGGAGGTCTCTCGCCTTTAGATACTTTTTCCCACGATTAGCCACTGATAATCTCCAATCCCATGTTTTTAGCGGTCCCTTCGATGATCTTCTTGGCCGCCTCCAGGTCGTTGGCATTGAGGTCCGGAAGCTTGAGCTTGGCGATGTCCTCGATCTGCTTCTGGGTCACCTTGCCGACCTTTTCCTTGTTCGGGGTCCCGGAGCCTTTGGCGATACCCGCCGCCTTCTTCAGAAGGTAGGACGCCGGAGGGGTCTTCAGGACGAAATTGAACGATTTGTCCTTGAAGATCGTGATGATCACGGGGATGACCATGCCCTCTTCCATCTTGCCCGTCTTCTCGTTGAACTCGCGGACGAACTGCATGATGTTGACGCCGTGCTGCCCCAGGGCCGGCCCCACCGGAGGAGCGGGGCTCGCCTGTCCGGCCACGATCTGCAACTTGATCCTTGCCACAACCTCTTTGGACATGAATGCCTCCTAGATTTTCTCGACCTGTAAGAATTCTAGTTCCACGGGCGTCGACCGGCCGAAGATCGTCACCAGCACCTTGAGCGTGCTGCGTTCGTGGTTGACGTCTTCGACGATGCCGCTGAAGTTGAAGAACGGGCCGTCGATGATACGGACCGCCTCGCCCTTCTCGAAGGAGTGCCTCGGCTTGGGCTTCTCCGAGGTGGTCTCCATGTGCTCGACGATCTGGCTGACCTCGTCCTTGCTCAGCGGCGAGGGCTTCTTTCCCGAGCCGACGAATCCCGTGACCTTCGGAGTCTCGCGAATGATGAGCCAGTTCTCATCCGTCATCTCCATCTCGACCAGGATGTAGCCGGGATAGGACCGCTTGGTCGAAACGACCTTCTTCCCCATCTTGATCTCGATGACGTCTTCGGTCGGGATGATGATCTGTCCTATCTGGTCCTCGATCCCCATCTCGATGGCCCGCTGTCGGATGGACTCGGCCACGAATTTCTCGAATCCTGAATACGTGTGAACGACATACCAATTTTTTGCCATGATTGTGCTTACCTAAAAAAACGATTCAATCTTCGTGATCACCCAGGAAAAGATGATGTCCATGAAGAACAGGAAGAAGCCGAAAAAGACGGTGGCAATGATGACGACAAGCGTGGTGTTATAAATCTCGTTCCGCGAAGGCCAAGTCACTTTTTTGAGCTCGGCACGCGCTTCCTTGATGAACGTCCATAAACGCTTGTACCATCTCACTTTATCGCTCATGGTTTCTCTGTCCTTCTGAATGAATTTCTCGATCTATCTCGGGGCGATCCTTAATGTTGTTATCTTTGGGCAGGTGAGGCAGGACTCGAACCCGCAACCTGCGGTTTTGGAGACCGCTGCTCTAGCCAATTGAGCTACTCACCTGTTTCGTCCTGTCCCTTCTGACCCATCTCCTATTTGACTTCCTTGTGAAGCGTGTGCTTCCGGCAGAACGGGCAGAACTTTTTAATCTCCAGCCGTTCAGTCTGTTTTTTCTTGTTCCTCGTGTTGGAATAATTCCGCTGTTTGCATACCGAACAGCTCAGGGTGATGATTTCTCTCATAGCCTGCTCTTTTGAGGATCCGCCGGCCGAATTCAGAAATTCGGCAGGGGGAACTCTATCCTTTCTATTCGATGATATCCGTGACGGTGCCGGCGCCGACGGTCCGTCCGCCTTCCCGGATCGCGAACCGCAGCCCTTTCTCCATCGCCACGTCCGTGATCAGGTCGATCTCCAGGTTCACGTTGTCCCCGG
>JALHTW010000229.1 GCA_022866045.1 Candidatus Aminicenantota bacterium | reverse complement strand
CCAGGGCAAGACGGGCGCGGCCTTCGTCTGCAGCCTGAAGAATTTCGGGGCGCGCTCCGCCCTCTACGAGACGGCGCGGGCCTTCGGCCTTCCGCCCGAGGAATCGCGTTCGCTGAGCAAGCGGGCGCCGTATTTCGCCGAGCCGGATTATCTGAAGCGGGCCAATCCCATCCCCGGCTACCTCGAGATCTGGAAGCTCGCCTCCGAGCTCACGTCGGTGTACCACGAGAACTCGCTCCATGTCGGCGGCGTCATCCTCACCCCCGCGCCCGCCGACCGCTACCTTCCGCTCGAGAAATCGGCCAAGGGCTTTGTCATGTCGCATTTCGACCGGGACGCGGTCGAGGACCTGAAGCTCATCAAGCTCGATTTACTTTCCGTGCGGGGGCTGGCGGCGATTTCGGCGACGAAGGTGGGGCTGGGGTTGAAGAGTCTGCCGGCGGGCGATCCGAAAACGTTCGGATGGCTGACGCAGGCGAGAACCATCGGCTGCTTCCAGGTCGAAAGCCCGGCCATGATGAACCTGCTCCGCCGCATGAAGCCGGAAAATATTTTCGAGCTGACCCAGGCGCTGGCCCTCATCCGGCCCGGCCCGACCGAAAGCGGGATGAAGGAGGGGCTGCTGCGGAGCCGTGAGGGGCGGGGGACGTTTCGCGATCCGTTCCTGGAGAAGATAGTGCCCGAGACCGATGGGCTGCTGCTCTATGAGGAACAGGTGATGCAGATCGCGGAGCGCGTGGCGGGCATGCCGCCCGAGGAGGGCGATCTGCTGCGGCGGAGCCTGAAGGCGAAAGGGGAGTCGCCGCTTCCGATCCTCCAGGGGCGGTTCTTCAAGGAGGCCAGGGACCGGGGATACACGGCGGCCGAAGTCGAGAAATTGTGGCAGACGATGGAGAAATTTTCGTCCTATTCCTTCAATAAAGCCCACAGTGCGTCATACGCGGCCATGGCCTACCAGGCGGTTTATCTCAAGGCCCACCACACCGTGCCGTATCTCGCGGCTGTGCTTAACGCCGGCGGCGGCTATTACATGCTGGCGGAGTATATTGAAGAGGCCAAGCGGCTCGGGATCCGGATTCTCGGGCCGGATGTGAACCGGAGCGGCTACGAGTTCGAGGTCGAGGGGAAGGCTATCCGGGTGGGGTTCACATCCATCAAAAGCCTGCCGCTACGGACGGCGGAGAAGATCATCGAGGAGCGCAAGAGCGCCGGCGAGTATCTTTCGATCGAGGATTTTCTCGCCCGCGTGCACGTCTCGAAATCAGAGCTTTTCACCCTGATCAAGGCCGGCGTCTTCGATTCACTCGAGTCGCAGCGGACGCGTCAGATCCTCCGCTATTTCCAGGGGATCGAGAGCCTGGATGTCGCCTCCGATCTCGATTCGCGGGAGAAAGCGAAAATGCTCCTCGACTCGCTCGGTTTCAGCCCGGACGGCGACCCGCTCGCGCTCTACGAGGGCAAGCGGCCGGACCTTCGGATCAAGGATTTACGGAAATACGCCGGCCAGCAGGTCGAACTCGTGGTGCGGGTTGTGGATGCGCGCGGCAAAGAGACGAACGGCGGCCGGAAGTATTTCTATCTCTTCGAGGATGAGACCGGCCTGCTTGAGGGCGTGGGCGAGCGGAAGTGCCTGACGATCGGCGAGCCGCCCGTCTGCTGCCTGCGCGGCGAGGCGCGAGTCGACGGCAACGGCATCTTCAAAATTTCTGACTGCTCCTTCCTCCGGTCGTTTTGAATATTTGAGGGCAGGGAATGGAAATCTAATATCAACGCACTAATTAAAATGACATCCCCGTTCGGGCGGCGCTTAGGCCGCCCGCAGCCCCCTGGAAAATTGGGTGAAAATTGGGGACACTTCCGTTTTCTTGAAAAACGGAAGTGTCCCCAATTTTCCTCGGATTGATCTGTCATTGCCAGCCGTCGAAGGCGGCGCTGCGATCTTGAAGAATCTTTTTTGGAGATCGCCGCGTCGCTTCGCTCCTGGCGAGGACAAGAGTAGTATTTGGAACGTGTCCCATATTTTCGAAATTTGACTGGACATTGGATATTATTTTGCTATAAAAGAAAGACGGCATTACTCAGGATGAGGTTTTATGTGGGAAAAAAAGAAATAGGAATGATCGAGGGTATGGGGATCCAGATGGAGCGTTTCGCCGACCTACGGCCTCTGTTCCCAGGGGTTCGTTCGGAAATACTGGGAAAGCGTTCTGGAAAGACCGGTAAAGGTCCAGCTCCTGGAATCGTGCGCGAGCGGCGCTCAGGAATGTAAATTCGCCGTCTATCTATAACAAATATCTCCGAGTGAATGTTTTTCCTATTTAATAATAAAAGAAAACAGGCGATTGGATCATGGATGAGGAGGATGCCATGGACGTCACCAAGGCTATCGATATAAGACGGGCTTTCCGGTCGCTTGAGCCGGCGGAAATCACCGAAGATCTTATCAAAGACCTGGCTTGCCACGCTCAACTTTCGCCCTCATGCATCAACAACCAGCCGTGGCGGTTCGTGTTCGTTTATGACCCTGAAAAGCTCAAGGAAATGCATGCCGCGTTGAGTCCGGGCAACGAATGGATCCAGGCCGCCTCGATGATCATCGCTGTCTTCAGTAAGAAAGAGGACGACTGCGTCATCAAAGACCGGGAATATCATCAATTCGACTGCGGCCAGGCAACGGCCTTCCTAGTTTTACGTGCGACCGAATTGGGACTCGTCGCTCACCCCATCGCCGGCTTCAGCCCGAAAAAGACAAAAGAAATCCTCGGCATCCCGGAAGAATATCAGGTCATCACGCTCATCATCGTCGGCAAGCATTCAGCGACGGTCAGCCCCCTGCTTTCCTCCAAACAGGCCGAATGGGAAAAGACCCGCCCCGAGCGCTTTCCCCTCGAAAAATTCGTCCATCGGAACACGTATTGAAATGAGCTTCTGGGCCGCCTTTGTCATGGGAACGGCGGCATTCATCATCATTTCCTGGCAATTTTCGATCAAGGCGCGGCGATATCACGGGATTGCCCGCTTTTTCGCCTTTGAAAGCATCCTGGCGCTTTTTCTTCTGAACGTCAGGTTCTGGTTCAAGGAGCCGTTGTCTTTTCTTCATATTTTTTCCTGGATCTTCCTGACGGCCTCGCTCTTTTTAGCCATTCAGGGAGCCTATCTTTTGGGAAAACTCGGCCGGCCGGAAGGACAATTCGAAAACACAACCCGATTGGTCGTGCGCGGCGCCTATAAATTCATCCGGCATCCCTTGTACGGTTCCCTGGCTTTTTTAGGCCTGGGCATTTTCCTGAAGCGGGTCATGTCCCTGACGCTGATTCTGGCATTCATCGATTTAGCCGCCGTTTATCTGACGGCCAGGATCGAAGAGAAAGAGATGCTGGCCCGCTTCGGCGGCGAATATGCCGTTTATATGACGAAGACCAAAATGTTCATCCCGTTTTTGATTTAGCCTGAATTATTCTTGAATGACGTTATCCCTCCCGGTCGTGGATTTGCCGACGGGCGCCCAATTCAAGACAAGGGGGACACGATCCCAAATTCCGGAGAATTTGGGTCATGTCCCCGAATTCGGCGCCATCAGCGGATTCTCTTCTCAAGAAAACGACGCAATTTATGAATAAT
>JALHTW010000228.1 GCA_022866045.1 Candidatus Aminicenantota bacterium | reverse complement strand
TCCCTCCTCTTTTTTGGGAGTTCACGATAGATTTCGTTTATCTCCCCTTATCCATTCCCTTCGATAGGCTGCCTTCTCCAAGAACAAGAGAAGGCAGCCTTTTTCTCTTTTTCGATATTGACAGGCCCGGAGCTATTGGGCTATAAGTATGTTCTCAGGTTTAATAGCAAGGGAAGTCCGTGAAAGACGGACACAGCCCCCGCTACTGTGATCGGGGACGAATCCCGGACGACGCCACTTTCCTCGGACGAGGAGGGGAAGGCCCGGGAGGAGGATGATCCGAGAGTCAGGAGACCTTCTTTAGACCTCGATGCCCGTCTTCGCGGGGAAGACAGGGTGGTTTTTTTTGCCTGAAAAAGCGGGGGAAGACAAACCAGGAGGTTGCCACGCCATGCGTAAAACCGTTCTTTTCTTCACCGCCGTTTTCATCGTTCTCTTTCGCCCATTGAGCGCTGAAGACCCAAAAAAACAAACGGGCCCGCCGCTCCTTCAGCACGAGATCGTGGTCACCGCCACGCGGATCGAGACGCCGGCCAGGGAGATCGCAAGCTCGGTGACCGTGATCACCGGGAGTGACCTGGAAAAGACGAAAAAGCCGATGGTTCTTGAGGCGCTCCAGAGCGTCATGGGGCTTGCCGTCATCCAGAACGGAGGGTTGGGGTCGGCCTCTTCGGTTTTTCTCCGGGGCGCCAATTCCGAACACATCCTGATCCTGCTCGACGGTGTCGAGGTCAACGACCCGATGAATCCCTCGCGGTCGTACGATCTCGCCCATCTGTCCGTGGACAACGTGGAGCAGATCGAAATCTTGCGCGGCCCCCAGAGCACGCTTTACGGATCGGACGCCCTCGGCGGCGTGATCAACATCCTGACGAAGAAAGGCCAAGGAAAACCGCGCCTGACGTTATCAACGCAGGGGGGAGCCTATAAAACGCTCTCCAGCGCCCTGGAATTCAGCGGCTCGAGCGGCACGCTCAATTATTCCCTCGGCCTGTCGCGGCTTTCGACCGAAGGGATCTCAGCAGCAGGCGCGGCCTACGCTGGAAATAAGGAAAAGGACGGCTATAATAACCTCAGCCTATCCGGAAGGATCGGGCTCAATCTCAAAAAAAATATCGAGGCCGATTTCATCATCCGTTCCGTCGCGGCCAGGTCCGAGATCGACAACTTCGGCGGACCTTGGGGCGACGACCCCAACAGCACCCAGAATTACAGTTCCTTTCTCCTCCGCGGCCAGGTGCGCGGGCTTTTTGTCCAAAACCGCTGGGAACAAAAGCTCGGGATCTCTTACGTCCGCTCCAGCCGGGAGCATAATAATCCCGTGGACGAATTTCATCCCTACGACGCGGAAAAGGGAATGTTTAAAAGCGATCTCATGAAGCTCGACTGGCAGAACAACGTCTTCATCCGCGAGGATAACACGCTCACGTTCGGCGCGGACATCTCGCGCGAGGAGGGTGAATCCGAATATACATCCTTCAGCATTTTGGGCCCCTATGAAAGCCCTTTTCCCTCGAAGAAAGCCGATAAAGAGGGGATTTATATTCAAGACCAGATCAGGGTCGCCGGCCGGTTCTTCGCCACGCTCGGCGCGCGCCTGGACCATCACAGCCGGGCCGGCACGGCCCTCACCTACCGCCTGGCGCCGGCCTATTTCCTGGAAAGAACGCAGACGAAGTTCAAAGCCACGATCGGCACGGGCTTCAAAGCGCCTTCGCTCTACCAGCTTTATGCGCCCGGGACTTTCTGGGGTCCGATCGGGAACGTCGAGCTCAAGCCCGAAGAGAGCCGCGGCTGGGACATCGGCGTCGAGCAATATTTTCTAAAGGGCATGGTCCTTGCGGGGATTGCCTATTTCAGGGATGATTTCCGAAACCTCGTCGATTTCGATTTCAGCCGGGGCTACATCAACGTCGGACGCGCCAGGACGCGCGGCGTCGAGCTATACGGCGAGGCCAGAGTTGGGGACAACCTGCAATGCCGCGCCTCTTACACGAGCCTCGAAGCCAAGGACCTCGACGACGGCACCGATCTTTTGCGGAGGCCGCGGGACAAATTCACGGCCCGGATCGACGGCGTGTTCCTTAAAAAATGGGCCGCCTCCTTGTCCGCGGCTTATACGGGACAGAGGGCCGACAAGGATTTTTCCGCCTGGATCTCCCGCGACGTCACGCTGCCAAGCTATTGGCTCCTCGATGCTTCGCTCTCCTGCAACGTCAACGCACGGGCGCAATTTTTCGTCCGTCTCGATAATTTCCTCAACGCGAAATACGAGCCTGTATTCGGATACGGTGCGCCGGGATTTGCGGTTTATGGAGGGTTTAAAGTCGGTTTTTTGAATTAGAACGATGAATTAAGGGGGAGTAAAAGGTCGATGGTCGAGG
>JALHTW010000227.1 GCA_022866045.1 Candidatus Aminicenantota bacterium | reverse complement strand
TTGATGTTTTCGTTCGCGAACACCCGCCGGACAGGCATGGGCAGGCTGATCTCGACCATATCGTCTTTCTGCCAGGTCCGCGCGATCGGGACATATCCTTTCTCGATGTTTAGGGCCACCGTCTCGCCGTTGACCTTCACGACAGGCTGATCTTTTATTTCTTCAGCATAGCGGTAGAGATCGCTCGGAAGCGGCTTCCCAAGCGCCCACCCGGGGATTCGGACCATGAGCCTAAACTCCGCCGCTTTTTCCGGAGCGACTTTGATCTTGATATCGCCCTTCCACGGATAGTCCGTCGTCTGCTCGAGGACGATTTTGCCGGCTTTCGTTTCTATATCGGCCGTTCCCTGAGCGTAAAAGTTCACAAAGACCTTGTCGGCCTCGACACCGTAGGCGAACCCGCCAAGCTCGGCGATGAAGCGGGCCACATTGGGCGGGCAGCAGGCGCAGGTGAACCAGGGAGTGCGCTCGTGCTGGCCGTAGGATGTCAAAGGGTTGGGATAAAAGAAACGGTCTCCGCTCATCCCGTATCCCGAGAGAAATGCGTTGTAAGCGGCGAGCTCGAAGAGGTCCATGTATTTTGCGTCGCCGTAATACAGGAACATGCGGTAGTTCCAGAGAGCGTAGGCGATCGTGGCGCAGGTCTCGGCGTAGCCGGTCGGGTTCGGAAGATCATAGGCCGGGCCGAATCCCTCGATACCGCCGGCGGCGCCGATGCCGCCGGTGAGGTAAAGCTTTTTCGAGACGATGTCGTCCCAGATCTTGTCCATGGCATCCATGTAGCGCCGCTCGCCGGTCAGCGCCGCGACGTCTGTAACCCCGGAGTAAAGATAGGCCGCCCGCACGGCATGGCCCACAGCCTCGGTCTGCTCGATGACAGCCTTATGGTCCTGGGCGTATTCGCCGTAAAGCTTGTGCCCCGCCGTATTACCGCGCTCGTCGATGAAGAATTTGGCCAGGTTGAGATATTTCATCTTTCCCGTCGCGCGGAAGAGCTTGACCAGACCGATCTCGATCTCCTCGTGGCCGGGGACGAGCTTGAGCTGGTCCTTTCCCGGGCCGAACGTCTTGTCGATGAAGTCCGCGCTCTTGAGGGCGATATTGAGGAAGTTCTTCTTCCGCGTCGCCTGATAATGGGCCACGGCCGCCTCGTACATATGACCCAGGACATAGAGCTCGTGGCTGTCACTAAGGTTTATCCAGCGCTCCTTGCCCGCCATCCGGGGCGGATTCTTGGGATCAATCGTCCGCGCCGTGTAGAGGTACCCGTCGGGCTCCTGGGCGGCGGCGATCTTGGCGATCCAGCCGTCCAACGCCTTATCAAGGTCGGGATCAGGCCGCAGCATCAATGTGTAGGACGCGGCTTCGATGACTTTATAGACGTCGGAATCGTCGAAGGCGTACCGCGTGGCGAACTTGCCGCCGGTCGTGCCCTTAAGCGCGGCCGCGGCTATTTCGAAGTTCTTGATGCGGTTCGTGTCCTCGCTCTCCTTCATTTCGTGGCCGATGGTCACGGCGATGTCCGTCTGTTGGCGCGAGGCCCAGAATCCGTCAGTGAATTTCACCGCGGCGAGCGGCACGGCTTTCACGGGATAGTCCGATTTCGGCTTCTCTGCGCAGGAAACCGCGGCAAGGAGAGCGGCGGCGGCAAACACCCAGAAAAAAAAGAGCTTGCAATTCTTCATGTTTTAGACCCCCAATGAAGATTTCGAAAATAGATATGGAAACGCATCTACGAGTATGCCATATATTATAATATCGGCAAAAAAATGGGAATAGGGAGGACGGTCATGAATCTATTGAAGACGTTCCGAATGGCCGGCCTGCTTTTTTGCGCCGGCATGGTTCTCCTCGCGGGGTCCAATTCACCGGATAAAGCCCAAGCGCCGCCCAATGCTCCTGCGGTCGTAAATCTTGCCGGCGGCCGGATCAGCGTGATTTACGACGGCCGCTCAATATTCGAAGGAACGGTCACCGCCGGCCTTCAACGCGTCCAGTCAAAGACGCAAGTTTATAAGACGGGAGACAAGATTGAACAGATCATCCTTCTCTTCGGCCCCGGCTCGCCGATCCCGATCAAGCTTTCGGGAACCGTCCGCGGAAGCGAAGAGTCCTTTCCCTGTGAAGCGGACCGGCGCGACCGCCGAGGGGCGGGCCCGCTCATCGTCCGCCATGTGTCCGGACTCAGCCGAAGCTCCCTCAACCGGGCCGTCTATGACCGCAAGTCCGACTGGGTTCTGTCCGTCGACGCGAACCCAAAGGTTACAATCTCGCCCGTCGAACGAGCACCGGGAGGACAGACGTTCTCTCTCTCCGCCGAAGGCAACGAGATCGTCCTCCGTTTTCGTCCCCGCTTTTTCCAAAAGCACCGCGGTCTCCCCTATTTCGAGCCCTGGACATACAAGCCCTGGCCGGGTTCGGCGGCCGGCTGGATTTCCTGGTTCGCGTTTTTCGACAAGATCACCGAGCAGGATGTGGTCGAAACGGCCGAAGTCTTCGCCGACGTCCTGCGGCCGTTCGGATACGAATATTTTCAGATCGACGACGGCTATCAGCGCGGGACGGGTACGCCGGAGATGTGGCTGATCCCCAATCAGAAATTCCCGCGCGGTCTCAAATATCTGGCCGAATTCATCAAGGGTAAGGGCCTCAAGCCGGGGATCTGGACCGCGGCCTCCGTTCAGGACAAGGCCTATGCCGAAGCCCATCGGCAATGGTTCGTCCGCGACGGCTCAGGCCGGCCGGCCGTGGGCAACTGGATCGGCTACGCCCTCGACGCCTCGAATTCGGAAGCTCTCAACACCGTTGTCCGCCCGCTCTATAAAGGTCTTCGCGAGCAGGGCTGGGATTATTTCAAGCTCGACGCGCTGAGGCATCTTCGCTACGAAGGCTATAACGCCAACCGCGATTATTTTGAAGAGAAAAAAATCAGCCTCCAGGATACGGTTCGGCGCTATGTCCAAACCGTGCGCGACGAGATCGGCCGGGACAAGTTTCTCCTCGGATGTTGGGGTATCCGGCCCGAATTGACGGGGCTCATCGATGCCTGCCGCATCGGCGACGACGGCTTCGCCTACGCGGGTCTGGCCCAGTACAATTCCTTCAATAACATCGTCTGGCGGAACGATCCCGACCACATCGAGCTCAACGAAGACGCCTACAAGTCCACGCTGGTGACGACGCTCACCGGCTCGCTTTTTATGTTGACGGACAAGCCGGCCGTGTACAGGACAGCCGCGGCCGAACCGGCGAAACGGACCGTGCCGGTGCTCTTCACCGTGCCCGGCCAGATCTATGACGTCGACCCGTCACGCTCCCAATATCTCTGGCGCGCCGATGTCGAGGTCAGCGGGTCAGGTCCGCGCGTTTTCGACGGCGGATATACGCCGGCATGCTTCCTCTATCTGCTCGAGATCGACCGGCCTTTTGAAAACTGGTCCGTGCTCGGCCGGACGGGCGGCGATTTTTCGGAGATCAGGCTTGCCGACCTCGGCCTCGACCCGTCCCGCGAATATTACGTCTTCGAATTCTGGTCAAAGAGGCTCCTGGGCAGTTTTAGGGGAGCCTTTGCGCCCGGCGCCCTCGACCCGAAATTCCGGTCCCAGGCTTTTTGCATCAGAGAGCGAAGGCCTCATCCTCAACTTCTCGCCACAAACCGCCACGTGACGTGCGGCGGCGTGGACCTGGATGATATGCACTGGGATGGGACGGCTCTTTTTGGCAAGAGCCGCGCTGTGAAGGGCGATCTGTATATCCTTTATATAACAGAACCCGCCGGCTTCATCTTCGACAAGCTCGACGTTCAGAATGCCAAGCTTGAAAAGACTGAGCGTGACGGCCGCCTTCTCCGGCTCACTCTGATGCCCGAAGCTGCCGGCGAGATCGCCTGGTCGGCGAAATTCTCCGCGGTCCTGCATTCCCCCTCAAAGTAATGTCAAGTTCAAACGGACTATAAGAGCTATAAGATGAAAATGCGCTGCGCTCCCGGCCCGGATAGGACCTGACTGGCCAGCATGTGAACGCTGCCGGGACAACCAGTCTGCGGCGCGTCCGTCTGAAAAGCCGGGATGAACAGAACAGGACCGGTAAAGCCGGAACCTCTTTACTTCTTCTCGACCTTGAGGTTGTTCTTCACGGAAAAGATCCCGGGCAGCTGCTTGGCCAACATATTCGCGAGCTGGCTGTCCTCGGGAGTTGAAACCATTCCCTCGAGCGTGACGTGCCCGCCCTTGACGATGATATGGATGGTCGGGACCGCGCCCATGGCATACCGATAGAGGTCGCTGGTATCGAACAGTTTCCGGTAAGCGGTCATCCGGATGGCATCATCGCTGGCCGAAAGCGGCAGCACTTCAATTTTATTTGTGATCTTCCCGATGCCGGAGATCTTGGCGACGCGTTTGGCGGCCTCCGACTTCGTGATCGGCAGTATGACCTGACCGGTCAGGGTCACATTCGGCCCGTCCATTTCAAAGGCGAGATTATCGAAAATGCCGTAATAGGGCAGAGACAAGAGCGAATCGACAACCGCCTTCTCTAGGGACGGGGATTGGCCACCGCGCCGTCCCGCTGTCCCGGGGGTGGCGAAGACCATTGCTGCCGTGATCGCAAGGACCGCGACAAAAAGAGCTGGCCGATTTTTCATTTCTTCCTCCTTTAATCAATCACATCATCCTACATTTTCTATAGGTTCTGTATATTATATAGACAATTTTCGGAGGAAAAGCTTTGAGGTCAAGGGATTGACCTTGAAGGACCGCTCTATTCCCCGGCACAGCCCGGCCTCGACATCTTGACACCATTTGAATCAAGGACTACGATTGAAGGAGAAGGGGTTTTTATAATTGGCAGGATCGACAAGGAAGATCGAATGAAAAAGCGCGCACTCAAGGCTTGTCTCATCGGGTTTCTTGCGGCCGCTTATGCGGTTTTATGTCCCGGTCTCTGGGCTAAGACGGAATTCAAGGGGCGGCTTTTCATGGGCGGCGGCCCAAACAGAGCAAATGTCGTCTCCGTCAGGATTCTTCTTAATGAATACACGAGTGAAGACGAGGTTCGGCGTCTCTCGCAATTCCTGAATGCCGGCGACATCGAAGGATTTTATGGAGCGTTCCGCGAAATGAAGAAGGGGGAATTACGGTTCATCGGCGGCCTGGGATTGAAAGTCGTTTTCAACGCCGCCACGGAACAGAAAACCGAGAACGGTTACAAAATCCTCTTAGCGACGGAAGGCCGGAGCCTGGAAATGGGGACAAGCAAAAGAATTTCCGGCGGATACCTCTTCCTTGTCGTGGAGTTGAATCTGAATAATAAATACGAGGGTGAGGGAAAGGTCTACGAAAACGCCAAAATCCAGTTCACTCCGGCGGGCAGCTTCGTCATGGAATCCTACGTGACGCCGCCGAAGATGCTCGTTGCCGTCCAGCCCGTGAAATGATCGACCCGCTCGTCAAAACAATCAAAAAATGGGACACATATCTTGTCCCACGGCCTGCCCGAGTTTCGGAAACGGGTCTTGTGCGCCAGATTTTTATCTTACAATTCCTTCTTAAGAATCGTATAGAATGCATCTTTCGCCGCCCTTTCGATCCAGGGACGATGCCCACAGTTCTTCAAAAGAATGAATCTAAAATTTTTTATGACGCTCGCTAGCGGAATTTTGACACCTTCAGCCGAATGAGCATCGCAGTCTCCGTGGATGGCCACGACTGGGCATCGGATCTTTTTGCCAAGAGCCACAAGTTTTCCGCTCCTTCTCAGTTCTTCGGCCTCTTTCCAAACATTCTCGAAAATGTAATATTGATATTCAATAACATCGCTCTTGTAAGGCAGAGGATCATAGGAATCGGCTTTAGAAATAAGCTCGCCAAGTTGAGCAAAGATCTCGTTCTTATCCTGCCGCTCAGGATCGTTTAGGATTTCCGATAGAGAATCGATCGTCATTCTTTCTTCTTCTGCCAGTCGGCTTAATCGAGTTCTCATAATATCGAGGGCATACCTTTCTTCAAATGGGCCGCTGCTGACCAATATGAGCTTTTGGACGAATGAGGAGTTCCGGGCCGCAAAAACAAAACTCAGCCATGCTCCCCAGGAGAACCCAATCAATGTCATTGGAAGGCCACCGTTCTCTTTCAGCACAATTTCTAATTCCTGAAGTTGTTCTTTTAGGCTTGATTTTGTCTGAAGCGGTTCTAAAACGCCGCAAGTTTTGGACAGCTCCTTTGCAACCGCCGCCATTTCCCCGGGAGCCCCGGGCCCGCCATGAATAACGGCTATGTTAAAAGGCGCCTTTCCATATTTCCTTATATTTTCCATGTCGGAAATTAAAGACTGGTTCTCTTGCTTAATGAGTTGCGAATGAGCCACACCGCCATCTCGCCGGGGCCGCGGTGGGCCCAGGCATAATACGGGATGGCCAGGAAGTCCTGCTCTTTTATGGAAGCGGCCGAACCATCGGCGTTCTTCGTCACGGCCGAAGCTTTTCCTTTTAAGACAACGATCCCTTTGAGCATGTCAGCCCGAAATTCCGGCTTGAGCTGCGCATTATCCGCCAGAGCCAGATTCAGAACTTTGCCGCCGTTGTCCGGCCACTCTGCGCAATAGACGAGCGGGCCGCATTCGAGCGCGACTTTGCCCGTGTCGTCCTTCACCATCGTACGGGCGACGACCCGGCGGACAGGCATCGGCAGAACGAGGTCGATCGTATCGCCCTTCCTCCAATTCCGGCGGATTTGGGCAAAGCCTTTGTCCATATTCAGGCCGACGTGAGATCCATTCACTTTGAGAACGGCTATCTCATCGCTCCTGTCGACGTATTTATAAAGGTCGCCCGGCACGGGCCGGTTCTGCGCCCAACCGGGGATGCGAACATTTACCGAAAATTCGCCCGCCTTCTCCGGCTCGACGGTTATTTTCACCGCGCCGTCCCAGGGATACCGCGTTTCCTGTCTGATGTTGACAGCCTGGCTTTTGAGAGCGATCCGAGCCGTATTCCCCACGAATAGATTCACATAGAGCGCGTCATCTTTCACGGCATAGACATAACCGGGAAGGGACGGGATGAAGCGGCTGATGTTTCCGGGACAGCAGGCCGTGCCGAAGTAAGGCGCCCGTCCCAGTTGGCCCTCATTAAATTTGAATTTTCCATCCGACTCGAGCGGATTGGCATAGAAGAACGCCTGTCCCTCGAGCGACACGCCGGAGATGACGCCGTTGTAGATCACGCGCTCCATGACATCGAGATATTTCGCCTCGCCGGTGAGGAGGAACATGCGGTGGTTCCAAAACGCCATGCCGATCGAAGCGCACGTCTCGGCGTAGGCCGTGAGGTTGGGCAGTTCATAGTTCGCCCCAAAGCGCTCGCGGTCGTGCCGCGCTCCGATGCCGCCCGTCAGATACATTTTTTTATTAACGACGTTTTCCCAAAGCCTCTGGACGGCATTGAAATATTTGTCCTCTCCGGTCAGCGCCGCCACATCGGCCGTGCCGGGAACATGTAAGCGGCACGGACAGCATGTCCCACGGCCTCGTCCTGCTCAAAAATGGGCTTATGCGCCTGGATCTGCTCGGCGTCGTTGTAAATGGCAAACCGGTTTCCGGGAGGATATTGGGTGAGCTTGACGTCGTGGCCGCGCTGATCGAGAAAATATTTGGCCAGGTTCAAGTATTTCTCGTTTCCCGTAACCCGGCAGAGCTTGACAAGAGCCAGCTCGATCTCCTGGTGGCCGGGAAATCCATGCCGCTTGTCCGGGCCGAAGACGCTCGCCACGAGGTCGGCGTTCTTAATGGCAACGTCGAGCAGCGCCCTCTTCCCCGTCGCCTGGAAATGGGCGACGGCCGCCTCGTAGAGATGTCCGGCGTTATAGAGCTCATGGCTGACGTTCTCTTCCACCCAGCGCTCGGGGCCGATCCCGGGCTGGGGATGGGCCGGATCGGTCGTGCGGGCCGTGAACAGATAGCCGTCCGGCTCCTGGGCTGCCGCGATCTTGGCGATCACGCCGTCGAGATACTTGTCGAGCTCGGGGTCCGGGTGAACTTGGAGCGAATACGACGCGCCTTCGATCCATTTATAAACGTCTGTGTCGTTGTAGCGCTCGCCCCTGTACTTGCCCTGCATCAGGCCGCCGGCAATGGCAAAATTGTCGATGCGGCCGGTTTCTTCGTTCTTTTTTAAAATAAAGGGGATGGTAACCGTCCGGTTCGTCTCGATCCGCGGCAGCCAGAACGCGTCCGTCAGCGCAACCCGGGTGAACGGAACGGGCTGGAGCGGGTAATCTTTTTTCGTCTGCGCCGCGAGGGCCGAAAATGCGGAAATAATAACAATAATGAAAAACCGCGCTATTTTTTTCATTATCTGCCCTTCACATTAATAATTTCGTGTCGTCACGAACAAAGCGCCAGATCTCATTCGACTTCGGGTAGGCTCTACGAGATCTTTCGCTTCGCCCAGGATGACCCTACATTTCGGATCGCCCCATCGCTCCGCTCTTGGCCATGACACCAGAGCCACGCCTTAATAGCGAACTGCGAAGATAACCTCTTCCCCTAGTCTTTAATGACGCTTGGAATTGGGCCGAGCGACCAGCCCATCCTCTTCGGAATCAGGGCTTTCTTGGTGAACGTCTTGTCGCCGATCTCGATCGTCACCACATATTCACCAGGATCGACCATCGCTCCCCCTCCGAAACCGCCGAATCCCGGCGCCTGTCCTTGAGGTCGGGGCACCCGCATGTCCCATTGGATGGTATTCATTCCGGCTTCGCCTTTGCCGTTGATCTCGCGGAGGACTTTTCCGTAGGGGTCGGTCACCCTGATATTCACTTTGGCCGCGGCCTTTTCCTTTAAATAATAGTTGATGACGACGGCGTTGGGCTCGTTAGGCGTCATGGGATGGCTGTCGCCCAGGAGCTGATAATTGCCGATGCCGCCATAGATCCGCTGGACTTTGGGCTCGATCTCAAAGAGAAAAACGTCCTGGCCGAGGACATTTTCATTTAATTCCTGGAGCGGCGTGATGTCCGTGACGAACAGGCCGCGTCCGTACGTGGCGACCACCAGATCGTTCTCACGCGGATGAATGACCAGGTCCGTGACCTTGACCCAGGGCATATTGTTTTTGAACGGAACCCATTTCCTGCCGCCGTCGATCGAAACATAAACGCCCTGTTCGGTGCCGACGAAGAGAAGGTTTGCGTTTTTGCGGTCCTGGATCACGACATTGATCGGTTTCCCGGGCAAGCCGGCGTTGAGGGCCGTCCACGTTTCACCGTAATCCGCGGTCTTATACAAGCAGGCCCGGAAATCGTCGAAGCGCAGCCCCGTCTTGGCTACGAACGCCGTGCCCGCGTCGTGGGGCGAGGCCAGCACCCGGCTCACCCAGAAGTTTTCCGGGCCGCCGACCGCCGCGATCTTCGCCGTCCGGTCCGTCCATGTCGCACCGCCGTCCTTGGTCACCTGGACCTTTCCATCGTCCGTGCCGACCCAGATAATTCCCGGCTTGAGCGGCGATTCCGAGATCGTCGTGATCGTACAATAGGAGATATTGCCCGCGCCTCGCTGCTTGGCTTTTTCGTTCGTCGTCAGGTCCGGGCTGACTTCGGTCCAGTGGTCGCCGCGGTCGAGCGACCGGAAAAGCACCTGGGCTCCGGTGTAGACGATCGCGGGGTTGTGCGGCGAGAGCATGACGGGAGGCGTCCAGTTGAAGCGCGGAGCCTCTTTCCCCGGCTCGCGTCTCGGCGTGATCGAGGTCTGGACGCCGAGCTTCTGGTCGAGCCGCCACATGGCACCCATCTCTCGGTTGTTATAGACCCAGCGGCTGTCCGTCGGATCGATGCAGTTGTACATGCCGTCGCCCCCGCCGACCGTCACCCAGTCCGTAAGGGTGACCTCGCCGGCCCAGCCGTTCGAGGGGCCTTTCCAGGAGTCGTGATCCTGCATCCCGCCGTAGATGTTGTAGGGGTCCTCCATGTCCACGCCGATGGCGTAGAACTCGCCGAGCGGGATATTGTAAAAGTGGTGACAGGTCTTGCCCCGGTCGTAGGAAATATTCACCCCGCCGTCGCTGCCGAAGATCAGCCGGTCGGAATTCTCCGGATCGACCCACATCGCCCGCCAGTCGCCGAAGGCCTTCTGGAACACACCGTTCGACGGCCAGCTCAGCCCGTTCCAGGTCTTCCCTCCGTCGTTCGTCGAGGCGAGAGACTGGCCGGTTATGTAAACCGTATTCGGGTCGTTCTGGTCCATCTTAATCTCGTTGAAGGAGTAGGGCGCCTTGTTCAAGGCCGCCTCGTAGCCGGCGTTCACCTTCCGCCAGCTCTTTCCTCCGTCGTCCGTGCGGTAAACCTCGTTGCCGGCCGTGAACTCGCCCGGCTCTGACCCGCGCTTCTTGGCCAGGTCAATCTCCGGCTGGGTTGGCGGCCGGCGGTTGCCGTTCTCGACGACCGCGTACAGGATGTCGGGATTTTTCTGAAAGACGTCAAGGCCGATCCGACCGACCCGGCCGGACGGCAGGCCGCCGGCGAGCTTCTTCCAGGACTTGCCTCCGTCGATCGTCTTGTAGATTCCGCTTTCAGGTCCCCCCATCTCGTAGTGCCAGGGCAAGCGGACCTTGTCGTACATGGCCGCGTAGAGGATGTCGGGATCGGCAAGGACCATGACCAGATCGATGGCTCCGATCCTGTCGTTGACGTAAAGCACTTTTTCCCAGGTTTGGCCGCCGTCCCTCGTCCGGAACACGCCCCTCTCCGCGTTGTTCGAAAAGAGACGACCCATGGCCGCGACGTAGACGATGTCCGGGTTCTTGAGATGGATGACGACCCGGACGATGTGATGGGAATCTTCGAGGCCCATGTTCCTCCAGGTCTTGCCCGCGTCCGTGGATTTATAGACTCCGTCGCCCGAGTTCGAGCTCCGGGCGCAATAGGCTTCGCCCGTCCCGGCCCAGACGATGTTCGCGTTCGAAGGAGCCACAGCTACGGCGCCGATGGAGAGCTTCGCCTGGCCGTCGAACACGGGCTCGAACGTCGTGCCGGCGTTCACCGTCTTCCACACGCCGCCGTTCCGCGTCCCGACATAAAGCGTATAGAGATGCTCTTTGAGCGGCGCGGTGGGAACGGCGAAGGACGTCACCCAGGAGCCGGCGCGGTAGGGCCCGAGGTTGCGGAACGTGAAATTCTTCAGCAGGTCCTCGTTGAACCGGTCCTGGCCGGACGCAAAACTGCCTGCGACTAAAACCAATGAGATAAAACCCATGAATGCATTTTTTAAGAATCTGAGACTCATCCGACCTCCTTCTCAAAGGCGCGAAACAATTCGGTGACCGACGCCGAATTTTCCAAGCCTTCTCCCATAAAAAAATCCCTCATTGAAATCCAATGTTGATATACTATATATCATACCCAATGCCGATTAGAAATATTCGTCAGGGAGTTTTTTCCATGAATTCATCATCCATTTCCAAAAGGAGGTGACCCGTGTTTAGACAAATGCTCAGCTGGGCCTGTTGTCCAATCCATAAAGCTTGGCTTGATAAAAAAGCGAGAGATAAAATAATTTAATGGGGACATGGACCTCATTTCTCAATGGAGGACGTGTCCCCGTCTTGGAGGACATCTGAAGAATGAAGAAAACGAGCAAAACCAAATATTCCCTCGGCCTTGATTTCGGGACGAATTCCGTCCGGGCGCTCCTCGTTGACGTCCGGACCGGCCGTGAACTGGCGACGGCCATCTATAATTACGAATCCGGCCAGGCGGGCATCATTCTCGATCCCAAGAATCCCAACCTCGCCCGGCAGAACCCGGCCGATTATCTCAAGGGCATCGAGGTCTCGGTCGGGCAGACCCTGGCCAAGGCTAAGCGGGCCGACAAAAGGTTCGATCCCTCCCAGGTCATCGGCGTCGGCATCGACACGACGGGCTCGACGCCGATCCCAGTCGATAAGGACGGGAGGCCTCTTTGTTTCGATAAGGAGTTCAAAAAGAATCCCAACGCTATGGCCTGGCTGTGGAAGGACCACACGGGTTTCGCCGAAGCCGCCGAAATCACAAAACTCGCGGCCGAAGAGCATCCCGAATATCTGGCCAAATGCGGCGGCACCTACTCCTCGGAATGGTTCTTCAGCAAGATCCTCCACTGCCTCGACGCCGATCCCAAAGTCTTCGACGCGGCCTGGAGCTGGGTTGAGTGCTGCGATTACATTCCCGCCGTCCTTACGGGCGAAACGCGGCCGGACAAGATCCTGCGCGGCCGCTGCGCCGCCGGCCATAAGGCCATGTTCAACGAGAAGTGGGGCGGCCTGCCGTCAAAAGAATTTTTAACCAAGCTCCATCCCAAGCTCGGGGCACTCCGCGACAGGCTTTATAGCCAGACCTACACCTCAGACGTGGCTGCGGGCAAGCTTGCCCTGCCTTGGGCTAAGAAGCTTGGGCTGCCGGCTGGCATCTCCGTCGCGGTCGGCGCGTTCGACGCTCACCTCGGCGCGGTCGGCTCGGGAGTCTTCCCCGGCACATTCGTCAAGATCATCGGCACGAGCACGTGCGACATCTGCGTCTGGCCGAACGACCAGCCTCTCGCCGACATCCCCGGGCTGTGCGGCATCGTGGACGGTTCGGTCCTTCCCGCCACCCTTGGGCTTGAAGCCGGGCAGTCCGCGGTCGGCGACATCTTCAACTGGTTCATCGAATACCTCCAGCCGGGCGGACCGGTCAAAGGCTCGCACGAGGCGCTGACCAAAAAAGCGGCCAAGCTGCGGCCCGGCCAATCGGGACTCCTCGCTCTCGACTGGAACAACGGCAATCGGACGATTCTCGTCGACCAGCGATTGACGGGACTGCTCATCGGACAGACGCTCCATACCAGGTCCGAAGAGATCTACCGGGCCCTCGTCGAGGCAACGGCCTTCGGCGCCTTGACGATCATCAAACGCTTTGAGGAATACGGCGTCAAGATCGACGAAGTCATCGCCTGCGGCGGCATCTCCGAGAAGAACCCGCTGGTCATGCAGATCTACGCGGACGTCATCGGCAAGGAAATGAAAATCGCCCGTTCCGCCGAGACATGCGCTCTCGGCTCGGCCATCGCCGGCGCCGTCGTGGCCGGCAAAGAAGCGGGCGGCTACGACAAATTCTCCGATGCCCAGGCCGCGATGTGCGGGGTCAAGGCCAAGACCTTTAAGCCCGATCTCGAAAATCATAGAATCTATGTCGAGCTGTACCGGCTGTATCGCCAGCTCCACGATGCCTTCGGGACCAAGGAATGGTCGGGCTCGTTGTATAATGTGATGAAGGATTTATTGGCCTTGCGGGACAGACAACTGACGGAAAAGCCCTGAGAAAAATGGGGATATGATAGGATAAACAGAATGCTAGCGGATTTAAAAAAACAGGTCTTCGAGGCCAACCTGGACCTCGTGAAACACGGCCTGGTCATTTTGACCTTCGGCAACGTCAGCGGGTTCGACCGGAAAAAGGGAGTTATGGCCATCAAGCCCAGCGGCGTGTCCTATGCAAAGCTGCGCCCCGCGGACATGGTCCTGGTCGATCTCGAGGGGAAGATCGTCGAAGGGAAATTGAACCCGTCGTCCGATACGCCGGCCCACCTCGCTCTCTACAGAGCTTTTCAGGAGATCGGCGGGATCGCCCACGCCCACAGCGAATACGCCACCGCATTCGCCCAAGCCGTGAAGGAGATCCCCTGCCTCGGGACGACGCACGCCGACCATTTTAACGGCGCTGTCCCCGTCACCCGCTTTTTGACCGCCAAGGAAGTCAAGGACGATTACGAAGGGAACACGGGCAAAGTCATCGTCGAGCGGTTCGCCCGCCTTAAGCCGCTCGAGATTCCCGCCGCCCTCGTCGCCGGCCACGGGCCTTTTTGTTGGGGAACGACGCCCGCCGAGGCGGTCAAGAACAACCTGGCCCTCGAGAAAGCGGCCAAGGTGGCGGTCATGACGCTTCTGGCCAATCCGAAGATCAAAGGCCTTCCGGCCTATATTCTGCGAAAGCACTTTCTCAGAAAACATGGTCCGCAGGCTTACTACGGACAAAAAAAGGGAGTCAGAAAACATGAATAACGTGCCGAAAGTGAAACTCGGGATCGTGGCCGTCAGCCGCGATTGCTTTCCCATTGAATTATCGCGGAAACGCCGGAGGAACGTCGTCAAGGCGTGCCGCGCCAAAAAGATCCCAATCGTCGAGATCGCGACGATTATCGAGAACGAAAAAGACGCCCTCAAGGCGCTCGACGAACTCGGCAAGACGAACGTCAACGCCCTGGTGATCTATCTCGGAAACTTCGGGCCGGAGGGGCCGACGACCATTCTCGCCCAAAAATTCGACGGCCCCGTGATGTATGCGGCGGCCGCTGAGGAGTCGGGCGACAACCTGATCAACGGCCGGGGCGACGCCTACTGCGGCCTGCTGAATGCATCCTACAACACAGGCTTGCGCAAGCTCCGACCCTATATCCCTGAATACCCCGTCGGGGAGCCGTCCGAAGTGGCGGACATGATCGCCGGCTTCATCCCGGCGGCAAGGATCATGCTCGGCCTGAAAAAGCTCAAGATCTTCTCCTTCGGGCCGCGGCCGCAGGACTTCCTCGCCTGCAACGCGCCGATCAAATCCCTCTACGACATCGGCGTCGAGATCATGGAGAACAGCGAGCTTGACCTCTACGATATTTTCCTCAAGGCCAAGGGCGATCCGGCGATCAAAGCCGTCGCCCGGAATATGGCCAAGGAGCTGGCCGCGGGCAATACTTATCCCGACCTTTTGGTGAAGCTCGCCCAATACGAAGTGGCGCTCGTGAAGTTCATGGAGAATAACTTGGGCGCATCCGAATACGGCATCTTCGCCAACAAGTGTTGGCCGGCCTACGAAAGCTACTTCGGGTTCGTCCCCTGTTACGTCAACTCGCGGCTGGCGACCCGCGGCATCCCGGTCTCATGCGAAGTGGACATCTACGGCGCCCTGAGCGAATACATGGCCACGTGCGCGACGGAATTGCCGGCCACCCTCCTCGACATCAATAACACGGTGCCCTACGACCTGGTCAAGGCCAATAAAAAGGCCGTCAGGACCTATAAGGCCAACGATCTTTTCATGGGCTTTCACTGCGGAAACACCTCCTCGGCCTGCCTGATCGGCGGCGGGCTTAAATATCAGCTCATCATGCACCGCCTGATGGAGGCGGACAAGGAGCCCAACATCACCCGGGGCACGCTCGAAGGCCGGATCAAGGCCGGCAAAATCACCATCTTTCGTCTGCAGTCCACGGCCGACACGACCCTGCGCTCATACATCGCCGAAGGCGAAGTGCTCGACATCGACCCGAAATCGTTCGGCGGGATCGGCGTGTTCGCGGTCAAAGAGATGGGACGGTTCTACCGCCACGTCCTTATCGAAAAGCGGTTCCCGCACCATACGGCGGTCGCTTTCGGTCACGCCGGAAAAGCGCTCTTCGCGGCCGTTCGCATGCTGGGTGTCGAGGATATCGGCTTCAACCGGCCGGCGGACATGCTGTATGAGACGGAAAATCCGTTCTAAAAATTTGATGCTTAAATTGTGGAGGCGAGTTCCGCGGCGCCGAAAAGGGCGGTGAGAGAACGGCGTTAAAAAACCGGATGGGAGCTAGGCTGTTTTCGGATCTTCTCCGATCATCCTTAACCTACACAAAATTGAAGAGAACTACAAACATCTAAATTTATGGGGGGCAGGACTATTTGAGAGCGGCTTTCAACGTCGCGCCGATCTCGGCCGGGCTTTGAGCCACGTGGACGCCCGCAGCCCGAAGCGCATCCATCTTTTCTTTGGCCGTCCCTTTTCCTCCGGCGATGATGGCCCCCGCGTGCCCCATCCGCCGGCCGGGAGGGGCGGTCTGTCCGGCGATGAAGCCGACAACGGGCTTGCGAAATTCCTTCTTGATGTATTCGGCGGCTTCATCTTCGGCCGTTCCGCCGATCTCGCCGATGAGGATCACGGCTTCTGTCCCGGGATCGTCTCTGAACAATTTTAGGAGCTCGATGTACTTCAGCCCGACGATCGGATCGCCGCCGATGCCCACGGCCGTGGACTGGCCGTATCCCTGTTTCGTCACCTGTTGAACGGCTTCGTAGGTTAGGGTCCCGGACCGGGAGATGATGCCGATCGTTCCCGGCTTATGGATATGGCCCGGCATGATCCCGATCTTGCATTTTCCGGGGGAGATGATGCCGGGCGTGTTCGGCCCGATGAGGGCCGCCGGCTTTTCCCGGAGAAACGTCTTGACTTTGATCATGTCAAACGTGGGAATGCCCTCGGTAATGCAGACAACGACGCTCACCCCCGCATCGGCCGCTTCCATGATGGCGTCCGCGGCGAAGAACGGCGGGACGAAGATGGCCGCGGCATTGGCTCCTTCGGCCTTCACGGCTTCGGCCACGGTGTTGAAAACGGGGACGTTGAGATGCTTCGTTCCGCCCTTGCCCGGCGTCATGCCGGCGACGACCTTCGTTCCATATTCCAGCATGCGCTGGGTATGAAACGTCCCTTCGCCGCCCGTGATTCCTTGAACGACAACCCTGGTTTTTTCGTCGATTAAAATGCTCATCGTCGTTTCCTCCGGCCCTATTTAACGAGCGCCACGACTTTCTCTGCGGCGGCCTTCATGCCGTCGGCGGCATGAAAGGCAAGCCCCGACTCGGCAAGGATCTTTTTGCCGAGCTCGACATTGGTCCCTTCGAGGCGGATCACGACCGGAATCTTCGTCCCCAGATCCTTGGCCGCCTTGACCACGCCGCTGGCGATCATGTCGCAGCGGACGATGCCGCCGAAGATATTGATCAGCGCGGCCTTGACGTCCTCGTCGGAGACCAGGATCTTGAAGGCGTTGGTCACGGCCTCTTCGGTGACGCCGCCTCCGACATCCAGGAAGTTGGCCGGCATGCCGCCGGCATATTTGATGATGTCCATGGTGGCCATGGCCAGGCCGGCCCCATTGACCATGCAGCCGACGTTGCCGTCGAGCTTGATGTAGTTCAAATTGTATTTCCCCGCCTCCACCTCAAGGGGCAATTCCTCATCCAAGTCCCGCATCGCCAGGATCTCAGGATGGCGCGGCAGAGCATTGTCGTCGAAATTCATCTTCGCGTCGAGGGCGAGGACGTCGCCCTGCTTCGTGACCAGAAGAGGATTGATTTCGGCGAGCGACGCATCCGTGCCTTCGAAGGCTTTGTACAGGCCGGCGATGAATTTCACCGCCTGCTTGTGCGTCTCGCCCGATAGCCCCAATTGGAAGGCGATCTTCCGGGTTTGAAAACCCCCTAACCCGGTGGCGGCATGGACATATTCCTTGAAAATCAGATCCGGAGTCTCGGCGGCGACCTTTTCGATCTCGACGCCGCCTTCGGTCGAGGCCATGATCACGGCAGACTCTCTCGCCCGGTCGATGACGACGCCGAGATAGAGCTCCCGGCCGATGTCGAGGGCCTCCTCGACGAGGAGTCTTTTCACGATCTTTCCTTCCGGCCCGGTCTGGTGCGTGACGAGCCTCATGCCGAGCATGTCCCGCGCCAGCCGCTCGGCCTCTTCCGGCGACGTTACGACTTTGATCCCGCCGCCTTTGCCCCGGCCACCGGCGTGGATCTGGGCTTTCAACACGACCCTCGGCCCGACCTTCGCAGCGATCGCCCGCGCCTCGGCCGGCGTCGCGGCAACGTCTCCGCGAGGGATCCGCGCGCCGTAGCGGGCGAGAATCTGCTTGGCCTGATACTCATGGATCTTCATGTTTCCCTTCCTTATTATTAATAATATATGAGGCAAATATAAAAGCGAACATCCGTATTCGGCATTCGGCGAAGATTTCCCGTCAGCCGGGAAGCTTTTTATAACAAAGGCCCCGCCGCATGTCAATCCGGGCGTGACTTGACCGTATATCATTTTCGGGGACATGATTCCCTGGCTGAGGTTCTTGATAAAGACCGTATAACCGGCCGCGCTCAGGACATCAGTGCCGTCCTTAGACCGTGGGCCGATTCGGCGATAGAGACCCGGAGGTAGCGGGACTGTTCCCTCTCGCTCCGGGCGATCGGACCTTCCGTTCCCGGCTCGACGCGAACCGCGACAAACACCGGACCCTCTCCGGAAAGCACCTCGGGCAGCTGCTTCTCGAAGACATCTGCATCCTCGAAATAATAGACTCGTCGAAAACCGGCGCCGCGCGCAAGCCCGGGAAAGTCGATTTGACCGGCGCCGGGAATGGGCTGATTCCCCGTGATCTCATAAGTCTCGTTCTGGACGACAAAGAGGACCAAGTTTGTGGCGCGCGCGCCAATCACTGTGGCCAGTGTGCCCAGCGTCATCAGCATGCTTCCATCGCCGTTCAAGCAGATGACCTTACGCTGCGGTTGGGCCAAGGCAATCCCCAGAGCTAAGTCGGCTGTGTGCCCCATCGCGCTATCCGCCGAGGCAAAATCCAGCTCGCTGGAGGAGTCCTTTCCCCACGGCCGGGTCACACCCATCGAGGTCACGACGACGGCCTGGCCCCGGAGTTGCGCCAGCGGTTTGAGAAACTGTTCCTTAGTTAGCATCGTCCCGTTCCAGCATCTCTAGCTCATGTCCTCAGTCACCAGGAGCGCGACCGGCCAAGATTCTTTCTGCGCCCGGGAGAACGCTTCCGAGATCTTGGGGAGGTCAGCATCGGATTCGAGAAAATCAAAGGGCACGCCCCAGGCTTTGAGCGTCGGCTCTGTAACGAGCGCGGCCGAGTCCAGGTCGGGCCTGCTGAACCGGTCGAAGTCCCATGGTTCGGGCGCTGCGGAGACCGTCTGGCGGCGCATCTTCGAGTAACCGCGATAAGTAATCAGGCAGACAAGCGGTATCCGCATGCGTTGAGCCGTTCCCCGAAGGGCATCTCCGCTTTCGAGAAACCCCGTGTTCTGGACCACAACCGCCGCGTTCTTTCCGCCGATCCATAATCCGGAGGCAAGAGCGAAGGCTTCACCTTCCCGGGTCACCGAAACGAACTTCACCGAATTATCGTTCACAAGAAGGGCGGCCAGAGCAGCCGACGCATTGTCCGGCAGGCCGACAACGTAAGTTACGCCGCAGGCTTTAAGCTCCTCCAAAACCAGTTTTGCGTGAAGCATGACTCAACAAGCGTCCAAGGCTTTTGACTTAGAATGGAGGTTGTCCGGGGATTTCCTTCCAGCCTTCGTCCAACACCGCCCTTCTTTAAGTTCAGAATCGATACCGTCCATCACGAAAAAATGATATTCTCTCCCGGTAAACGATGTCAAGGTCATGAAAAGCGCTGTCAAGGCGAGATGATGCCTGTCAACCGGCCGATCAAGTCGAACGGGTCAAAAAATTCGGGTTGGGTTTCCTTTTTGTGCAAGGTGGCAGAGTTCGCATCTCTATCGTGATTTTCCTGTTCTCGCTCATGAGAAATCGCTTCCCATTTGGCCTTGACAACTTCCATCCCCCCTATATATATTGAGTGTCTTCGTTGATAAGAGG
>JALHTW010000226.1 GCA_022866045.1 Candidatus Aminicenantota bacterium | reverse complement strand
GGAACAACGGTGTTGGCGTTCGCCGGGCCTTCGGCGATGTCCGTGGCCGTATAGGTGATGAGCTCGGATTTTAAAAGCGGGCTCGTGATCTTCACCCGGGTTTCGATTCCCGCAATCTCCCTGAGCCTGACGACGATCCCCTCACCGTCCTCGGCCTGCTTGACGGCCTGGATGATGATGTTGGGCTTGTCCACGCTGAAAAAGCTGGCGGACGGTTCGGACAAAGCTCCCTGATTTTTCCCCGGCAGCCAGGCCGCCGCGAGCGGAGTGTGAACTTCCCAGCCGAACCGCGAGGACAATATGAGGTCGGGTCCTCCGCTCCGGCTCGTGATTGAATATCTAAAAATAAACGCGCCGCCTTGACTTGCCTTGAAATTGGTCATCCAGTAGTTGTTCATCGCATAGGAAAAGAGAGAGGAGTTCGTGATATCCAGCTTTTTCAGCCATTTTCCGGTGTTGATGTCGCAAAACTCCACAAGCGGCGCTTCGACGGGCGACCAGACGACGCTCTGCTTGGAATTGGCGATCTCCACCCAATGCTGGACGGTGTGCCAGTCCCGCGTGGTGCCGGGGAGCTGCTCTGCCTCGGGGCTCATCGTTCCGTCCGCGATCTCGAACCGGAATTTCCCCCCTTCCACTTTGAAAGGATAGGCGAAATAGAGCGCCTCGGGATCGTACGTCTCGTCCTTCTTGAGCCGGTTGATGATGTCGATGCGCTTTATGTCTTCGTAGAGAACGATTTCCTGCTGGATTTCCGGGCATGGCTTGGCCTTTGTCTTGACGACAAGGCTCGACGCGACAGGGCCGGTCATTCCGGCCGACGTCGCCGCCGCGACCGGGCTGTAACGGCTGAACTTGGCCCGCTGCTCCATATTGTCCACCGCTTTCCGGCCGCCCTCCGGGTTCTCATAAACATACTGGTTGAGCATATATTGCGATTTTTTATCGACAAGCTCCTGATCCGTCTCCTTGTCCATGACGCTCGACAGGCCGCCCGTGATCGGGTCGGCCGTGACTTTGAAAAAGCGGTTCTCGATTACATTCTCGGTCCTTGCTGTCTTGGACGGGACGGATGCCGGAGCCATGCCCGGCACGAACGTATAGACCGCGTATCCGATGGAGGGAACGTTTTCCGCAAGGAACATGATGGTATTCTTGTCCGGCCGACCGAAAGGGACTTCCAAGCCGGTTTTCTTATCGAAAATTTTGAATTTTCCGTCCTTCTCTTGGAGCGCCGGGGGAAGCGCGGCCTTGACGACATCGGTCCGCGCCCAGGACAGAGGGTTGAAGACCGCGAGCGAATAGGTTTCCGGGGCGGAGATATTTTTCACGAGCGCCTGCAGGCCGCGGTTGAGGACGGTCTTCGCGATCTCCCGGCCGTTGTAAGCAAAGCCCGACTTGATCGCCCACTGGCCGCGCGCGAATTCGGATTCGGGGTCATCGATCGAGTTCCATCCTCCCCAGGTGTGCTCGTCGTAGAGCATCGTGCTGTCGTAGGCTTCTCCGATGTCCCGGACCGGAAAGACGTAATTTTTGTCCACAAGCTTGGCGGCTACGGCAATTTTTTCCGCGGAGAGGAGCTCGTTATGCGCCAGCCGGTTCAACCCCGTTTCAAAAGAGGTCGAAGCGACTCCGTCCGTCCAGTAGTCCGGCCAGCCGAGCTTGTGGGTCGGGATGGCCTTCGCGTATTTTTTTTCGAATGCGCCGAAAAACTCAGACATCGTCGCCAGCCGAAGCTTTGGATACGCCCAATGGCCGTTCCATTCGCGGATACGGTCCGAGAGCTCTTTTTTCGGCGGGCAGTTGTCGGTGACATAGCCGCTGATGTGAAAAGCGATCAGGTCGTAGGGATAATCGCCGCGCTTCTCGAGCTTCGCTAAATATTCCGTAACCTTGGGAAAGCTCTTGTCGTAGCCTTCGTGGAGGAGCAGATCGTAATTGGCGAATAGATAATGCTCGCCGTTCCAATGGAGGATCTTGCTCCCGTCCTGGGCCTGCCAATAGAACGGGTTCGGGCGGCGGAGCGGCGCCCGGGAGCGGGTCTCGTTGATGCCCGTCGTGAAATAGCGGACGCCGATCTGGCTGAAGATCTGGGGGAGGGCCCAGCTAAAGCCGGTGACATCATTGTTCATCGCGCATTGCAGGCCGAAGCCGTTCGTCCGGCTGAGCTCCTTGGCATAGGTGACGGCGCGGACGAGCTCTTCGTGGGCGAAGCAGTCGGAGAGCTGGAGATAGAGTGCGGACAGTTCGACCCGGCCGGATTTGAGCAGGGACATCAGTTCCTGGACCTTCTCGGCGGGGCGGCTCTTGATGTAATTCTGGAGGCTCCACGAGACTTCGATATTCCAGCGGAATTTGGCCTCGTCGGGATAATCGTTCGTGGCGCGGCAGAATTCGATGACGGAATCCAGGTACTCGAGATGATTTTTCATCACCCGAGTCTGGAGCTCGGTGTAGCCGATGTCGGTGTGGGAATGAGGAAGAAGATAGAGGGTCCATTTCCGCTGCGGTGAAAGCTGAATGTCCTTTTGGACGGTTGTTTTTCCCGCTCTCAGAACAAAACTCGTCCTCGCCTCTTTTTGAATTTCGGGGACGAAGATCTGGACTACGGATTTGCCGGCAGCAATCTCTTCGAGCGGAAACGCGTGCGTTTTTTGGGGGAGCCTGACTTCGAGCCGGCCGGACGTCACGGCGCCGGGATTTTCGATGAGGATGTCCAGGCGCTGTTTGAGCAGGCCCTGATCTTCGATGAAGAGAATCGTCGGCTGAACATCGATTTTGAGCTTGGCCGGCGCGGCGGCAGGGAAGGCCGTGACGGCCGCCGATATCGCAAGAATAAAAAAAGTCAAAAACGCGATCTTGGACCCAGTAAGACACATAGGACACTCTCCTTTTAGGACTTCTGCGTCCCTAAATCTAACACAAATGCGTCATTCTGTGGAGATGAGCGAGCGTTCGGACTTTAACTCAACCGCTATTTTGAAACCTCGCCATCATCCTCCATCACCAGCGAGCCGCCTCCGGCATATTCCTCATCATCATAAATTCTTCCCAGCCGAATGCTCCAAGAGTCTATTTCGATTCGGCTAACTATTGATATGGAACATACAGTATTTGATACAAATTCCCCTTCTTAGCGCCATCGATTATGTGATTTTATCGAATATCCCCGCGAAACTGCAGTCTTATCTTAAAACTATCAATAATCGATTACAAGCCGCATAATCAACGGAAACAATGTCCGGATTGCGGCATCCGATGACCGCCTGCTCCTCCTTTCTCAGCGACGGCGGTGGGAGGCGGCATGGGATTTTGGAATACCCCCGTAAAGAAGAAGAAAACGGCCAAAATTATTCTGCCGAAAAGATCCGTTGACTTCAAATTTCGATCGTCTTCTCGACTTCCGCAGGAAGTTTGTGGAGGGCAAGCTCCACTCTTTCAATCCTCATGACATTATCCTTTCCAGGCCGTTTTTGAAAAGATTTTGACTCCATCTACGGATTTTTAGTATATATATCTTTTTCATTTATATTTAAGGAGGTCGCTTTCATGAAAAAAATTAAAGTCATCGTCTACGGCTGCGGCGTCATGGGCCGCAAAATGACCGAAGCCCTTCTGGAGAAGAAAAGCTTCGAGCTTGTCGGAGCTCTGGACATCAACCCTCAGCTTGTGGGAAAGGACTTAGGAGAATTCTTGGCCTCGAAGAAAAAACTGGGAATCATCATCGGCAATGATCCCAAAGCCCTCTTTTCCCGGGTCAAGGCCCAGGCCGTGATTCACACGACGACATCCGGCTTGAAAAGCGTCTATCCCCAGATCAGCCAGTGCCTCAAGGCGGGGCTGAATGTCATCTCTACCTGCGAAGAGCTCTCCTATCCCTGGAAACGCTATCCGAAACTTTCCCGCGACCTCGACCAATTGGCTCAAAAATGCGGAGCGACGGTCGTGGGCACGGGAATCAACCCCGGCTATCTAATGGATACGCTGCCGCTCGTTCTCACGGCTCCCTGCTTGAAGGTGGATACCGTTAAAGTGACCCGGATGATGAATTCAGCCCGGAGGCGGATTCCGTTCCAGGCCAAAGTCGGCACGGGATTGACGGCCAAGGAATTCAGGAAAAAAATCGACGATAAGATCATCACGGGCCACGTCGGCCTTTTGGAATCCATCAACATGATCGCCGCCGGCCTGGGCTGGACACTCAATGAAGCCGTTGAGATCCCGCCGAAACCGGTCATCGCCAAAAAGCCGGTTAAGACCGCGCTGGGCGTCGTCACGCCCGGAAAAGTCATCGGATTGGTCAGCCGTGCTTATGCCAAGAAAAACGGAAAAAAGGTCATCACCCTGGAGTTCTGCGCCAATGCCGGGGTCAGAAAAGAATACGATGAAATCATCATCGAAGGGCATCCCCGAATTCACGAGAAGATCCGCGGCGGCGTCCACGGAGATGTCGGGACCGTGGCCGTGACGCTCAACACGATTCCGCGGGCCGTCGAAGCTCCGGCCGGCCTTAAAGTTATGAAAGACTTGCCTCCGGCGATCGCGACACCCTAAAAGCTTTCGTAAAAGAAGAGCTCCGTCGCAAAAAGAATTGAAATTTATTTTTGAGGGCGGAGAGTAATCCCTTTTTTCGAGGCGATATTTTCATAGACGGCAATGACCCGGCGGGCCATTGCCTCGGCCGAGAATTTCTCGTGGACGACCTCATACCCCCGCTTGCCGAGGCGGGCGGCCTGGGATTTGTCGTGGTAGAGCCGGAGGATGGCCTCGGCCAAAGCGCCGGGATTGCGGGGAGGAACAAGAAGCCCGGTTTCATTATGGGCGACGACCTCAGGGATCCCGCCGACTTCGGTGGCGACTACGGGAAGCTTGCTGGCCATGGCGTCCATGATCGAGGTGCCCAGGCCCTCGAGGTGGGACGAGAGAACGAAGAGGTCGAGCGAGGCCAGGATGCGGGGGATGTCCTCACGGAAACCCAGGAAAAACACGAGGTCTTCCACCCGCAGCTCGCGCGCCTGCTGGTCGAGCTCCATTTCGAGCGATCCTTTGCCGACGACGATGATCTTGACCTTCGGCGCGCGCAGCTTGATGGTCCTCGCCGCCTCGATCAGATACGTGTGCCCTTTATGGTCTTCAAGCGCCGCGACGATGCCCACCAGGAAATCCTCGCGCTCGAAACGGAATTCCTTGCGGAGAAAATCCCTGGACTTGACCTCGTCAAACGGCGAAAAATCGATCCCGGAGGGGATGACCTCGATGACCAGGGGGGATATTCCGCCTTTGATCAAGACGTCCTTGACGCCTTC
>JALHTW010000225.1 GCA_022866045.1 Candidatus Aminicenantota bacterium | reverse complement strand
TTCGGACCGCGGGGAGCTCGAAATCACCGATCTCAATCGCGAATACCTGCGGAGGGGGGAATTGAGGGTCGAGATCATGGGCAGAGGTATTGCCTGGCTCGACGCGGGAACGCATGAATCCCTGCTTCAAGCTTCAAATTTTGTCCAGGCCGTTGAAGAACGTCAGGGGATGATGATCTCCTGCCCGGAGGAAATCGCCTTTCGCATGGGATACATCGGCAAAGATGAACTCCTGCGTCAAGCCCAGGCTATCCCCAATTCGTATGGGAATTATCTCGCGCGGATAGCTGAAGAGGGTATCGTTTAAGTATCATTGCGAGCCTCTTGGCCGCGGCAATCTCAGAGAGTTACGGTGACGTCGATATATTCCACTTTTGACGTCGGCGCTGGAATAGGAAGTCTTTTGTTCTTACTAGGTACCAACTTTCGTTTTCCAATGTTTCAATGATATTTCTGATTTTCATTGAATGCCGCCGAGAGGGCTTCATTCAGACAGACCGTGATAAGTTGAATTTATTATTACGCTTAGCATATTATTAGGAAGAATATATTTGCCAAACCGCTTTCTTGAGGAGAACTGAATGATCAACGGCGTAAAGATCAAAAAATTGAAGGTCATCCCGGACGAGCGGGGCCGGCTCATGGAGATGCTGCGAACTGACGATGATTTTTTCGAGAAGTTCGGCCAGGTTTATATGACATCAACGTATCCGGGCGTGGTCAAAGCCTGGCATAAACATGAAAAGCAGGCGGACAACATGGCCTGCGTCGCGGGAATGGTCAAGGCGGTGCTGTATGATGCGCGGAAAGGGTCGTCCACGTTTCGGGAGATCAACGAATTTTACATGGGCATCCACAACCCCCTGCTGCTCCATATCCCGGCGGGCATCTATCACGGCTGGATGTGTGTGAGCGCGGACGAGGCCATTGTAGTGAACGCGCCGACCGAGACGTACAATTACGAGCGGCCGGATGAGCAGAGGCTCGATGCCCACGGCAGCGAGATCCCCTACGACTGGCGCCGGAAGGACCGATGAAGAAAAAAAGGGGACGCTTCTATTTTTTGCAAGAAAAATAGAAGCGTCCGCTTTTTTCTGAGAAGGGGAAAAGATGAAAAAGGTAAAGACATCGAGGACGGAACGCCGCTTCGACAGTAAAACGCTCCTCGTCACTGGCGGGGCCGGGTTCATCGGCAGCAACTTCGTTCATTCCATGTTAAAACTCTACCCGAACGTCCGGATCGTCAACCTCGACAAACTGACCTATGCCGGGAACCTGGACAACCTGGCCGACATCGGCTGCGATCCGCGCCACGAGTTCATCCGCGGCGACATTCGCGACCGAGAGCTTGTCCAAAACACGTTCGAACATGTCCAGGGCGTTTTCCATTTCGCCGCCGAGACCCATGTTGACCGTTCGATCGTCGACGCCGGCGAGTTCGTCCTGACCGATGTCTTCGGGACGTTCGTCCTGCTCGAAGCGCTTCGGCGCTCGCCGCAGGTCGAGTTCTTCGTTCATGTTTCGACGGACGAGGTGTACGGCAGCCGCGATAAGGGATTCTTCAAAGAAACGGACCCGCTCAACCCGTCGTCGCCTTATGCCGCGAGCAAGGCGGGCGCGGACAGGCTGGCCCACGCCTACTTCGTGACCTACGGCGCGCCGGTTGTCATCGTCCGCCCGAGCAACAACTACGGTCCGTATCAGTATCCCGAAAAATTCATTCCGCTCTTCGTGACGAACGCGATGGAGGACAAGCCGCTTCCCCTTTATGGCAAAGGGACGAATGTCAGGGACTGGCTCCATGTCGAGGACAACTGCCGGGCGATCGAACTCGTGGCGAGGCGCGGGGCGCTGGGGGAGGCCTATAACATCGGAGCTAACGATGAACGGCGAAATATCGATGTAGCCCGGCGGATCGTGAAGTTGCTGGGGAAGAGCCGGGATTTGATCAAATTCGTCCCGGATAGGGCGGGGCACGACCGGCGCTACGCAGTGAATTGCCGGAAGCTCCGGGCGCTGGGCTGGAAAACGGAGATCGCGTTCGAGGAAGGCTTGGAGAAGACGGTGTCTTGGTATGTCGAGAATGAAAGCTGGTGGCGCAAGATCAAGGAGCAGAGCGCAGAGTTCAAATCTTTCTACGCCGAGTATTATAAAGACAGGAAATAATCAGAATTCCTGTCCTTAAAATTTCTAATCCCCGGAGGCTGCGTTTTTAAGAAC
>JALHTW010000224.1 GCA_022866045.1 Candidatus Aminicenantota bacterium | reverse complement strand
CCGACCAAAAAAAGCAAACCAACCCCAGCGAGAAGTAGGCTTCTTTCTACGATCTTTTACGCCTCGTTTTTCCGAATCTTCTACCATAGGATCACCTCGGAGACTCATCTTACTACATTCTGGACGGTGAGGGCAACAATGAAATGGCACCCTTATCCCCTTTTTTTAAGATAGAGCCACCCGTTCCATCCGCATAGAAAAATGGTGAGAATGAGAACCAGGATGCGCGAAAGCTCAATATAGACGATCTCCTCCACATAGTGGATGATGAATGACCCCGTATAGGTAAGGGTAGGGGAGTGTCTCGATTGCAACCAGATCTCGAGATGGGTGAGAGGACAGTACCAATCGAATATCTGAATAATCAAGGCAAAGGCAAGACCGGAGAGATGAAAGATCATTATTGCCTTATTTCTTACTCCCCAAATTGCACCAAAAAAAAGGAATAAGATCCAGAGGAAATGAGTCACGACAACAATATCGGCAAGAATCTTGTAGATCATTTTCTTTGTATGTTCCTTAAGGGGATACAATTTCAGACCGGAGGGTACAGTTTATCATACATACAAAGAAAAGCCTTGACAACAGGAGGGCGGGATTATCCTCAACCTTAACCTTAATCTAATCTTTCGCCTTGCGATTCTCTTCTTCTCGCAGCGCGCGTCGGAGGATTTTGCCGATCATGCTTTTGGGCAATTCCGTGCGGAACTCGATTTCGGACGGAACCTTGTACGGTGTGAGCCGCTCTTTGAAATAGTTGATGAACTCTTCGGTTGTCGCCGTCTCGCCATCCCTGAGAACGATGTAGACCTTGATGCGCTCTCCTTTACGCGGATCAGGGATGCCCATGGTGATGCCCTCCTTGACCTTGGGGTGCTGATAGATGAGCTCGTCAATCTCGCGCGGAAAGACGTTGAACCCGCCGACGATGATGAGTTCCTTCTTGCGGTCGGTGATGTAAAAGTAACCGTCCTCGTCCACGTAGCCAATATCGCCCGTGTAGAGCCAGCCATCCACAATTGTCTTTTGGGTTTCTTCGGCATTTTTGTAATAGCCAAGCATCACGGTGGGACTTCTGAGAACAATCTCGCCCAACTCGCCCGGCGGAAGATTGTGTCCGTCGTCGAGGCTGACGATTTTGACATCCACATCGGGAAACGGGATGCCGATGCTGCCGACCTTGTGCATTCCCTGGTAGGGATTCGCCATGATTCCCGTCACCGCTTCGGTGAGGCCGTAGCCTTCGATCATCCGTCCACCTGTCTTGCCTGTGGCCTTTAGGCTAGCCTCAAACTCCTCCTTGATGGCGCGGGTCAGCGGCGCTGCGCCGACAAAGATTCCCCGCAGGCTACTGAAATTGTAACGGTGAATGTCCGGCAAGTTGTTCAACTGCACAAACATCGTTGGTACGCCGATAAAGAAGGAGGGTTTGTACTTTTGGATGGCTTTGGCGATTTGCTTTGCGTTAAAGCGGGGCACCAGGATGATCTCTCCCCCGGTGAGCACTGCTGCGTTCATGGTAACGCTCATGCCAAAGCCGTGAAAGAGAGGTAGGACAGCCAGTATCCCTTGCTCGTCGGTGAGGTGACCCCAGGCGATGATCTGGTGGGCATTAGCTACAAGGTTAAAGTGAGAAAGCATGATGCCCTTAGCAACGCCTGTGGTGCCGCCGCTATAGATCAACACGGCCATCTCGTCTGGCTGAACTGGCTCTGGGTGCCAATCAGGCCGGAGCGCTTGCTTCAGCAATTCTTTGAAATCCATCAAACCCGCTCGGTCTAGCCTGCGCATGAGTCTATGCTCCCGGAAACCCTGGGCGAGGTTTAGCGGGAACGGGAGAAAGTCAGCGAGGCGGCTGTAGACGATGTGCTTTAAAGGAGTGTTGCCTCTGACCGATGCCACTTTATTCAAAAAGAGTGGAATCGTGATGGCGGCCTCAGCTCCCGAATCAGTCAAGTAGAATTCGAGTTCGCGCTCAGCGGAGAGAGGGTTCAGAGGAACGGTCACGGCCCCAGCTTTCAAAAGACCGTAATAGGCGACGAGAAACTGCGGTGAATTAGGAAGGAGCAGGACCACCCGATCACCGTTTCGGATGCCCAGGCTGCGAATGCCGACGGCAAAGCGGTCAGATAGTTCTTTGATCTGCTGGTAGGTGAGCCGTCTGCCGAAAAAGTTTGTGCATGGACTGGCGGGATACTTGGCGGCCGTCTCGTCCAACAGGCGGTAAAGCGGAATATGTGGATAGGTCAGTTGCAGAGGGACTTGCGGATCATAGTGCTTGAACCACGGCCGAAACTCGGAAACGTCAGATATACGTCCGCGGGTCTGCGGCGCCATCATATCGTCTCCTTTTGCTGGCACTGCGCGGAAAACGAGTCGGGTTTTATCAAAATGTGCCAGAATACCCCCCAGCTTTGCTGGGGGGATGAATGGCCTACCCTCTCCCCTGGCCGCCGGCCCAGAGGCCCTCTGGGCCGGCGGCTGCTGCGGGGTACTTCACT
>JALHTW010000223.1 GCA_022866045.1 Candidatus Aminicenantota bacterium | reverse complement strand
ATCCACCTCGAAGAAGAGGATGAAATGGCGGTTTGCGACAGGCGGGGCGAGCACCGGCGCGGCCGGGCCTTCCTTCCGCTTGACGCTGGTTTTTTGGATGAGATAAACGGCCTCAATCTTCTGGGGTTTGCCGTCTTCGAACAATTCGAAGTCGCGGATCGAGAGATTGCTGACGAATCGGTCCCCTTTATAGACGCGGACCGGGACCTCGATGTTGATGACAGAAACCACATGCGACAATTCCTGGGGTTCGAGTCCGAGGCCGAGGGCGAAAAGAGACGCAACGAAAAAGAACCTCTTGAAAATTCTCATATCATCTCTTTTTGCGGCCGAGCCATAGACAAAAAACAAGATAATCAAAAGTTCCGGCGAGGAGGATGGCGCCGATCTCGGACGCGAACAGCGTCTTGTTCAGATGGGTGTGCCGTTCCGCCCTCGTCGTCGGCGAGGCCCAATCGCCCCTGATTTTCAAATATCTGGGCAAAAACATAAAGCCGCTGTCCTTTGTCGTGATGCGCTTGACGAGTATCGAGGAGGGGCCGGGAACGTAAGAGACTTGCGTTTCTCGATAGGGGACAACCAAGAGCGCGGCGATCAGCAATCCCCCAAAAATCCCGAGGATCTTTTTCCTGCAGCCGCTCATGGATTTCTTATCATAACACGATTCAACAGAAGCCCCCAAATTGGATCCCGATGCGCTTGACTATTCCGGAAAGCAAAATATACAATGGCCGTTGGAATTTGGCATGACTTTTCAAGTCGGCGTCATTCTCGTTCTCATGGTCGCCGCTTACGCCGTGGCGAAATGGCGGAAATTATCGGTCGAGCTCAGCATCCTCTCGGCCGCTGTCGCCGGCGGAATCGCCGGAGCCATCGTAAAAACTCCTCCTCTCGCCGAGCTCCCCCGCCATCTCATCGAAGGGTGCTTTCCCTACCTCGACGTCATGCTCGTTTTTTCGACGGCCACGATTTTCATGGCCATTGTCAGCGAGTCCGGGGGCGTGAACTACGTCGTCCGCGGGACGATCAGGGCTTTCTATAACGTCCGGTTCATTGCCCTGCTCATCCTGATGATCATCGTCCTCATCCCGGGCGCTCTGACAGGCGCCGGGAGCGTATCGCTTCTCGTCGTTGGCACTCCGGTCGCCCTGGCCCTCGGTTATCTGGGCGTCCCGAAGAAAAAAGTCGCGGCCATGATGTTCATATTGGCCGGGCTCAGCGCGGCCGCTCCGCCCGTCAACATCTGGGCGATGATGCTCTGCGCCGGCACAGCCATTCCCTACGTCGGCTTCGAATTCACGCTCGGCATCCCCGTCCTTCTTCTCGGAACGTTCACGGCGCTCTTCTTCGGCTGGAAAAAAGAAGGGACGCTGGACAAGAATGCGGCCCTCGCCGCCATGCCTGAAGTCCCGAAAGGAATGAGCTGGTGGCGCGTGCTCCTTCCATTCCTCGCCTTCTTCGGCATGGTCGCAGCTTATAGGGTCTGGCCGTTCGGAACGCCGATCTTCGGATTGCCGCTAGAATTTACGGTTTCGGCTCTTGTCGCTCTCGCCGTCAGCCCGAAAAGGATCAAGATCCTTGAGCTCTCCCGAAACACGATGAAACGCCTCCTGCCGCTCCTTGCCACGATGATCGTCGTCGGCATGCTCCAGCAGATCATGACCGCGACCGGCGTCCGCGGGCTTGTTTCATTCGCGGTCATAAGCACGCCGCTGATTCCCCTTTATATCCTGTTGGCCATCATCATTCCCGCTTCTGAGGGCGTCCTAACCTATGGCGCTGCCGCGATTCTCGGGATTCCCCTTATTTGGTTCTTTGATTCCATCGGGCTGCACGCGACCGTGGCCATCGCCGGCTTGAGCCTTCTCTGGCCATTAGGCGACGGATTGCCGCCGACAGCTCTCATCGGAAGGCTGAGCGTCATGGTCTCGGATTACAAAGATTCGTACTGGTCGTTCCTGAAGACGACCTGGCTGCCGTGGCTCGTCATCACCATTGTCGGCATCCTCATGGTCGTCTACAGCGCCAAACTGGCTTTCCTCGTGAAATGGAGCATGTAGAGAAGGGATGAGATGGGCGTGATCATGATCCTTTATTATCTCATCTGCGCTTACATCCTCGGCCTGCTCGCCTGGGATTTTGTCCGGGAGAAAAAGAGCGTCAATGACATGATCTTATATCTTCTCGTGCTCATCCCCCTTCTTCTCAGGATTTTGAGGATAAAATAACATGTCCCGCGAATGGACCATCAAATCGGCGCTGATCGCGATCGCCGCCGTCCTCATGATCCTCGGCGGCGCGCCTCTTTATAAGCACCGCCATTACGAGGTCCCCGTCGTCGCCGGCCCGGGCGTGACGAGCGTCATCAAGCTCAGCGAATTCGTGCCCAGCCTCAAAGGTTCGATGGCCGATGCCGATGTCTTTGTCCTCGAAGGAAAAGAGCCGGGCGGCAAAGTGCTCGTCATGGCCAACACCCATGCCAATGAGCCGGCCGGTCTTTTGACCGCGGTGATCATGATCGAGAACGCCGTCGTCGAAAAAGGGACGCTGATGGTCATCCCCGAATTCAACGCCAGCGCCGGCCGCAACACCAGGCCCGGCGATGGCTACCCTCTCTATTACGACATCCCGACCGAGTGGGGCGCGAAACGGTTCCGGATGGGAAACCGCGACACATCGCCGCTCGACCAATGGCCTGATCCTGATGTCTATATCCACTATCCGGACAAGCAGCTCCTGTCCTTTATCGACGTCCGCAACACCAACCGGACCTGGCCCGGACGTCCGAATGGGCCGCTCATGGAAAAAGTGACGTTCGCGGCCATGGAGATGATGCGCAAGGATCGCCTGAATATCGCCATCGACATGCATGGCGCCGAGACCATGTTCCCGGTCACAAACTGCATTGTCGCTCCCCAAAAATCGGCCAAGATCGCCACCTTGGTCTCCATGACGGTCAAGGCCATGGAAGGTTTTGACAACCACGTCGAGCCCTCGCCGCCGAATTTCCACGGTCTCTCGCATCGGGAGATCGGCGATTTCTCCGACACCCTTCCCTTCCTGCTCGAAGCGCCCATCCCCTTTCTTGACCAGCCCACAGGGCCGAAGACTGTCAAACTGCTTCTCGACGGAAAAGATCCGTTCCTGCTCAGCCTCTCCAAGAAGAAGAAACTGTTCGTGCCCTACGACGAGAACGGCTGGCCGATAGAGAAGCGCGTCGGGCAGCATTGCTCGGTCGCCCTGGAGATCATCCGGCAGTACTCGAAGAAGAATCCTGACACCGCGATCAGGATAAGCGGGATCCCCCGCTACGCGGACCTCGTCAAAAACGGCGTCGGGCGCTACTTCCACGATCCCGCCAAAGCCGAAAAGAAAAGTGTCTATTACGAATAAGATGATGCGGATTATGCGCCTCATCCGACGCGGGGCAGCAGCCGCGCACCCCGGGCCATGGTTTAAGGAGATAAAACGTGTTTAAGCAAAAGAGGTTCCACCCTGGATTCGTGCTCATTTTCATTCTTTTATGCGGCTATTTATTGACGAATATTCCGGCGAAAGATATCTCCGCTGATTTGGATTGGACTACCGCTTTCCTTGAAAATTGCACCGTCATCATGGCCGGGAAGGAGGCCACGATCGACGGGTCGATCATAACAACGCACACCGCCGATTGCGGCGTATGCGACTGGACATGGCGCAAGGTCCCGGCGGCCGACCATAAGCCCGGCGAAATGCGCAAGCTCTATCACATCTCCCAGATAAAGACATATCCGCCCAAGGAAGGCCTGAAATGGGACCTGATCAAAAAGGATTTGACCGGCGTCGAGATCGCCGAACCCGCTCACACGTACGGCTACATGCACGGCGTTTTCGGCTACATGAACGACCAGCAGCTCGCCATCGGTGAATCGACGATCGGCAACCAGCGCAAACTCAACAACCCAACTCCGGCTGCTAAAACCGACATCACCATGCTCACGCTGCTGGCCATGGAACGGTCGAAGACGGCGCGCGAGGCCATTCAGCTCATGGGCCAGCTGGCCGAAAAATACGGCTACGGTTTTGTGGACGGCGGCGAAATGCTGGCCGTGGCCGACTCCAAAGAAGTCTGGATCTTCGAGATCATGCCCGCGGGACCGCTGTGGACGCCGGAAAGCGGAAAACCCGGCGCCGTCTGGTGCGCCGAACGCATCCCCGACGACCATGTCAGCGTCTGCCCGAACGAATCCCGGATCGGCGAGATCGACCTGAACAATAAGGACTTTTTCTTGTCTTCGTCGAACGTCATCTCCTGCGCCGTCGAGAACAAGCTCTATGATCCCGCGAGCGGCAAGCCCTTCAGCTGGAAGCAGGCCTACTCGCCCGCAGAGGGCAGCGCGGTCAGCAGCCCCGGCCGGCGGGCCCGGTTGTGGCGGTTCTTCGACGTCGTGGCGCCCTCCCAAAAATTCAAGCCCGACACTCCCAACATGAACCTTCCCTTCTCGGTCAAGCCGGACAAGAAAATCTCAGTCCAGGACGTCATGAGGCTGACGCGCGATAAGTGCGAAAACACGACCTTCGATCCCGTCCGCGGGATCCGGGGCGGACCATACGCCAACCCGAACTATTACGGCGGGACGCGGACGATCGGCACGAACAAGGCCGAATACACGACCGTAACCCAGTGCCGGAGCTGGCTGCCTGATCCGGTCGGCGGCATCGTTTGGCTGGCTTGGGGCGGGCAGGACACAGCCTGTTACATGCCGTTCTATGCCGGCGTCACGGAGATCCCGAAATCTTTCAACGTCGGCGACCACTGGGAGTTCAACCGAGGCTCGGCCCGCTGGGCGTTCGATTACGCAGACTTCCATGCCCAGGTGGCGTACGTTGACGCGATCGAGGATATCCGAAAAGCCCAGCAGGAATGGGAAGCGGGCGCTTTGACGAAAATCCCGGAGATCGATAAGACGGCAGCCGAGCTTTACGCCAAGAGCCCGGCCAAAGCGATCCAATATCTGACAAGTTTTTGCCTGGACAACGCCGCCAAAGTCGTGGCCGCTTGGTGGGATTTGGGCGACAAGCTTCTCGTCAAATATAATCACCTCGGCTATTACGATCCGGAGAAGCGCAGCCGGGGGCGGGGCAAAGCCGCCCCGGACCTGTGGCGCAAGGCTGTCCGGATGATGGATGCCTGGATCGAATAATTATTGAAAGGAGGGATCATGATTCTAAGAAAACAGTGGCCGCTTGTCGGCCTGCTCGCGGCGCTCATTTTCGTGGGTGTCTTTGTTTTTGCCGTTCCCCATAAAACCAGCGCCGAGGACGATTTTATCCTGGACATCAGCCATGAAGCCTGCACGGTCATCATGGTCGCGAAGGGCGCGTCGGTCGACGGCTCGACCATGACCACGCACACCTGCGACTGCGGGACGTGCGATTGGACGTGGGGCCACATTCCCGCGGCCGACCACAAACCGGGTGAAACGCGCAAGATCTACCACATCAACCAGTATAAGACCTGGCCGCCCAAAGAAGGCCTCAAGTGGCAGCTCTATAAGAAGGACTTCGCCGGCTTGGAAATTCCCGAAGTTCCGCACACCTACGCCTATCATCATGGGATGTTTGGCTACATGAACGAGAACCAGGTGGCGATCAGCGAATCCACGCTCGGCACGGTCCGCAAGCTGATCAACAACACACCGGCGGCGAAGATCGACCTGACCATGCTTTCGCTCCTGGGCATGGAACGGTCGAGGACCGCGCGCGAGTGCATCCAGATCATGGGCGCTCTCGCCGAAAAATACGGCTACGGCTTCAACGATGACGGCGAGATGTTCGCGGTCTCCGATCCCAACGAAGTCTGGATCTTCGAAATCATGCCCGTCGGCCCGCTGTGGACGCCCGAGAGCGGCAAGCCCGGCGCGGTCTGGTGCGGCCAGCGCATCCCGGACGACAACGTCAGCGTCTGCCCGAACGAATCCCGGATCGGCGAGATCGACCTGAATAAACCCGACGAATTCCTGGCTTCCTCCAACGTCATCTCCTGCGCTGTTGAAAACAAGCTCTATGACCCT
>JALHTW010000030.1 GCA_022866045.1 Candidatus Aminicenantota bacterium | reverse complement strand
TCTTGGACGTCCGTCATTTCGGTGTAACCCCGCTCGGCGATGCCACGCAGAAGCTTAGGGTTGAGGTTCAGTTTGTTGAATAACATAACAATTCCTTTTGTATTTAAATTCCAGCATAAGGGGATGATCGTCAGACTCAATTCTCTCTTTGGGAGGGAATGATGACGCTGTTTGACTATTTCCTACCAGATGACTAGCGAGGAAGTATACGCTATGTTTGTTTCAATAGCAAGGAATATTTTTAATAGAGGCAGGAACGCGATAAAGCAAGTTTTTCTTCCGTCAAACAGGCTTGCCCGAGATGAAAGCGTTTCATATAATCAGACCGGGTAACGGCGTGAATGTGACATTTCATTTATGGCGTTCCTCATAATAAGGAGAATTCGGATGATCTCTTTGATGAAAAGAATAGCCAGCCTCCTCTTCTTCGTGATTCTTATTTTTGGCGTTTATGCCGCGGCCCAAACATCGGCCAAGACGGCCGTATTCAACATCAAGGACTTCGGGGCCACGGGATTGAAGTCCGACAACGCTCGGGCCGCCATCGAGAGAGCGGTGAATGCCTGCGCGGCGGCCGGCGGAGGCCTGGTTTATGTCCCGCCCGGAGATTACTCGACAGGAACGATCCATCTCCGGAGCCATGTCCGGTTTCTCGTCGAAGCCGGCGCGACCATCTATTCCATCAAATTAAAAGAAGCGTTCGACAAGGACGCCCTGTTCTACGGCGAAGACCTCGTCAACATCACCCTAGAGGGACGCGGCACGATCAACGGCCAGGCCGGTTACGTCTATAAGCCTAAAGGCGATTTTCACGACGACTTCATCTATCCGAACCAGACCGAGATGGAAAAGCTCGGCCGGCCGCTCATTCGCAGTTTTCCCAAAGATGACCAATTCGGAAAACTCGTCCTTTTCCTGAGATGCAAGGACGTCCGTATCGCAGGCTTGAATTTCATCGATTCGCCGTCCTGGACGATGCATCTCTACGGCTGCGAGCGGACGGTGATCGACGGGGTTTATATCCGATCGAGCCTGAAGGACGGCGTCTGGGCGGACGGCATCGACCCCGACGGCTGCAAAGACCTGCGCCTATCAAACTCCACGATCGAGACGGGTGACGACGCCCTCGTCTTCTACTCCATGAACTGGTTCGGCCCGGCCCTCCCCTGCGAGAACATCACCGTGACTAACTGCCGGCTTTCATCCGCCTCAAGCGCCATCAAGTTCTGCGACGGCAACATGAACGCCATCCGCAACGTCACGATCGATAACTGCGTGATCACGAACTCCAACCGCGGCATCGCCTTCATGGACTTTGACGGCGGCGTCGTCGAGAACATCGTCCTTTCCAACCTGACGATCGACTGCGTCCGCTATGACTGGTTCTGGTGGGGCGACGGCGAGCCGTTCCATTTCAACATCAAGAAGCGGAGTGAGATTCACAAGAACTGGAAGAAAGAGGACGATCGGCCCGCGGGCGTGATCCGGAACGTCAAGCTCACGAACATCATCGCCCGCGGCAAAGGCGCGAGCGTCTGCAATGGTCACCCGGACAATTGGCTCGACGGGATCACGCTGGAGAACGTAAAGCTCGTCATCGCCCATGATCCGGCCGCGCCCTATGATAAGGCTGTCCATGCCTTGACCTTCAAGCAGACGAAGAATCTCAAGCTCAGGAACATCGAGATCGTCTGGGACAAACCGGAATACGCCCAATGGGAAAGCGCCCTATGCCTCGAAGAGGTTCAAGGCCTCGAGCTGGATGGATTTAACGGACGCCAGGCCCGGGTGGCCGGACAAGAGTCCGCGCCGGCCGTGATCATGAATCAGGTGGAGAATGCCGTTGTCCGCCATTGCGCCGCGTTGCCCGGGACAGCCGTCTTTTTTGACGTCCGGGGAGAAAAATCCAAGGACATCGTCCTCATCGGCAACGATTTCCGCAATGCAAAAACAGCTGTCAGGCAGGGAAAAGAGGTCGGCTCGGGCGCTGTTCATGAGCTGGAAAATATCCGGACTTCTAAATAAATGGCGGGGATGCCCCATCATTGGACGAAGAATTTTATGTTCGTTTTTCATGGAACTTTCAGCCTTCGAAACTCGTCTTTCGGGGTGTAGTGAGTGAATTTGGAAGCCATCATTCGCAATTGCCTGGACGGCAAAGAAGGAGCCTGGAATATGCTCGTCGATCTCTTCTCTAAGAAAATCTTCAACATGTCTTACCAGTTCGCCGGCAGCTTCCAGGAGGCCGAGGATCTGACCCAGGACATTTTCATAAAGCTCCATCAGTCCCTGTCCAAATATGATCTCGAGAAGAATTTCACGGCCTGGTTCCTCACGCTCGCCAAGAACTATCTCATCGACGAATACCGCCGGACGAAATGGCAAAAGAAGCATCGGGACGACTTCGACGAGCATCTCCAGAGCGCCCCGATATCGGACGATCCCGAGCACAGCCTCGTCGAAGAAGAAAACAAGAAGATCCTGTGGGAAGGACTGAACAGCCTGCCCAATGACATCCGGATGGCGATCATCCTCAAGGAGATCCAGGGCAAAAAATACGAAGAAGTCGCGGAGATCCTGGACCTTCCCGTCGGGACGGTGAAATCCCGCATCAACCGGGGCCGGATTCAGCTGGCCAAGGTCCTTAAGGACCGAAGGGAGAGCGGCCATGACATGTGACAAGATCGAGGGGCTCTTAACAGCTTACGCAGACGGCGAGCTCAGCCTCGAAGAAAAAGCCTCGGTCGAACAGCACCTCGAAGCCTGCCCGGACTGCGCTTCGCTCCTCTCGTTCGTGAGGTCCGCGGACCGAACGCTCGCCGTCTTTCCCGAGATCGAGCCGAGGGCGAACCTCCGCCGGAAGCTCTACGCCATCCCGGCCCAGAAGAAGTTCCGTTTTAGCCTGGATTTTCTGCTCAAGCCGTCGCTCCAGCCCGTGTTCGCGGCAGCGACCGTTTTTCTCATCATGTTCTCTTTTTATATGTTCAGCCCGGATAAGAACCAGATCAATAAAGCTATCAGCCGCCAGTTTCACCGCGGCTACAGCCAGTTCGAGAAATTGTCGGCCAAGGCCGGGTCGATCACGGACAGCCTTGGCGCTTACGCCGATAACGTTCTCGTTTCGCTCAAGAAGATCAATCCCTTGAGCAAGAACGGAGAATAAATTCCATAGATTGGAGGCATCACATGACAGAAAAGATCATCATTCAAAAGAGACCGCCGAAGTCGCCCGCCGCCGCCGGCATTCTTTCGGGCATCTTTCCCGGCATCGGCCAGATCTACAACGGGCAGTATACGAAGGGCATCCTGTTCCTCGTTATCTTCATCGGCCTGATCACGATGCAGCCGCATGGGGGCCAGCCGTTCCAGGGCCTGCTGCTCGCCGGCTTCTACATCTTCCAGATCATTGAAGCCGCGCAGTCGGCCAAGGAGATCAACCGCCTGGCCCTCGTGGCCAACGGCTTAGAAGTTTCGGGACAGGCAACCGCGCCGAAAACCCTCGAAGCGGAGGTCGCCAAGTCGGCCAAGTCCGGCTCGGTCTTCTGGGGCATTGTTTTGATGGCCCTGGGCGCGATCTTCCTGTTGAGCAATTTCGACGTCATCGATTACGACCGGATCTTCAACTTCTGGCCGGTCATCGTGATCGTCATCGGCCTCAAGATGATCGCCGATTACTTCGCCAAGAAGAACAACTGATAAAGGAGAATACCATGGCCCACCATCACAGAAAAGACCCCCTTGTCTGGGGAATCATCCTGATCGTCGTCGGGGCGATCTTTTTTCTCGAAAACTTCAACATCGACGTCTGGAACACCGTCTGGAGGCTTTGGCCCGTGATCCTCATCATCTGGGGCGCGCTCAAGCTCTATAACGGGCTCCAGGAGCGGAAAGAGAAGCCGGCAGAAAAGAAGGTTTTCGAGGCCCCCCAGGACAAGCCATGAAAGCCAGAGAGATCTTCCTCGTCCTGCTGATCATCAGCATCGGCGTCTTCACCTATTACGCCAAAACGGGGAAGCTCGATATCGAGTGGGACGGAGGTAACTGGTCCTGGTTTTCGCCTGGCGAGGAGTTCGTCTTCGAGGAATCCCAGGAAATCCCCGCTCCCCTTCCCCGGGAGATCCAGGTGATCAACGCCCATGGGAGCGTCGAGATCCAAGGCGCAGAAACCGACAAGATCTCCATATCCTTCAAAAAAAGCATTTTCCGGAAAAACAAAGAAGAGGCCCAGAAAGTCGCGGACCAGCTCAAGATGATCGTCAACCGGGAAGAACCGCGGCTGATCCTTTCGACAAACCGGGACGAATTCCGACGGAAGAACTTTGAGATCCATTTCAAGATCTCGGTGCCCGCAGGAACAGAGGTTCTGGTCAAAAACTCCTACGGCCTGGTCAAAACCGTGAAGACGGGAAAAACAGACATTGCCAACTCCCATGGGGAGGTGCAGGCAATGGACATCGGCGGACGGCTGATCATCGGCAACAGCTATGAGGACGTGGCCATCATTAATGCCCTGGCTGACTGCCAAGTCACGAGCCCTCATTCCAAAGTCACCGCGACCAATGTTCAGGGAGAATTGCGCCTTGATCACAGCTACGGAGAGGTTGAGCTGGAAAACATCGGAAAGAAAGTCAGCCTGAACGGCTCGCATTCACAGGTGACCGGAAGAGGTCTCAAAGGCGAGGTTGAGGTCACAAGCTCCTATGAGCCGATCGCCCTGACCGACGCCGGCCCGACAACGATCCGTGGGCATCACTGCGACATCGAGGCCAAAGGGATCAACGGCCCGCTCGAGATCACGGACAGTTACGCCCAGCTTCGACTCAGCGACATCAAGGGCAACCTCAAGGTCGAAGGGACGAGCATGGAGGTCTGGGCCGATTCTGTTTTAGCGGACGAGATCTTTGTCTCTTCATCCTATCAGAACGTCGAGATCCTGAGCTTTACGGGAAAAACCACGGTCCGCCTGATTCACGGCGACCTGGCGCTCGAACCGGAATCCGTGACGGGGCCCATCGATGTTCAGGCGTCCTATGCCAGCATCCGTTTCGGCTGGCCGGCCGAGGGAAAATTCCCCTTCGAAGCCCGGACGAAATCCGGCAACATCTACTGGAACCTGGCCGACAAGCCTTCGCTCGAAGAGACCAACGGCCAGTCCGTAACCAAGGCCTATTTGAACGAGTCCGGGAAGCCGTCGATCAAGCTTTCCACGTCTTACGGCGACATCCGGGTTGAAAAAACGTCCAGCACAGTGAAGTCAATTTAGGCTCAAAAAAAAGGGAACGTTTTGAAAGCGTTCCCTTTTTTTCTGCCTAAAATGGATTATTTGTGCCGGAAATGATAGATGCGCTGCGAGAGACAGCCGTTGATCTTGATGTTGAAATATGAAATGAGGTTGGTCACATCCTTCTTGTACTTCGTCACATAGCGGACGAAGTCGATCTCCATCTTGAACCGGAGCAGGTTTTCAAACTCACTGACTTCGTCGTGGAGCTCGATGAGATAGTGGTTGATGGACCGGTACTGGGCGTTGATGTCGATCAGGTCCTTCTCCGTGAGCTTGGCGAAGTCGAGATAGGGCGGGAGAGGGTCGAGGATCGACAGGCTTTCGGAGTTCAGCTCGCCCACGGACTCCTTGATCTCCTGGAAAAACGATTTGTAGTCCTGCGGCTTCTTCAATTTCTCCCCGGCTTTGTCCACGAGCTTCTCGCTCTGATCTCTGAGCGAGGCGATGAGCTCCCGGATGCCGAAATATTTCCTCTTGAAATTATAGATGTCGACGAAATCACGCCCGATGTAAATTTTGTCCTCGTAATGGGTCAGGATCTCCATGGGCGAGTGGGTGTAGAAGTTGATCTCATAGCGGCGGCCGCCCGAGTCTTTTTCCCGCAGACGCGCCAGCAACAGATTATTGTTCTGCTCGATGAAATAGCTGTTGACCTCGAGCAAAACGGAATATGCGGCCAGGTTCTGGATGATGCTCTCTTTCAGATAATCAAGAACGGCTTCCTTCTTCGTGATGAGATCATTGACCGTCTCATTCGGCGTGGGATTTAAGACGGAATAGGACGGGGAGAAGAGATAAAGGGCCGGTCCCGCGCCGAGCTCGAGATACAGATTTTTGAGGGCCTTATGATGGAGGTCGTCGAGAACCAGCGGCTTCAAAGCCGGCAGGTCTTTGAGATCAAGCTTGAGGAGTTCCTCGACTTCGTTCATAAACGGCCCTTCCCTTCAGGGGGCGAAATGATATTAACACCGGGAATTTTAAAAATCAACTGGCGGAGGAGCATAGAGACAGAATTCTAGCCCGCTGACGATATGATCGCCTCTTTCCGTTCCATAAAGATCTCGGCTGAAGACGCGGGTGGGCCTGAAAAAATTGCGCGGGCGGACCCAATGCCTGAACCGGATTATCCTTTGACTTGCCCCCGAAGCGTCCAATCGTCATTCCCATATTTTTGCCTCTGGATCTCGAGAATCTTTTCTCGGTCTGCGCTCAGGAATTTCAAGGACCCAAAGCGCACCCCGAAGAATTCCTCAAATCCCTCGACAAGTCGTTCCACGGCCCATCCAAAATCGACCGTCCGGCCCAGGACCCCGGAGAGGGAGGTCATCCGGATCTCAGCCGGACCTTCTTTCAAAAGCGACACGGCCTTCAGTAAATCTTCGTCATGGGCTAACGGGATCGAGCCGTGTTGGAGAAACTTCGTCCCGGTCCTTTTCTGGGCGCTGCCGATGATCTTTTTCCCGTTTACCTCGATCTCGTCTTGGGCCGGATGGGAAAAGCAAGGCAGATCGCTTTTCGCGTAAAAAGGCGGGGCTTGATCGGCCGACGACGGTTCGATCCCCATTTTTTCAAGCCCGGCCATTAAGGCTTGGGAAATGCGCTTATAAGATCCGGCGAGCGTTTTGGAAAATGTTTCATCGTCCGATGAGCAGACCGAATATGTGATTTCTTGATGATGGAGGACGAGTTTCCCGCCGGTGATCCTCCGCACGACATCGATGCCGTTCTTCTGGCAGAAATCGAGGTCAATGACCTTTTCGATCTTTTGCGTGCGGCCCATGGACGCGGTCGGCCGCTCCCATTGATAGAACCGGATGAAGGTCAAGGGTTCATCCGTCAGCGATTGGAACAAGAATTCATCAACCGCCATATTAAGCGAGCCCCTGAGCGGTTTCGGCTCGATGATGAGTTTCCATTCTTTCATTTATATCGCCGATCTATTTCACCCCCCTTTCTAAGGGGGGTGCGCGCGGGGATTTCTTCCTGACGAAATAAAACAGGGAGAAAGAGCGGGCAACGGGATTCGAACCCGCAACTCCGAGCTTGGGAAGCTCGTACTCTACCGTTGAGTTATACCCGCGCTTTCTCCCCGGGACATGGGCCGCAACTTGAATCGGGACTAGAATTTAATCGGAAATCCCGAACTTGTCAACCTTAAAAACTGCCGAAAAAAATCTCCCCTCCCGTCTATAAGACAAGAGTCAACGGAGATTTTATTCTCCCGCAAAAGAAATTCGGGGGCTTAGGCCGCAGGAACACATAACAGATTTCTGAATCCGGCACATGTCCCCAAGATATGCGGCCAAATGTCCCCT
>JALHTW010000222.1 GCA_022866045.1 Candidatus Aminicenantota bacterium | reverse complement strand
TTCCAAAGAAATGAAAGACCGCCCGTTGGACGGGATTTCTCAAGAACATGGAATCGAACGCCGCGCTCAAGAAACCGCGCGTTTTCTTGAACAAAACAGGCCTGGCCTGGACCTCCAAGGATTTCCGAATGTGTTTCCTGTAGCTGAGAGCCAAAGCCAGGAGATAGGCCAGCCCGAGGAAAAGGATCGCCGAAATTCCGATATACACCGAGGCCGAATAAAGAGGATCATGCCGGCCAAGCATCGTTTCGTAGATTCCCGCGAACCACATTGGCGGGAAAAGAAGGATCGACACGTCACCGCGATTTTTCATGTCCGAAAGGTTCGAGAAAAAGGTCTGCGTCCAATCCCGATTGGCCAGGAACATCATGAAAAAGAAGATACAGGCGACGAGAAGAAGAAAACGGACGAAGAGCGAGAGGGCCTTAAACAGCTTCGGACTGAGAAGGAGGAGCAGCACGGCCTCGATGAAGACCAAGAGGAGAAAGACGAAGATAAAGGCCGCGGTCGCGCTGATGAGATGGGCGATGAAGTAAATCCAGAGCATGCTCAAGCTGTTGGAGATCCATCCCGGCAGGACGAAGGCCACGATGAGGAAGGATAGGGACGAGACTGCCGCCGAATAAAAGAGGATGAAAACGAACATGGAAGAAGACTTGGCGTAAAAGATCGTTGCGGTCCTGACCGGCAGGACCATCAGGTTGGCATAATCCCGCTTATCGAGAAAGAGGACGTCCCATTCCAAGACCACGGCAAACGCCAGGAAGATCATGAAAAAAGCAAGGTAATGGCATTTTTCGACCCAGGACTCGCCGTTGTCCGCGATGAACACATACTTAAAAAAAAGTGAATTCGCCATGAGCCAGCCAAGGGAGGCTACCATGGCCAGCAGGATGATAATTTTCTCCTTCATCTGCTCTTCGAAAGGAAAGATATCGTTCTGGAACAGGCGATTGAAAAAATGCCGGGTCAGGACTGGGAAAGGTTTGTTTTTGAGTTCTGTTGCGAGAGAGCGAACGGAGATCATAATCCCCTCTCTCCCCTTTTTTGAAAAGGACGCTGGGTGATTATTCGCCTCAACGAATTCTCTGACATGGCATTCATTTCGACTTCATCACCTCGATGATGTCGCGGGCGACGGCCTCGGTGTCCTCCTCGACGACGAGCTGGTTGAAGATATCGACGAGCGACGGAAGCTGCATCAGGTTCCGGAGGTTCACGACGGAGTCGTTGGCGACGATGTTGCCCTTGTGAATGATGATGATGTTGGAGCAGATCTTCTCTGTGACCTCAAGGACGTGAGAGGAATAGATAAGGATCTTTTTCTCGGCGGCCAGCCGTTTGACCAGGTCGCGGATGACCATGGCCGTCGTGACATCCAGGCCGGACAGCGGCTCGTCCAAAAGAAGAATGTCCGGATTGTGGAGCAGCGCAGCGGAGAGCAAGATCTTTTGACGCATGCCCTTCGAATAGGCGCCGATGGCGACATCCATGTCGATTTTGAGGTCGAAGAGCCTGAGAAACTCATAAATTTTATCTTGGAGGACGCGCTCTGGGATGCCGCGCAGCCGACCGACCATCAGGAGATAATCAAAACCGCTGAGGTGCGGGTAAATCTCGGACTGCTCGGGGACATAGCCGAGCTTTTTTTTGTACTCGTAGAGATCTTTCTTGATATTTTTGCCCTCAAAGAAGATCTCTCCGTCCGTGGGCTCCAGAAGCCCGGCGAGCATTCTGATCGTCGTTGTCTTTCCGGCGCCGTTCGGACCGAGATATCCGAGGACCTCTCCGGGCCGGACCGTGAAATTCACATGATTGACGACGGGAAAAGCGGAAAATTTTTTAGTAACCCCTCTTAGTTCAAGCATCTTAATCCTGTCAACAGCAATTTTTATGCCGGATATTCGCTAATGCCTTATTTCCCCTAACAACTAAAAACGGAATCGGCCCAAATGTAAATTACCTTTACTCATTCTCTCTTCTTTATCGTGTCCAAAAAAATTAGAAGAAGATTCAGGAACGGCCGTCGCGGCAGGAGAAGGTTTAGCCTTCTCGATGAAGAGACATGTTTTACGAATTTCAAAAAGCATGAGATAAGACTTTTAGTCTGAATTATTCATGAATGACGTTATCTCTCCCGGGCGTGAATTTGCCGACGGGCGCGGAATTCGGGGACATGACCCAAATTCTCCGGAATTTGGGATCGTGTCCCCCTCGTCTTGAATTCGGCGCCATTGGCGAATTCTCTTCTCGAGGAAACGACGCAATTTATGAATAATTTCAGGTCAGTTAGGAATATTGGTTCTCTTCCATCCTTGTTTAATCCACATAAAATGGAAGAGAAATTATAAGAAAAAAGGGGCGGTCATAAAACCGCCCCCCTGTTAGGCTCGCAATAACGGGCCTATTTCGTAAAATCCTGCAAGATCTTCGCGACGCCGGTGAATTGTTCACTGTCGACGATCAGGACGACCTTGTATTCGCCCTCCGGTGCCGGGCTGGAAATAAAGTTCGGGTCTGACTGCGCCCTCATCTGGGCCATGAATTCGGGAGGAACGTCGTCCAGGACGGCAACGTTGGCTCCGCCTCCGAACCGCCCCATCCGGCCCTGGGCCGCCTTCTTCTCCTCTTCGGTCCGCTCCCGGCGCTTCGTCATGTTCCACATCACGGTGTTGAGACCGGGATTGGCCGTGCCCTTGAGCTCATTAACAAGCACGCTGCCCTGGTAGATCTGGACTTTCACTTCGCCCGCCGGCTTGGCCTTGAGATAGTAGTTGATGGCGATGGCCGCCGGTTCGCTCTTGCCGTTGAAGTTCAGCGAGCTCGAATTATAGCGTGAGGTTTCCGACCAGCGGATCTTAGGCTCGATGGCGCACAAATATGCGTTGCCGGCTAAAACCTGAGGCCTCAGATCCTGAAGCGCCGAGATATCCGCAATGTAAATGCCGCGGCCGTGCGTGGCGACGATCAAGTCGTTTTCGCGCGGATGAACCTTCAGGTCATGGACGGGCTGGGCCGGCATATTACCTTTCATCCTCGTCCAGGCCTTGCCGCCGTCCAGTGACATATAAATCGTAAAGTCCGTCCCGACGAACAGAAGGTTCGGGTTCTTGACGTCCTCGCGAATGACGTTGATCGACTCGCTCGGCAGGTTGCCGGCAATCGATGTCCAGGTCTGGCCGTAATCCGTGGTCTTATACAGGAACGCCCGGAAGTCGTCATTCCGTAAACCCGTGTACGACACGTAGGCTGTGCCGGGATCGGCGTTGGAGGCAGCCACACGGCTTACCCAATAACCGGGATTGCCCGTGATCTTGTCATTGAGCTTGGTCCAGTTCTTGCCGTCGTCTCTCGTGACCCAGACGTTGCCGTCGTCGGTGCCCACCCAGAGAAGTCCTTGAATGAGCGGAGATTCATCCATCGTCGTGATGGTGCAATACTGGATATTTCCGTCGCCGCCCTTGCCCTGGGGGAGTTTCGCCGGGTCGTTCGTCGTCAGGTCGGAGCTGATCTCCGTCCAGGTTTCGCCGCGGTTCAATGATTTCACGACGATGTTGCCGCCATGATAGATCACGCTGCTGTCAAACGCGGAGACGATAATCGGCGCGCACCAGTTCCAGCGAGTCGCCGGCTTGACTCTCGAATAGGCGATGCCCTTGGACTCGCCCGTGATGAGGTCGAGCCTCGAGAGCGGGCCGAATTGGGATTCGTTATAGAGGTAGCGGTTGGTCTTCTTGTCGAAGACGTTGTACATACCGTCGCCGCCGCCGACCGTCTGCCAGTCCTCAAGCCGGATCGGGGCGCCGCCCTTCTTGGTGCTCGGCCCCATGAGCGAGCCGTTGTCCTGCAGGCCGCCGGCAACCCGGTACGGATAAGACATGTCGTAGTCAACGGCATAGAACTGAGCGCCGGGTATGAAGTCCGGATGGAACCAGTTCTTGCCGCCGTCGAACGTCACGCCCATACCGTGGTCATAGCCGAGGAGCATATGGTTGGAGTTGGCTGGATCGATCCAGAGGGCGTGGTTGTCGCCGCCGAAGCGGAACGGGCTGCCCCAGGTCTTTCCGCCGTCCTTCGACTCTTGGACGCCGACCGAAAGGGCATAAACATGTTTATCGTCGCTGGGATCGACGATGATGTCGCAGTAATAATAACCGGGACCGCTGCCGATGCTCTGCTTTTCGGGGCTGACCTTCTTCCAGGTGGCGCCGGCGTTGTCCGTGCGATAGACCTCGCCGTCGATCATGCCCCTGCTCGCCTTGCCCTCAACGATCTCTTTCCAGCGCGCTTCTTCGGTCATGCCGGGTTTATTGGCGTTCTCGATGACGGCATAGAGGATGTTCGGGTTCTTGGGATAGACCGTCAGGCCGATGCGGCCGAGAATGCCGCCGGGAAGGCCGCCGCTGAGTTTTTTCCAAGACTTGCCGCCGTCTGTAGACTTATGAATACCGCTGCCCGGGCCGCCGAGTTGGAAATTCCAGGGCGTGCGCAACTTGTCGTAGGTGGATGCATAAAGAACGTTCG
>JALHTW010000221.1 GCA_022866045.1 Candidatus Aminicenantota bacterium | reverse complement strand
TTCGCGTCTTGCGGTGCATTTCGCGCAGATGGTGCAGCTGTCCATGAAGAGAAGAAACGTTTTTTCATGGCCGGAAAGGAAGATCTCCTTTTCCAGCTTGAGGAGCCTCATGTTCATTCTTTTTGTCCAGGCGTGACGGTCTTGGGGCTTGTCCACTTTCTTTTCAAAATGGAAGATCACGGCCGTGTTGTATTCGCGGAAGAATCGCTCGCAGTCGGCGACGGCCGGCGTATTGGGAGGGCAGGCAGCGTTCTGGCCGTATTCGCTGCACCCGAACTGGCATTTCATCCGGACCCATTGGGCGACGACGATGCTTTTGGGGTCGATCCAGCGGAAATCCTCGAATCCGTGCTTTTGAAAGATCTGCTCAAAATGTTTTGTGTCGGCCATGCGTTATGTCCTTTTTCGAAATTTTCCATATTATAGCTTATTCGATGGCGTCAGACCACCATAGTTCGCCGTGAATTCGGGGACAGTTCCTGCATTATTTCACCTTATGAATTCGGGGACACTTCCTGAATTATTTCACCGGATGATGCTTCTTTCTAAGGGACCGCAGCAGGCGAAGCGGGCCAATCTCAGGGGAAAACGATGTGACTGCCGCGCTGCGGCCCTCCTCTTAACGAGGAAAAGGATGCGTCAAACTTGTAGGTTTGGCTATATATCTTTTATATAATACTTCCGTGTTTTCCGTCATTTTGGCGCGCCCTGAAAATTCAGAGAATATCGGCCTGGTCGCCCGGGCGATGAAGAACACGGGGTTCAAAGACCTGCGCCTGGCTGGGATCAAGAATTTGAAAGACAAGGCCTTCAAGACCGCGGTCCACGCCGAGGACATTCTGAAGGATGCGCGGCGCTATCCTGATTTGGACGCCGCCCTGGCCGACCTGCATGTCGTCTTTGCCGCCACGGCGAAAGCGAGGACGAATTTTCTATCCCTGACGTTCGAGGACGCGCTGGATAAAATGCGGGCCTATCCTCCATCGATGAGGATCGGGCTCCTCTTCGGCAACGAGCGGACGGGACTGACCTCGGAAGAAATGCGGCATTCCAATTTCCGGTTCACCATACCCCAGGCCTCAAGGCAGCCGTCCTATAATCTCGCCGCCGCCGTTCTCCTGACCCTTTTTCCTCTCGTCCATTCCCCGCTTCCCGTGCCGGCGCGGGCGACGGCCAAACCGCTGCCGCGAAAAGACCAGGATGAATGCATCCGCCGGATCTTGGAGATCCTTAAAGCGCGGAGGTTCATGCATGAGACCAATCAAGCCCACGTCACCGAAATGATCCATGATCTGTTCGGCCGGCTGGCCATGACCGACAGAGACCGGAGATTGCTGCTGGCTATTTTTTATAAAGGGTCCGCTTCGAGGGCGAACAAGAAAGGAGTTTAGACATGGACGAAGCCATCCACGTTTCATTTCCAGGAGGGGTCCGGGTCAATGCCGCCTTCAAAGGCTTCGAGTTCAAGACCGACCAGCCCGCCTCTGCCGGCGGAACAGGCGCGGCGCCCTCGCCGTTCGACTATTTTCTAGCCTCGCTCGCCACCTGCGCGGGCTACTTCGTCGCGGCCTTCTGCCGGGAGCGGCAGATCGAGACCGAAGGGATGTCGCTTTCGATGAGGATGGAGCGCAGCCCGGAGACGCGGATGATCTCGAAAATCGCGATCGACATTTCCCTGCCGCCGGGATTTCCCGAGAAATATAAGACCGCGGTCGTCAAAGCGGCCGACCAGTGCACCGTGAAAAATCACATTCTGAAGCCGCCCGCGTTCGAGATCACGGCCGGGACTCGGCCTGCCTGAAATCACTTTTGCCCTTCAGGAAGCCACAGGTAATAAAACCCGGTTCTCAACTGGGGAAGCCAATTTTCCAGGCTTTTCTTTTCCAAAAGCGGGGCCTCGACCAGGCTCGCGGCGTAGATGTTGGTCTTCGACTTCGGATAATAGGTGTAGGCCACGACCTTGGCCGATTTGAGCGATGCCAGGGACAAAGTTTTCTGCAGGGCGTTGTCGAAATAGCCGATGTCATCAATGAGCTTAAGCTTGAGGGCCTGCTTCGCGGTATAGACTCTCCCATCGGCGATCGGCCGCAGTTCATCCGAAGTCAGCCGGCCTTTCCTTCCCTTCAACACCGCGTTCAGAAAATCCTCATAATATTCGTCAATGATCCCCTGGAAACTCTTCTTCTCCTCCTCGGTCATGGCCCGGAAGGGGCTGCCGGAGTCCTTCATGCCGCCGGATTTGATGATGGTCATCTTGACTCCGATCTTGTCAAAGAGTGTTTCGACGCTCGGAAAGATGGAGATAACGCCGATGCTGCCGGTGAGTGTCGACGGATGGGCGATGACGGAGTCGCAGGCCGAGGCGATGTAATATCCGCCTGAGGCTGCGAGGCTCATCATGAGCCCGACGACAGGCCGGCCTGTCTTCTCCTTGAACCGGAGGATCTCATGGTAAAGGATATCGCTGGCCGTGACCTCGCCGCCCGGCGTTTCGAGGCGAAGGATGACGCCTTTCACCAGGGGATCGGCCGCGGCCCGCTCGAGCCTGTAATAGACGCGCGACAGGACATCGCCTTCCCGCGACAGCGGCCCTTGCGCTGCGAGCGAGCTGATCATGCCTTCGACGTCGATCACGAGGATCTTCTCTTTCGCCGCGCCGGGGACGAGGACGACCTCTTCGAGATTTTCTTTGCCCAGAAAATCGAGGTGAAAATTCGCCGTGCAGGCCGCCAGCATCAGGCCGGCCAGAATCAGAATGATGCTTTTTTTCATAGGGCCTCCTTTTTTCTTGTAACATTATACCAAACCTCGACGCCCGTTGTTTTTCCTGACCGGATATCACTTTCAAACGCGAGGGGGACACGATACCCTGTCCCTGTCTGGTCGGTAGCCCCCCCCCCAAGGACGATACCGTTGAAAACCGCCAGGGACAGGGAATCATGTCCCCGAAAGTGATATACGGTCAGTTGTTTTTCCGTTTGACTTCATGAAGGCCTGGTGATAAGTAAGAATCCTCCAATCCCCATGCGAGTCGAGTGTGAGTGAATTCGTCGTCGCCGGAATCGACTTGGCCGGAGTTCCGCGCCGGCCGACGGGCGTCTGCCTGCTCCGAGGAATGGCCGCATCCACGACGCTGCTTTTCGAAGACCAAGAGATCCTGGCCTTTGTCCGGCGGGGGAAGCCCGACCTCGTAGCCATTGACGCCCCGCTCAGCCTGCCTCCTGGCCGGAGGTCGATCGAAGACCGGAACGGCGCCCATTACCGTCCCTGCGACCTCGAACTCCGCGAAAATAAAATTCCCTTTTTCCCCATCACGCTCGGTCCGATGCGCGGCCTGACGGTCCGGGGGATCCGGCTGCGGAGGCGATTGGAAAAGGACGGTTTCAGGGTCGTCGAGATCTACCCGGGCGGAGCGCAGGATGTCTGGCAGATCCCTCGCGCGCGGCACGATAGGATGGAGTTGAGGCGCGGACTCCTCCGGTTTGGGATCAAAGGTCTCGGCAAGGACATTTCCAACCATGAGCTCGACGCCGCGACCGGCGCTCTGGTCGGCCTAAATTATCTCCTGGGCAATGCCCGGATCTTCGGCGATTTCCGAAGCGGGGCCATCCTTATGCCTATGAAAAAACGACGGCGCATCACTTGATTCGTGAATGGATATCGCCCAGGGATACTCGGAAGGAATAGACCCTATTTATTCTTAGCGTATTTTCGCGGGCTGATCACCCGCAGGGTCCCGGGCAGGACCTTGAGCTCGATCTCATCCCGGGTCGGCATGATCTCCCCATTATACTGGATGTGGAGGTCCTTGCCCCGGATGATCATTCTTTTCACTTTGTAATGCTTGAGGATCTTCTGGTAATGCCCGAGGTAGATCAGAGGAAAATAAAGGACGTAGCTGTAGGCCCGGATGTCGAAGAACGTGACGTCGAGAAAGCCGTCATCGATCCGGGCTTTGGGGGCGATCGTCCAGTTATAGCCGAAGTAGTTCGTCTTGTTGACGATGCAGTCGAACAGCTTGAGATGGAGGGTTTTCTGGTCGAAGCGGCGCCCCTTGTCGTCCCTGCCGTCGAAGAGATCGACGTCTATTTCCTCCCGCGGGTGGGTGAAGAGGATCCTCGAGGCTAAAAGATGGCCGAGCAGACCCGGGATCTTCGACCGGTTCTTCTTATGGGTCGCTTTGGCCGTGGCGCCGATGCTGACCAGGTTGGCGATCCGGCCTCCGAGGTCGATCACATCGATCGGCTTGGGCTCGCCGGTCCTGAGAATCTTGATCGCTTTTTTGATCTGCTTGGGGATCTGGAGGGAGCGCCGGACGGCGTTCCCGCTTCCCAGAGGGACGAGCCCCATGATGACCTCGTTCTGCCGGCCCGCGTTGAAGATGCCCTGCATGACGTCGGAGAAGGTGCCGTCTCCTCCCAGGACGACAAGGACGTCGTTCTCGAGGCTGAGTTTTTCTGCGAGCTCGATCATGCCGGCTTTGTCCTTGGCCTGGTCATAAACGCGGCCGGGAAATTTCCGGTGCATATATTGCCGGAGTTTCAGCGTGCGCTTCCATTTTTCTTTCGCCGATTTCGGATTGACGATGAGGGCGACTCTCTGGTTGGAAAGCGTCCTCCGAATCTTCTTTTCTTTCATGAGGGCTATTTGCCTTCGGCGGTCTCCGTTTTGACCTTCACTTTTTCCGGCAGGATGGGATCGAACTTGCCGTTGCCGTCCACATCGACGAAGATGGGATTGGTCAAGGCATAGGGAAGAGCGGCGTTCTGGGGAAGGCCATCAGCGGTCTGCCGTTGGACGACGGGATAGAGCGTCCTCTTGCCCAGGACCTCGACGATGAGAGCAGCGTCCCTGTCCAGGCTTATTGTGAGGCCCTGGATGCGGAATTTTTCCAGGGCCTTTTCGGCTGCCTTGACCGGGAAGATGATCTTGCGTTCGCCGTTGACGATCAGCCGGACTTCATCCACCGATATCCAGGGCGCGCCGGTGACCTTCACGAACAGGTCGACCTTCCCGTCTTTGGCGGTCAGGGTGTCACCGGGAACAGAGGCGGCGTTGACCTTGAAATCGATAAAGGGTCCATTGGTCACGAACGACCGGCCCTTTCGCAAAGCCTGAAAAAGAGCCTCGGTGTTGAGAGCGTCTCCTTTGCCTCCCGCATAAAAAATATACGTCCTGGAAAAGCCGGGTTCTGCGCCGTCGATGCCGTGCGCGTCGGATGATCCGACGATGGGCAAAAAGTAGCCGCGGTTCAGGAGATGAAGCCAGTCTTCGACGGCCTCCTGGTTGCCGCGAAAAAACGTCGGGCCGTTCATCGCCTCCATGAGGTTGAAGGACAGGTCAAAGTTTTTATTGGCGAACGCCGCCGATTCTTTGTCGAGCTTATAATTGTTGAAATAGCCCAGGTCTCCCGCCCGCGGATGGTTTACTTGGAATATCGCTTGAGGGTTTTTGGCCCGGCTGGCGCTGAAGAGTTCGGCCGCCTCATCCGGAACAACGCTGATGGCGCCTTTCGTGTCTTCGCCATCGAGAAGCTTCATCGGATATGTGTTGTAATGGATGACGGCTCCCTTGGTGACCTCGCTGCCCAGGATCACGGCCAGGTATTTGTTCAGGCCGAGCTTATTGAGTGTCGAGGAGTAATCGGTCACATAATTGTGGTCTGTGGCGACGGCGACATCCAGGCCTTCGCCGACAACCGATTTCAGCCGCTCGGGCACGAGCGGCTGGCCGTCCGAGTTCTGGGTGTGCATATGCGGGTCGAGGGAGACGAGGTTCGGCGTCTCGATGACCTTGTTGATCGTGAAAACGAGCGCCTGGACATCGTCTTTGAGGATCTCGATGACTTTCTCGTCGCGCGTGTATTCCGGGCCACGGGAGGCCGAAACGAGATAAATGCCGACAGGAAGCTGGACGTCCATGCCGTCTTCGGGAGGATAGGCGGAGTTCTTAAAGGTCTCATGGCTCCGCCCGGTGTCCCGCGGGTTTTCAGGCCTGAAATAGGGCGTCTTGGTCGGGTCGAGGCCGATGAAGCTGACCTTGCCGGGGACATATTCACCCGGGCCGTTCTTGATCTTCACTTTGACCGTGCCCGAGGCCGGGTTTTCGATGACGCAGAGGTTTTCCGCGTCCGGCTTCACGGACAGGATCCGTTCGCGCACGGCCGGGAAGAAATTGGCTCGGACGGTATAGTTACCTTCGGGAAGGGGGATGTCGAAAGCGAAGGGCTCTTCGAGGAACGTCCGGAAGAAGATCGCCGACGTGAAGAGCTCCCGGACGATGACTTCCATGAACCGGCCCTCGACGTCCTTGAAAACGAGCGCGGCTTTCAGGGCCGTGAGATTCTGTGCCTGATACAGGGCTTGGAGCAGGCTGTCGGGCTGAGTGTCGACAACCAATGAATATTGGACCCGGTAGGTTTCTCCGGGCGCGAGTTTTTCGGGATATCGTTTTTCGGCTTCTTCGACGGGATTCGGGTTCAGCCAGCCCAGGTAGTGACCTTTTCGCGGATAGACCCGGAAGTTCAATTGCGGATAGGACGTTCTGTTGTAGGGGCTGAAGGAATACATGTGGTTGGCGTTCAAATAGAGGGAGTAGCTTAGGTCTTTGACCTCGGCTGTTCCGGTGTTCTTGATGACCGAGGCGAGGACGATCCTTCCCTGGCCGGGAAAGATCTGGTAAGTCGTTTTGATCTCGGCTTTGCCCCAGTCCGGCTTTTCGTAGAAGCCGCTGCATTCGAGCGTCACGCTCCCGTCCGACGGATTTTTGGGACCGGGCATCACGGCTTTATATGCGACATAATCGGTCTTGGTCTTGATCCTGATCTGAGGGGCGCCGATGTTCAACGCGCTCTGTAATTTTCTGCCGGCCGGAACAAAGCCCAGGATGCTGCCCATAGCGTCCGGGGCTGGATAGCCGACCTGCGTTATCTGCGGCCTGGCGCTCCCGCCAACGAGCAGCAGGAATTGGCCATCAGAAACGAGCAGGTCGCCGTTCTTCCAAAGGCTGCAGAACTTTTCGGGAAGGTCCTTTTCGCTTTGAATGACTTTGACGTTGAGGTCGGCCCCAAGGAGGAACGATCCGAGGAGGCAGAGGGCCGCTGCGACAAAGCCGGCTCTGATCATTTTTGCCATGAGGACGCTCCTTTATTCTTCCTTAATTAACGAGCGGTGATATGCCCCGCCCGAGAAAGGAAAGCAGGGCGTCGGAAGCGGTCTTCCCCTCCGAGTTGGCTAAGGGGGCGGTGGGATTAAGATTGCCAAAATTATAAGTTTTCATCCACGTTTGAAGCTTTACAATATACTAATAATCTTTCGTTTGCAACGACCCTCAGCTTAGACTAAAATGAAAAATCACCATGGGCGCTCCGCAAAAAACCCTGTCGATCAAAGGCAAAAGATTCCTCTTGAAAGTGGAGTCTTCGAATGCGTCCGAAGATTATTCGAAATATGACGAGCTGCGCAATGAGATCTGGGATTTCCCCGAGGACCACCTGACCGGCTCGCGGAACATGATGTGCGAGAATTTCCTTCACGACGGAAGCAGCCTGTTCATCGGCGTCTATGTCGAGGACCCGTCGGGACAGATCGCCGAGGACAGGCTCCATCTCGTCGGGTTTTCCTATGGCTTCGTGGGCGTCAGGGACAAGACCGTTTGTTTTAAGTCTCTGGACAATCTCTGGTTCTACTCCCAGTACACGGGCGTCCTCGCCGCCTATCGGGGCTACGGCCTCGGCGTTCAGATCAAAGAGTTCCAGAAGGAGATTCTCGTCGATGTCTTCGGCGTTTATACCGTCACCTGCACCTACGACCCTTTGACGGGCATGAACGCCTCCCGGAACATTCATCACTTTGGGATGAATGTCCTGGAATACCAAGCGGCCACGTACGGAGAATACGGCGGCTTCCTGAACAGGCTCGATGTCCCCACGGACAGGTTCTTTATGGCCTGGGACCTGAAAAGGGCGGTCCGCCGGCCGGCCTATCGTTTGGAAGATTTGCTCGGCGGCGGCCATGATGTGGTCGAGGTTGAAGAACGGCGGGTTGGGGGACGGTCCCGGGAGGAGAACCTTGAGATTGTCACGCGGCTTCATCCGGATCTTGACCATGAGTTTTTGCTGATTCGGATCCCCCGCGATTTCTATCTCATGCTCCGAGAGACGGACAGGGACGATCCCGCCATCCGCAAGATCCCCGTGGAGTGGCGGATGAAGACCAGGGAGGCTTTTCAACGCCTTCTCCAGAGAGGCTATAAAATCGTCGATTTTGTTGGCCTCAAAGACCGGACGGGCAAAAATTTTTATGTTCTCAATAAGGCTCAATCCTCATGAGACTTTGTGTTCTCCTCCTTTCCCCGGACAGAACGAAAAAATAGAGGAATCAAAAGGATGAATCATCGTTATAAAGGAGTTCAAGAATGACGAGTCTGACTAACCAGGTCACGGAGTTCATCAAGGAAGCTATTAAGCTGGAGATCCGCGGCCGCGAATTTTTCAATCACGCCGCCGACCTGACCCATAACGCGCACGGGAAGAAGATGTTCACGAGGCTGGCCGAGGAGGAGGTCAAACATCTCGAGGCTTTCAGCCGGCTGTTTAGCGCCGTGATCCAATCTGACGAGTGGAAGACGTTCGTCAAGGACGAGGTCCAAAAGGGAAAGTCAGAGGTCGTCGAAGGGCTGGTCGCCAGGATGAAGCGGGCCGAAAGCCAGAGCGAAGTCGAGGCCCTTCGGATCGGGATGGAACTCGAGCTTAAGGCCATCGATTTCTTCAAGGGCTTCGCCGGAAAAGGTGATGACCCGACGGCCAAAGAGATCTTTGTCAAAATCGCCGACGAAGAGAGGTTCCATTACGACCTTCTGCAGGCCCAGTATGATTCCGTGACACGCTCAGGCTTCTGGCTCGACAGCTCCGAATTCCAGATGGACGGGAAATACTAGACTTGGTCAAATTTTCGGAATATCTCCAGTTCTCATTCTCCAACCTCCGGGAAATGAAACTCCGGACCGCTCTCACGGCGTTCGGGGTTACAGTCGGCATCGGTGCCCTCGTGGCCATGGTTGGTTTCGGCAAGGGCCTGCAGAAGAACGTCACGGAGAGCTTTGAAAAGCTCGACCTCCTGAATTCCATCACCGTTTTTCCAGGCGGCGCTCTCTCTCGAAATCCTTTCCGCGATCCGGATGAACAGGCCCGGAACGAGCCAAAAGGCGGAGGAGAAGCGCGAATCCTGGATGACGAAGCCATCAAGAAGTTCGGACGCATGCCGGGAGTCGAGATCGTCTTTCCGGAGATCCGGTTCCCGGCGATGGTCAAGCTCGGCGATTCCGAAGAATTCAGGCTGGTCCAGGTCCTCCCGTCGAAAATCGCCGCTTCGAAGCTCGTCAAGCTCGCGGCGGGAAAGCCTTTCGCCCGCGATGACGAGGACGCCGTGATCATCGGCCGGACGCTTCTCCGCCAGATGAACGTTAAAGATCCCGCCTCGGCCCTCGGACGAAAACTCCGCATCTCGTCGCTCGCCTTCGATTTTGGCGCGCTCGTTTCCGGAAACATCGGGGCGATTATTCAGGGCGGCCGGCTGCCGTTCAAAAAGCAAGATTATGAATTCACCGTCATCGGCGTGACAGAAAGCATGGGCTTTTCGAGCCCGACGCCCCTCCAGAGCGACATCTATATTCCTCCGGGATCGGCGCAGAGGATCGAAAAGCTCCCGTTCACGAACATCTGGGACCTGTTTCGGGCAAGGGAAGGAGCGCTGGGGTATTCGGCGGTCAATATCCGCCTTGCTTCGCCGGCCCATGCGGATTCGGTCAAGCGTCAAATTCAGGACATGGGATTCTCCACGTTCGCCCTCATCGACCAGTTCAGCCAGGTCAAGACGAGCTTCGTCTTCATGGACATGGTCCTGGCTGCGGTGGGGATGATTGCGATCTTCGTCGCGGCCCTGGGCATTGTCAATACCATGGTCATGTCGATTATGGAGCGGTATTCCGAGATCGGCATCATGAAGGCCGTCGGCGCGGCGAACAGCGACATTAAAATAATTTTCTTCATCGAGTCGAGCGTGATCGGGCTCCTGGGCGGGGTGTTCGGCCTGGCTCTCGGCTGGGCCGTCAGCCGGCTCATCAATCGCGTCGTCAATTATTTTCTGGCCCGACAGGGGATTCCCTATATCGAATATTTCAGCTTTCCCTGGTGGCTGTGCTTGGGAGCCGTCGTCTTTGCGGTCGCCGTCAGCCTTGTCTCCGGAATATATCCCGCTCTCCGCGCCGCGAAGGTCGATCCGGTCGTCGCTCTCCGACACGAATGAGGGAGGCGGCCGCAAAAGCCTCTTCGCGCGAAACTAATATCAACGCATTAATTAAAATGACATCCCCGTTCGGGCGGCGCTTAGGCCGCCCGCAGCCCCCGGGCCCCGGGGAACCAGTCCCGTCGGTTCCCCCCGTCGGAAAAGCCGACGGGGCCCCCCTCCGCTACGGGGGCTTGAAGGCGGCCTAAGTGCCGCCTCATAAATTGTCACTTTATTTGTTGCGTTTGTATTAGAATCGCAGGAGCGGAGTTTCTTCACGTCCGCTCGTTCCTTACCCACGGAATCACAATTTTGGTCATCACGGAAAAAAGGATATTTGCCTTTAGCTGCGAAGCAATTCTTTTTCCGGGGCGCCGCTCGTCGAGCAGGGGTGGCGCGGCGAAGGGGCTCCCCGCCCGCGCGCAGCGGCCTGGCGGCGAGCACGGCCGGGGAAGAGCCGCGACAGGACCCCGCCCGAAATTGGCCTGACACCGGAAAAAGAATTGCCTACCTTTAGCTGAATTGAAAAGAGGCAAGGTCGAAAATTTGATATAATCCGTTTTCCAGAGGAGGTCCAGATGAAAAAATCAGGGCTGTTTGCATTCTCCGTTTCATTGATCATCCTTGGCCTCGTCGCCTGCCGGCCGGCCGAGGTGAAGCTCGACGACAAGAGCCTGGAGGCGAAAGCTAAAGCGGTTCATGCGAAAATTCTGACGGTCGATACGCACTGCGACACGGCGATGACCATGACCCGGCTGAACTGGGACATCGGCCAGCGCCATGAGCCCGGAAAGCCGGGCAGCGGTCTGATCGACTTGCCGCGCATGGTCGAGGGCGGGCTGGATGCCTTGTTCTTCGGCTGTTTCGTCGGCCAGGGACCCCTCACACCCGAGGGATACGCGAAGGCCAAAGAGCGGGCGACGCTAGAGCTGGACGCGATCGACAAGATGAGTGAAAAGTATCCCAACCTTGTCGGCAAGGCGACGGCGCCCGCAGACGCGTACCGGTTGAAAAAACAAGGAAAGAGGATCGCCTTCATCGGCATGGAGAACGGCTATCCGATCGGGAAAGACCTGGAGCTTCTCGCCGCGTATGCCAAGCGCGGCATCCGTTACCTGACGCTCTGCCATTCGTCCGACAACGACATCTGCGATTCAGCCACGGACAGGCGCAATCCCGAGGACAAAGGATTAAGCGATTTCGGCCGTCAGGTCGTAGCCGAATGCAACCGGCTGGGCGTCATGGTCGATGTCTCCCACATGTCGGATAAATCTTTTTATGATGTGCTCAAGGTGACGAAGGCCCCCATCATCGCCTCGCATTCCTGTTGCCGTGCCCTGTGCGATAACGCGCGAAACCTTACCGACGACCAGATCCGCGCCCTGGCCAAGAACGGCGGCGTTCTCCAGATGTGCTTTCTGGGGAGCTATCTTAAAGCTCCCAAGCCGAATCCGGAACGGGACAAAGCCTTGAAGGAGCTTGAGGCCAAATACGGACCGCGGCGCAATATCCAGAGCATCCAGGACGAAGCGCTCCGGGCCAAAGCCACGCAGGAGTTTCGGGCCGTCATGCAGAAGTATCCTGAAGAGCGGGCCACGGTCAAGGACATCGTTGACCATATCGATCATATCATTAAAATCGTCGGCGTGGATTATGCCGGCATCGGCACGGACTTTGACGGCGGGGGCGGCGTTACGGGCTGTGGCGACGTCAGCGAGATGTTCCATGTGACGATGGAAATGCTGCGCCGCGGCTATTCCGAGAGAAACATCCAGAAGATCTGGGGCGGCAACATCATGCGCGTGCTTCAGAAGGTCATCGATATCGCGAAGAGCTGAACGGAATCGGCGCCCTCTGCGAATTCTCTTCTCGAGGAAACGACTCAATTTATGAATAATTCAGGTTAGCTTTTTAGCCGCTTGCCAGCGGATATTGTTTTCCATATTCCTTCGGCGGTCTCATCAGGCTCTCTTTCTTGTAAAATAAATTTACATATCAAGCAAGCTTATCATTTTGGTCATTCATAAGAAATTTGTTTGAATACAGTAAGTTAACTTAGATCCAGCCTGGCATAAAGATTGCTCCTTAATTAGCCTTGTCTTCCACGAAGGCCGGTGTTGAATTATAATGAATGACGCCAAAATGCCCAGCCGTCGCCAGATATTTCTTGCCCTATTCATTCTTTCGATAATCCTCATTTTTGGAGCTCTGCCTGATTTCGCCGTCAAGCCTACCCAGGACATCCCTAAACCCGGCGGAACTCTCCACGTCAGGGATTTTTCGGACAGTTTCAAACCCAACCTCGACCCGGCGACGGGATCATGCGTTTTTATCACGGAGCAGATCTTCGACGGCCTGGTTAGACTGGACAATAATCTCGTTCCAAGCCCCGCCTTGGCCGAGTATTGGATTCCCGAGGAGGGGAGGAATTATATTTTCTTTTTGAGAAAAGGGGTCAAATTCCATGACGGCCGGGAATTGACGTCCCAGGACGTCAAATTCTCGTTCGAACGCCTGATTCGCCGCGAGACCAATTCGCCTTTTCGGGAATATTTCCTTTCGAAAATCGTCGGCGCTCAGGAATTCGCTGAGGGGAAAGCCGAGGACGTTGCGGGCTTTAAGACTCCCGACAAATACATTTTCGAGATCCAATGGCGAAGTCCATATGTCTCAGCCCTCTATCTCCTGAGCATGAGTTTCTGTAAGATCCTCCCCCGGGATCTCGTCCTGGCCCAAGGCAAGAACTTCTTTTGGAAACCGGTCGGCACGGGCGCCTTCAAGTTTGATTCCTGGGTCCGAACCCCGCAGCTCGTAGAAGCGGGCGTTCGTCTTGAGCGGAACAGCGCCTATTTCGGCAAAAAAGCCTATCTCGATGCCCTGGAATTCAGCCCGTATTATACAGAGGATCAGTTCGTAAAAAAGGAAATCGAGGTGATGCCGTTCCTTTCCGAGAGGCTGGCGCGGGCCGGCTGTCAGGTCCTGGACGGAGGCCTTCAAAACATCACCTTTCTGATGATGAGCTGTCATATTCCTCCGCTCGACCGGCCGTCCGTGCGGAAAGCCCTGGCCTACGGAATCGACAAAGAGAAGCTGGCCCAGGCCGTTCAAGGCGGAGAATTCATCCGGCGGACAACCAACAATTTCATCCCGGTCCAATGGCCGGGCTTCTTTCCTTTGGACGATGCGTACAATTTCAGCCCCGAAAAAGCCCGGCAGATCCTCGAGGAGCAGGGCTTTTTCACGGAAAAGGATTTTCCGGAGCTCGTCCTCCTCCTGCCCCTGCCGAAAAATGTGACTCAATTGAAATTCGCCGACGAATTGGAGCGTCAGCTTGACAAGGTCGGGATCTCCGTGACGGCGAAATACTTCCAATCCCTGCGGGATGTCAAAGACACCCGACAGCCGTTTTTGATGAAAGTCGATTGGGCGATGGATCTTCCCGACCCCGAAAGTATCATCATGCCTCTGTTCCAATCGCGGTCCGAGATCAATCGCGGCAATCACCGTTACGCCAGCGCGCGGCTGGACAAGTTGCTGGAGGAGGCCGAGATGGAGCGAAGCTTGAGCCGGCGGACCGAGCTCTTCCGTCAGATGGAACAGGTCCTGGTCGAAGACCTCCCGGCCCTGCCGATTTACTCGAGCGAGCAGAGGATCGCCCTTCAGCCCTATGTCCGGGG
>JALHTW010000220.1 GCA_022866045.1 Candidatus Aminicenantota bacterium | reverse complement strand
TCAAGCGGGACGAACTCCTTTCGAGTCCGGCCCATTATATATATTTCATTTGGGAGAGACAATACTTTGTCCTCATGTGTAAGCAATTCTTTTTCCGGTGTCAGGCCAGTTTCGGGCGGGGTCCTGTCGCGGCTCTTCCCCGGCCGTGCTCGCGGCCAGGCCGCTGCGTGCGGGCGGGGAGCCCCTTCGCCGCGCCACCCCTGATCGACTTTCCGGCGCCCCGGAAAAAGAATTACTTCGTCCTCATATTTTCGAGTCGGAAACAAGGCCTGCGCCTCTTTCACGGGAACTTCATAGCTTTACATTAACATATTTTTATATTATTATATCAATGTGAGGTTTGCATCATGCGCACAACAACATTGAGGCTTCCCGAAGAGAAGCTCAAACTGCTCAAGGCGATCGCCGGCTATGAAGGCTCGTCCATGAGCAGAATCTTCGAGGAAATGGCGGACGAGTACATCCGCCGCCACCACGAAACCATGGAGCTTCTGCGGATTCCAGGATTCCTGGATGAATGCCGGGAAGGATTGGCAGAGATCCGTCAAGGGAAAGGAAAGCGCCTCGATGAGCGGAGCCGTTAAGCTTTCTTCCCGGGCAGAGAAGTATTGCCAAAAGCTCCCCAAAAAGATACGAACGAAGGTTTGGGAAGAATTGAAGGCTCTCGAAAGCCTGCCGTTTCCCATTCAACATCGGGATGTCCAACCCCTCGTGGGAGATTTTAAAGGATTTACCAGGCTGAGAATCGGAGGACATCGAATTATTTTTTCGATGATCGAAGAGGAAAAAATCATCGCTGTCGTGAATCTCCATCCCCGAGGCGATGGGCCTAAAAAAATAATTTTCCCATGGATATAATCAGCCGGATCAACCCTCTCCTCGAGATCTTGAGGACTTCGCCCCGGCGCGTCAACAAGATCCTTCTCCAGAAGGAAGGCGGACGGCGGCCGGTCGGAGAGATCGTCGCGCTGGCCAAAGCCGGAGGTGTTCCCTATCTGTTCGTGCCGAAACAGGCCCTCGATAAGCTTTCCGCCCATCATCAAGGCGTCGTGGCCATGCTTTCAGCCAAGGAATTCACCGGGCTCGAAACAATTCTCGCCTCACCCACGTCTCCCTTTCTTGTCCTTCTTGACGAGATCGAGGACCCCCAGAACCTTGGCGCCATTCTGCGCAGCGCGGAAGGAGCGGGCGCGGACGGTGTCATATTGCCCGAACGGCGGAGCGCAGGCTTGACCGAAGCCGTTTACGAAGTCTCTGCCGGGGCGCTTGAGCATCTCAAAGTGGCCCGCGTCGCCAACCTGGCCCAAACCATGGACGAGTTGAGAAAGCGCGGGATCTGGCTCGTCGGAGCGGAAGGCGGCGGAGAGGGCGAATTTCATGAATTCGATTATACCCAACCCGTGGGCCTGGTCTTCGGCTCCGAAGGCAAAGGCCTCCGGCCCCTCATCCGGAAGAAATGCGACAAGATCCTGTCCATCCCCCTCCGCGGCAAGGTCAACTCCCTTAACGTGGCCTCCGCCGCCTCGGTGTTTTTATTCGAGGTCGTCCGGCAGCGGTCCGCCCGGAAATAGCTCCTGACCGTCGATCAATTTTGGGGACATGATTCCCTGTCCCTGCGAACTCTTATTGCGATCGTCTTTGATTACGTTTCCGATCAGGCAGGGACAGGGTATCGTGTCCCCCTTGCATTGGAAAATGATCGACGGTCAGAAATAGCTCGTATTGACAGGGGAACGCTCAAATCTATAGAATAGACGCGACGACCGAATCCTTAATCAACAGCAGGTCAATGAACGTAAGCGAAGATTTTTATCAATTGGAAAAGCCCATTGTTCTGCTTAAAGAGCAGATAAATGCGCTTGACTTAAACGAAGAGCCGGGCAAGAAAGAGAAGATCGCCGCCTTGAGGCTCGACATCGAACGGGAATGGGCCAAGATCTACCCTAACCTGACGCCCACCCAGATCGTCCAGATCGCCCGGCATCCCAAAAGACCCTACTCACTGGATTATATCAATAACCTGATGCGGGATTTCATGGAGATCCACGGCGATCGGCGGTTCGCCGACGACCCGGCCGTCGTTACGGGATTTGCCTTCTATAAGGGCGAGAGCGTGGCCGTGATCGGCCAGCAGAAAGGCCGGACAACGCGCGAGCGCATTGAGCGCAATTTCGGCCAGATGAATCCCGAAGGCTACCGGAAGGCCCTTCGCCTTGTGAAGATGGCGGAAAAATTCGGGTTCCCGGTCATTTCTCTCATCGATACGCCCGGCGCCTATCCCGGCATCGGCGCGGAAGAGCGCGGCCAAGCCGAAGCCATCGCCTACAACCTGAAGGTCTTTTCGATCCTCCGCGTGCCGATCGTTGTCGTCATCATCGGCGAAGGCGGGAGCGGCGGCGCGCTGGGCATCGGCGTCGGCGATTCAGTCACGATGCTCGAGAACTCGTTCTATTCCGTCATCAGCCCCGAAGGCTGCGCGGCCATCCTCTGGAAGGACCAGAATTCCGTCGCTCAGGCCGCCGAGAACATGAAGATCCGGGCCCAGGACCTCTTTGCCCTAGGCATCATCGATAAGATCATCCCTGAACCCGCAGGGGGCGCTCACATCGATCCCGAGCAGACATTCAAGAACGTGGACAAGGTCCTGAGTCAGACGTTGAAGAAGCTCGAGCAGAAACCAAAGGAGGAGCTCCTCGAGGAACGGTACCAGAAGTTCAGGAAGATGGGGATCTACGTCGAAAAGTGAGCACCGAAACTCCCGCCAAGAAAGAGCTGGCCGCGATCAAGGGAACCAAGGACATCCTTCCCGGCGAGGTCGAGATCTGGCAGAAGGTCGAGGCCGAGGCCAAGCGCCTGTTCGAGCTCTACGGCTACCGAGAGTTGAGAGCGCCGATCATCGAACCGACCGAGCTTTTCGAGAGGGGGACCGGCCAAACGACGGACATCGTCACGAAGGAAATGTACACCTTCACGGATAAGGGCGGCCGGTCGAATACGCTCCGGCCGGAATACACGCCGTCTGTGGCGCGCGCCATCATCGAACACCGGCTGGACCTCCAGCCCGAGCCGATGCGGTACTACTACATCGGGCCGATGTTCCGCTATGACAAGCCCCAAAAGGGCCGCTACCGTCAGTTCCACCAGATCGACATCGAGGTGTTCAACGAAAAGGACCCGGCCATCGATGCCGAGATCATTGAGATGGCCGGCGCGTTGCTCAAGAAGCTGGGCGTCGAAGGGACGGAAACGCTTGTGAATTCCGTCGGGTGCAGGGTCTGCCGTCCGGCGTATTCCAGGGATTTGCGGGCCCATGCGGAAAGAGTGCGCGAGCAATTGTGTCCTGACTGCCAGCGCAAGATCGCGGCCAATCCCCTGCGGATCTTCGACTGCAAGGTGGAAAGCTGCCGCGAACAGGCGAGGCGCTTTCCCCGGATCATGGATTATCTTTGCCCGGAGTGCGGCGAACATTTCGATAAGGTCCGCTCGTACCTGGATTTGTACAAGGTCAATTACAGAGTCGAGCCGAATCTCGTGCGCGGCCTCGATTACTACACGAAGACCACGTTCGAAGTCGTGAGCCGAGGGCTCGGCGCCCAGAACTCTCTCCTCGGCGGCGGCCGCTACGACGACATGATGAGGGATTTCGGCGGGCCGGACATCTGCGGGATCGGGTTCGCCATGGGTATGGAGCGGCTGATCTCCATCCTCGACATTCAGCCGGAGAAAAAAAAGGTCCTCTATTTTGCCTATATGGAGGAGGAAGGCAAGAAAAAGGCTGTCGAGCTCGCCAGATTTTTCCGGCAGAACGGCGTCGAGTGCCTTGTTGAGTTCGGCTATAAGAGCCTGAAGAACCAGTTCGGACGAGCGAACAAGCTTGGGGCGGCTTGGGTCTGCGTTGTGGGCGAAGACGAGATTCGGAAGCGCCTCTATAAGCTCAAGGATATGACGGCCGGGACGCAGACCGAAGGTAGACCCGAGGACCTGCTGAAGATCATCCGGGGAAAATAGTCCCCCCTCTCCCCCCTTTATTAAAGAGGGGTATGAAATAGAGGGGGATTATAAGGTCGGTCCGACGAGTCCCCCTATTCTTAATAAGGACACACGCTGATGGAAAAAACGATGGCTGCAGATAGGTCAAATTGGAAACGGACTCATTACTGCGGCGAGCTGCGCCCGGCGCACTCCGGTCAGGATGTCGTCCTGATGGGCTGGGTCCACAAGAACCGCGACATGGGGAACCTTGTTTTCGTCGATTTGCGCGACCGCGAAGGCCTGGTCCAGATCGTCTTCCGGTCGGACAAGGCCGCGCTGATCGAGGAAGCGAAGAGGCTGCGAACGGAATTCGTCGTTGGCGTGAGGGGAACGGTCCGGCCGCGCGAAGCGAAAAACAAGGATCTGGCCACGGGCGAGGTCGAGGTCGAGGCGAAAGAATTGAAATTGTTCGCCGCGTCAAAAATCCCGCCCTTCGCCGTCGCAGACCCTCCCCAAGCGTCAGAGGAGCTCCGGTTCAAGCACAGATATCTCGACCTCCGGCGGCCGGCCATGCAGCGCAACATCAGGCTGCGGCATGAAGCGGCACTTCGGGTCCGGAATTTCTTGAGCGGAAAAGGATTCTACGAGATCGAGACGCCTTTCATGACGAAATCCACGCCGGAGGGAGCGCGGGATTATCTCATTCCCAGCCGTGTTTATAAAGGACGTTTTTACGCCCTTCCTCAATCCCCGCAGATCCTCAAACAGACGTTGATGATCTCGGGCTTCGACCGCTACTTCCAGATCGTCCGCTGCTTCCGCGACGAGGACCTGCGGGCGGACCGCCAGCCCGAATTCACCCAGATCGACATCGAGATGAGCTTCATCGACCGCGAGGATCTTTTCGTCGTGATTGAGGAGCTAATGGCCTCCGTGTTCGAGCTCATCGGCGAGAAATTGACGCTTCCCTTTCCGAAACTCAGCTACAAGGAAACGATGGAAAAGTATGGGAGCGATAAGCCGGACCTGCGTATCCACCTCGAAATGAAGGATTTAACGGCGATCGGGAAAGATCTTTCGGCGGATCTCCTGAAGAATATCTTTGCCGCCGGCGGTGAGCTCAAGGGCTTGCTCCTCCCCGGGGCTGGCAGCCTCTCGCGCGGGCAGCTTGACAAATTGGGCGAGAAAGCAAAATCGTTCGGCGCGAAAGGCTTGATATGGATCAAAAAGCAGGACGGATTTAAATCATCCCTGAGGCTGGCCGAGAGCGAGTTTGAGTCGATCTGGGCCGCGCTCGGCGGCGGAGAAGGTGACCTGGGATTGCTCATCGCCGACAAGAAAGAGACCGGCCTCAAAGCCCTCGGCGAGATCCGCCGCACTTGGCCGCAGGAGAAGGCCGGAAATAAAAGGGACTTCAAATTCGCCTGGGTGACGGATTTTCCGCTGATGGAATGGAGCGACGAGGAAGGCCGGCTTGTGTCCATGCATCATCCGTTCACCTCGCCTCTCGACGAAGACATGGGATTGCTGGAAAAGGAACCGGCCCGCGTTCGGGCCAAGGCTTATGACCTGGTCCTCAACGGCATCGAGGTCGGCGGCGGTTCGATCCGTATCCATGACACGGAATTGCAGAGAAAGATCTTCAGCGTTTTGGGTCTTACTCCCAAAGAGACCGAAGAGAAATTCGGGTTCTTTTTGGAGGCTCTCACGTACGGAGCCCCGCCCCACGGCGGGATCGCCCTTGGCTTCGACCGCCTGGTCATGATTCTGGCCGGCGAGGAGTCCATTCGCGAGGTCATCCCGTTCCCCAAGACGACGAGCGCGCTCTGCCTGCTGACGAATTCCCCGTCCGAAGTGTCGGACCGCCAGCTCGCCGAATTAGGGTTGAAACTTAAATAACTTTGCGGGTTTCGGCGATAAAGACGCCGAAGGCGGAAAGCAGGGCGAAGAGGAAAGCCTGCCAGACCGCGCGGAGCGCGAATTTTCCCGGGCCCGCAGAGAAAGCCGCAAAAGCGGAGTTGCCGGCAAGGATAGAGGTCAGACCGACATTTAGAGCGGCGTAAAAGACACCCATGAAGATGCCCGAAATGATTCCCCATCCGGTCCGCTTGGCCACGGATGCGCCGCCGGCTCCTTTGGCGACCATTACCGCGGCTGCAAGAGGCGCCCAGATTGCCAGCCACCGGATGTCCCCTAGCGCGGGAACTTGCCCTGTGATCAGGAAATACCCGTAATCCAAAATGCCGAGGAAGACCGTTCCCCCAAGAATAATGAGGGGGACGTGCCAAAAACGCGATTTCAGGCCGGCGCGTCGTTCCGCCCGGTGCCGCATGCGGCGCTGGACGGTCAGAGGAAAATTATAGAACGCATCGAAGGCAAAGTGTTCGAGCCAGGCTCCCTTCTCGCCGAAGATGGGCACTGTGTGGACGGCGCCTGTCGCCCAATGGGCGGCCATGAATCGGGCCAAATCCGGATACCGGTAAGCCATCTGGATAGGGAAGGCGAGATAGCCGATCATTTTTAGGAAGCTCAGGCCGAAGGCGATATTGTAGTCCTTGAAATTGCGCTCTTTGATAATCAGCCAGACGACATAGATCCCACGCAGGAGCGAGCCAGGCGAAACCGGCAGGATATTCAGAGCGCCGACAATGACCCCGGCGTGCAGAGAGGCTTGCTGCCAGGTAAGCTCGGGATGGGTGAGGACATAGACGAGTGCGATGGTGATGTAGACCGTTTCGGAGACGAACAACGTGGCTAAATGGATGGCCAGGCTCTTGAGGTATTTCTGTATGTACGGCTCTTTGATCTGCGAAGCGATCCTGGAGGCCTCGGCCTGGCTCAGCATGCGGTTCTGCTTGCCCTGAGCGATCATGTCCAGAAGCCACTTCTCCCGCTCTTCGGCCTTAAAGTACAAGCGCACCGGCCGGACGAAGATGAGATAGAGCTGCTGCTTGAAATAGGCTTTATCTGTCAGAAACCTGTGAAAGCCTGCCGGCAAAAAAGAAAACGGCAGGTGGGCGTAAAAATAGAGCGGCGAAGCGGCCAGCTTGAGCGCTTTCGCTTCCGACACCCGCCCCGCCCGGTGCCACCGGATAAGCGACTCGGCGATACGGGCGCGGCTCGAACGCAAGAAATATTTGAGGCTTGTCAGCATCCGGCCGTAATGGCGGCGAAGGTCCCGCCGGCCCCAGATCTTGCGAAGAAGGGGTCCCAGGAGAAGGGGGAGAAGCCATAATGGATATTTCCACCACACTCGGCCGGGGAAGGCGAAGACGAGAAGGAACGGCGTGGCGAGGGGAAGAAAGCTGAGGAGCAGGAAGGCGAGCGAAAGAATAGAGCTCTTGTCCAGGCGGGCCGCCGTCCGCTCGTCGGTCATGTTCCGGATGCGCCAGCTTTCCCGGAAACCGTTCATGATGGAGCGCCGGAGCCTGGGCCCGAACAGACGGACGTGGTGATATGTGAAGTCGACGAGCGAATCGCGGTAGGCGTTATCTTCGCCCTTGAGCTCGTCGAGGGCAGCCTGCATGTCGGCGAACTCTTGGGGATGCTCAGCGACAAATTTATCGAGTTTTTTGAAATCGCCCTTGTCGAATTGGACAAACCGGCCGCGGCCAAGGCCTTGAAAGATGAGCTTGATGTCTGCCGGGCATTGCGGTGTCACGGGCGTGAGGGCCATGCCCGCCCGGAAATCAACGGCGACAAGGCCGGCCTTGGGATCAGGGTCGCTCGATGTCCGCTTCAAGGCGTTGGGCTGGCTCTTGAGCGACCACCATTCATACTGGCGGGCGAGCTCGGTCGCGCCCATCCTGTGCATGAGCCGCACGAGGCGGATCATGAAAACGCGCTTTGCCCGGTATTCGGGCGAGCCCACGCCGTCATCCGGGCGGCCGGGCTTCCAGCGGCGGCGGGCGTCGAGGTCGTCGTCCACCTCGAAGCGCCACATCCGGCCGTCCACCCATTCGCTGAGCTCGCCGCAGCTCCCGAGCCTGGAATCGATGAAGGTGGCGATGATGTCGGCGACTGCGGATTCAGACCCGAATTCGATCCTGGAGGCACGCCGGATGAACTTCTGCCACAAGGCCTGGGAGCGGCCGGCGGCGGGAATGACCTGGAGCGAGAACGGGCCTTGAAAGCCCATTCCGTAGAAAAGGTTGCGCATGCGGAGGCTGAATCCCGAGGGCGGGATGAAGATTTTAACGGCGTAGATGCGGCCTTTCTCGAGATCCCGGACATCGCCTTCCAAAATTTCGAAATTGGCGAGCTTGGCCTTATAGACCTGGCCGGCGTAGCCGCCGCCCGCGAACTTGACGATTTCGAGCCTGATCTTGGCCCGGCCGGCGGGGACGACGCCGCGCACTTCATAATCCAGGACCGTCCCCGCTTCATATCGGGCGAGTCGCATCGGCCGAAAAATGCTTTGCTCGCGGAACTTCTGTTCTAGGGCACGGACGGTTTCGACGGAGTCAGAGGCGGCCATTTGTTATGTCTGTATTAAAAATTCCCCCAGCCCTCCTTTTAAAAAGAGGGAAAAAGGGAGATTTCTTCTATTTTACATCGGTAACGACGGCGTTATAGACCTTTTTGGTCTCCTTATCCTATACGAAAAAAATGACGCCGGGTTTCGTCCGGTCGATCGTGAATTGTTTTTCCTTTCTCCGAAAAAATAGGGACACATAACGAATTCCAGAGAATTCGGTATGTGTCCCCTCTGGATCTTATTACCTAATCTCCTCGCCGGTCAGCGGGTCTTTCAGATTAATTCTGTGGACCTTGCCGAGTTTGTCCAGCGGTCCGGGCCATTGGTCTCCGCCTTTGTTGCACGGATCCCAATCGCCGACGATCATGATGACGAGCTTATCGGGCTGGATATACTTGTTGGCGACCTCCTGGACCTTAGCCTTGGTCACGGTCTTGATCTTATCCCGGTAGGTCTTGTAATAATCCATCGGCTTGCCGGTCATCTCGAGGTTGGCGAACGTGGACATGGTGCCTTGGGCGGACTCGAAGGAACTGGAGAAGCTTTCGAGATAATAGTTGATCGCGGTCTCCATCTCGGGGTCCGTGACGGGCTCTTTGCGGATGCGGTTGAATTCGTTCTCGATGAGCGAAATGGCGTAGCCGACGGTGGAGGACTTGGTCTGGACATAGCCGGAGAACTGTCCCGGGAATCCCCACCTGTAGCCGAACCGGCTTCCCTGATTGTAGGACAGCCCTTCGTTTGACCGGACCTTCATCGTGATCCGCGACGAGAAGCTGCCTCCGCCGAGGATGAAGTTCATGACTTGGACGGCGAAGTAGTCGGGATTGGTGTCCTCGAGGCCGAGGTGGCCGATGTTGATGTAGCCCTGGTTGATCGCTTTCTGGATGAAATAGACGCCAGGATCAGGCTGGGGGAACTGCCTTGAGATCGAGGGGAACTTGAGATCTTTGTTTTTCCAGTTGGCGACATACTTGTCGATCTTGGCCTTCAGCTCTGCTTTGTTGAAGTCGCCGGACGCGGCCAGGATGATGTTCTTGGGGAAAAAGTACCGGGCGTGGACGGCTTTCAGGTCGGCGGCGGCGATGCCGTCGTATGTTTTCTTGGTCGGCTGCCAGGTCAACGGATGGTTGCCGTAGAGAAGCCTTTCATACTCGCGACTTAAGACGCCGCTCGGTGAATCATTAGCCTGGCGGAGCTGTTCGACCAGCCGGGCCTTGGCCAGATTCAGCGGCGCTTCCCGGAATTCCGGGTTCAGCAGAACATCAAAAAAGATGCCCAGCCCTTCGTCGAGGTCCTTGCTCAAGACGGAAAGGGACAGCGTCGAAGTTCGCTCGCCGACGTTGAAATTCAACGAGCCGCCGAGGAAATCGATCCTCTCCTCGATGGCGGTCCCTTCCTTGGTCTTCGTCCCGCCTCGGATCAACGTCCCGCTCATCACTGAGTCGAGGCCCGTCTTGCCTGTTGGGACGTACAGGCCGCCGAAATTGATCAGCGCCGAAATGTTGAAAAGCGGCAGGTTCTTGTCTTCCTGGATGTAGCCGCGGAGGCCGTTGGCGAAGGTCGTCCGGAAAGCGGCGGGGTCGGGCGGATTATACGTCATCGGCGGATATTTCAGGTCGGAAGGCTTCTGGACCTGGCCGAGGCCCGTCGCCATAAAAACAATTCCGATGGCGAGAATGAGGGTGATTGTCTTTTTCATCGTCGTCCTCCTGCCTTACCGTCCCATTTTTCGCTTGTAGATGGCCGTGAGGCTGTTGTCTTTGACGAAGTACTTTGCGGCCACGCGCTTGATGTCATCATTTGTCACCTTCTTCAGACTGTCGAGGTCGGCGGAAATCGAGCGCCAGCCCCGGTTGAGTTCGGCCCGGCCGATGCTGCCGGCGAGGCCCGAGGCGCTGGCGAGGCTTCGGATGAACTGAGCTTCGGAGCGGTTCTTGGCCTTCTGAATCTCATCGGCTGTCGCCCCCTCTTTCTTGATCTTCTCCATCTCGGCCCAGATTTCCTTCTCGAGATCCTCGGGCTGGACGTTTTTATCCACGCGCGGCGTGGCGCGGAAATCGAAGGACCCGACATACCATTGCGCCCGGCTGGACGCGGAGGCGCTGACGGCCAACTGCTTTTCCTGAACGAGGATTTTGTTGAGCCGGCCGGTCCCGCCGCCCCCGCCAAAGCCGCCGCCTCTTTGGCCGACGATGACCGGGGATCCGGCGATCGAGGCTTCGCCATCGGGTCCGAATCCGCGCATGCCGCCGCCCCCTCCGCCGAGAATGCTGGCCAGGACCGAGAGCGGCGCCGCGTCGGGATGGCCTGTCTGCGGCGCATGGAACATCATCTGCAGGCTGGTCGCCGCCGGGCCTTCGCCGTAGATCCTCTTTTCGCTGTACTGCGGAGGCTCATAGGTCCGGACGGGCTCGACGTCCGGCCCCTTCGGAACGCGGCCGAAATATTTTTCGGCCATTTGAATGATGTTCTGAGGGTTGAAGTCGCCGACATAAATAGCCACGCAGTTGTTCGGGACGTAATACTTGGTGTGGAACTCGATGAGGTCGGCCTTGGTGACCTTGCGCAGGTCGTCCATCCAGCCGATGACGTCCCAGTGGTAGGGCGACGCGGCGTAGAAGGCGGCATTGACCTGTTCGCTGAAGAAATAGTTCGGTTGGTTCTCGCTCAGACGGCGCTCCTCCATGATGACGTCCTTTTCGGAATAGAACTCGCGGAAATAGGCGTGGAGCATCCGGTCGGACTCGAGGAGCATCTGGAGCTCGACCTTGTTCGAGGGGAGGGTGACGTAATAGCCCGTGTTCTCGTTGCCGGTCGAGGCGTTGAGGCCCGTGCCGCCGTTCTTCATGTACAGACTCCACAGGTCGTCCTTGATGATATACGGCTTTTCGGATGCGATCAGGGCGTCGGCCTGCTTCTGAAGCTCGGCCAGCTTGGCTTTGTCGCCGCCGTCGGCGTTCCAGTATTTCTCCCGGTAGATCTTGTCCATGACCTCGTCGATCTGCTTGTCGATCGCCTGGTCCTTGGCGGGATCCGTGACGCCCATCATCTCCGTGCCTTTGAACATCATGTGCTCATGGATGTGGGCGAGGCCGGTGATGCCCGGTTTCTCGTTGATCGAGCCGACCTTGAAGTAGATATGGCAGACGACGCGCGGAACGCCGGGCTTTTGAAGCATCAGGATTTTCATCCCGTTCGAAAGCACGTGCTCCTTGACGTCGAGCTTGATCTCCGAGGCCGCTATCGCCAACGAGGCGAACGCGAGCAGGGTGAAGAAAAGAATCAGGATGCGCTTCATGCGGTTTTAACCTCCTTTAAAAATAAAAGGGGAGGCCGCACCGGATTCGGAAATTCGGTACATGTCCCCTTTTTTTGGTGCGAAGAAAAAAATCCGGTCATAATAAAAAAATATCATTTCTTATTTTGTCTGGAAAGTCAATAATCGGGGGGGCAAAAAGGAAAAGAATCTGGAGTCAAACCTACACTTTTCATAAATCGACCATAATTTGAAGAAAAATCGTGTGAATGTGCAAGTTTGAGCTCGATTCCCCTTGACAGGTCGGTCCTTTTTGCATTTGAAATAGATCGATCGCCAGAGTCAGAAGCGCTTGACTAATTTTAAATTTTGATGTATATACAATGTTTAAACATGGAGGCATGATGAGAACAAAGGTCCAGAAATGGGGAAACAGTTTAGCCCTTCGTATTCCAAAAGTTTATGCGGATGAGATACGAATCGAGGCTAACGCGTCTATTGATATGACGATGAAAGATGGCGCGTTGATCATAACTCCGGTTGTCGAAAATCAATCAGCGCTTGAAAAACTGCTGGCGGGAGTGACGGAAGAAAACATCCACCATGAATGGGATACGGGCCCGGCGGAAGGCGAGGAACTCTGGTGAGTTCAGGCCCATATATTCCGCAGCGTGGCGATATGGTCTGGATTACATTAAATCCCCAGGCCGGGCATGAACAGGCCGGCCGGCGACCGGCCGTTGTCCTTTCTCCAGAGGCTTACAACGCCAAAGTCGGATTGGGCATTTTTTGCCCAATCACAAGCCAGATCAAGGGCTATCCTTTTGAAGTTGTCATTGCTTCCGGCCTGCCTATTTCAGGCGCAATTTTATGCGATCAGGTCAAAAGCCTGGATTGGCGTGTCCGGAAGGCCGAATTAATCTGCCCCTTACCTACACCGACGGTGTCAGAGGTTCTTCAAAAGCTATCTGCGCTATTAATGTGATTTTCATAAGCCTCAAAGAAACTCTTTTCGTTTTCATTCATCCATATCTTCCGGTGATGTAGTCTTCGGTGCGTTTATCCTTGGGGCGGGTGAAGATGTCCGTCGTCCTGCCGAACTCGACGAGCTCCCCGAGGAGCATGAATCCCGTCTCGTCAGAGACGCGGGCGGCCTGCTGCATGTTATGGGTGACAATGACGATGGTGAAGTCCGTCTTGAGGTACCTCATCAACTCTTCAATCTTGAGCGTCGCCAGGGGATCCAGTGCCGAGCACGGCTCGTCCATCAGCAGAACTTCGGATTTAACGGCGACAAGGCGGGCGATGCACAGACGCTGCTTTTGCTCGAGCGAGAGGCCCAGGGCGCTCTTGCCGAGCTTATCCTTGAGTTCGCCCCAGAGGTGGACGGCTTTAAGGCTTTCCTCGACGATGCCATCCAACTCGCCGGCCTTGGCCATGTGGTGGACCTTGGGGCCAAAGGCGATATTCTCATAGATGCTTAACGGGAAAGGATTTGGCCGCTGGAAGACCATCCCGATTTTTTTCCTGAGCGCGGTCAGCCCGCTCTTCATTTGATAGATGTCCTCGCCGTCGATCTTGACCGAACCCTCGATGCGGACGCCCTCGATGAGGTCGTTCATCCGGTTGAGACAGCGCAGGAGCGTCGATTTGCCGCAGCCGGACGGTCCGATCAGGGAGGTGATTATTTTCTCCCGGATCGACATCGTATTATCATGAAGGGCATGGAAGTCAGCGTACCAGAGATTTAGGTGTTCAACTTCGATCTTTTTCATGGCGTATTAGAGAACCGAGGACACGTCACTTTTTTTTTGAGGATTTGACAGATTTCTAAGTTTAGTTTGTGAAGAAAGTGATGGATCGCCGGTTGATTTATCATCCGAACCTGCCGATGATGTAGTCATTCGTCCGCGAGTCGGAGGGCGCGGTGAAGATCCTGTCCGTGCTGTCGATCTCGACCAGCTCGCCCGTCAGGAAGAACGCCGTCCGCATCCCGACGCGCGCCGCCTGCTTTGTGTTGTTGGTCACGAGAACGATCGTGTAGCTCTTTCGGAGCTCCATCATCGAGTCCTCGACCTTGGCCGTCGAGATCGGGTCGAGGCCGGAGCAGGGCTCATCGAATAAGATGACGTCGGGCTTGAGGGCCAGCGTCCGGGCGATGCAGAGGCGCTGCTGCTGGCCGCCCGAGAGCTTAAGGGCCGAGCTGCGGAGCCGGTCTTTGACCTCGTCCCAGAGATAGGCGGCCTTCAGGCTTTCTTCGACGATCCGGTCGAGCCTCCTTTTGTCATGAATTCCGGCGAGCCGGGGGCCGTAGGTAATATTGTCGTGAATGGAGAGAGGAAGAGGGATCGGCAGGGCAAAGATCATCCCGACTCTCTTCCTTAGTTCCTCCGCCTCGATATCCGTCTGAATGTCCTTGTCGTCGAGCCGAATCGAGCCGCTCATCTTCATCTGCGGCTCGAAGTCGTTCAAGCGGTTGAGCGCACGCAGAAAGGACGTCTTTCCGGAATTGGCCGGCCCGATGATGCTCAGGATCTCGTTCTCGTGGATGTCCAAGGAGAGATTGTTCAGGGCGCGGAATTTTCCGAAGTGGATCGTCAGCTCCCGGACCTTGATCTTAGAAATCATTTCTTCTTCCTGAACTTCGAGCGGATGACCACGGCCGCGATGTTCATGATCAGGACGAGCCCGACGAGAACCAGGGCGGTCCCATACCGGTAATTCTCCGGAATGCCGGGGATCTGCGTCGTCATGATGTAAAGATGGTACGGCAACGCCATGACCTGGTCGCGGAGCGAATGAGGGAGCTGCGGCAGATAGAACGCCGCGACCGTGAACAAGATCGGGGCCGTCTCTCCAGCCACGCGGCCGATGCTCAGGATGGCCCCGGTTAAGATTCCAGGCAGGGCGTGGGGCAGAACCGAATGCCGGATGGTCTGCCAGCGCGACGCGCCCAGCGAAAAACTCACTTCTCTATACGACTTGGGCACGGCCCTAAGCGCTTCTCGGGCGGTCGTGATGATCACGGGCAAAGCCATAATCCCCAGAGTCAGCGCGCCCGAGATGATCGAGACGCCGAATTTCAAAAAGACGACGAAGAGGCTCAGCCCGAACAGGCCGAAGACGACCGATGAAACTCCGGCCAGGTTGATGATGGCCAGGTTGATGATCCGCGTCAGCAAATTGTCCTTGGCGTATTCGCTGAGATAGATGGCCGCAGCCACGCCGATCGGAAGCGAGAAGGCGATGGATGTGATGACGAGATAGAACGTTCCAACGATGGCCGGAAAAATGCCTCCGGCCCGCATGCCGTTGCGAGGCATGGTGAATAAGAATTCGAGCGAAAGGGCGCTCCATCCTTTGCTGATGATCAGCCAGATGATGAGCAGCACCGGGATGACGACGAAGAGCGTCGCGGCGAGCAGGACGCCGAAGCCGATTTTTTCCTTGACGATCTCGTTTTTCATCGGTTCTTGCCCCTGTGGAGGAGGAAATCGGCCGTCAAGTTAATCAGAAAAGAGATGACGAAGAGGACGATGCCGATGGCGAAGAGGGCGAAATAATGCGGGCTGCCTTTGGCCGCTTCGCCCATCTCGGCGGCGATCGTCGCCGTGAGCGTGCGCACAGGCTGGAGGAGGCCCGTCGGGATGACCGCGGCGTTTCCCGTGACCATCATGACGGCCATGGTCTCGCCGAACACCCGCCCGATGCCCAGCATGGACGCGGCGATGATGCCCGGCAGGGCGCCGTGGATGATGACGCGCGTGAGCGTCTGCCAGTGCGTCGCACCCAGGGCGATCGCCCCTTCCTTGTATTCGCGGGGGACGGCGTTGATGGCGTCCTCGGAGATGCTGATGATCGTCGGGAGGGCCATGAAGGCCAGCATGATTGAACCGGCGAGCGCAGTGAGGCCCGTGGGCAGATGCAGAAAATGTTTGAGGAACGGGACGAGGATGACGATGCCGAGGAAACCGAGGACGACGGACGGGATGGCCGAGAGGATCTCCACGCAAGATTTCAAGAGATTGCGGAGCTTGACCGGCGCCACGTCGGCGATGTAAAACGCGGCGGCGATCCCCAGGGGAACGGCCATCGCGATCGCCCCGGCTGTGACCAATAGCGATCCCAGGATGAGGGGCAGGATGCCGAACTTCGGCGGGTCGGAAATAGGATACCAGAATTGACCGCCGATGAAGGAGCCGAGCGACACATACCTGAGAACCGAGATGCCCTCGGCCAAAAGAAAAATGAAGATCAGCGCCACGAAAACGATCGAGGCGATGCCGCTTGTGAAAATGAGCTTTTCGATGATGAATTCTTTGACTTTCCTGAGGTTGGCCATTTATTTGATCGGGACGAAGTCGGTTTTTGTGACGATGTCCTGCCCTTCCTTCGAATAGACGAAATCGACGAATTCCTTGATGGCGCCCTGGGGCTTGCCGTTGGTGTAGAGGTAGAGCGGCCGCGAGATCGGGTAGCTGTTATCGCGGATGCTCGCAAGCCTCGGCTCCACGAACGGCGACTTGGGATCTTTGGCCACGGCGATGACTTTCTGCCGCGGGCTGATGTAGCCCAGGCCGTAATAGCCGACGGCGTTTTCGTTGTTGGCGGCCTCCTCAGCGATGGCGTAAGACGACGGCATCATGAGGGCTCCGGGGGAGAATTCCTCGCGACCTTTCTTCTTGCCCCGCCGCAACACATGTTCTTTAAAGAAGATATGAGTGCCCGAGTTGACCTCCCGGGAGAGGAGGACGATGGGCATGTCGGGTCCCCCCAGGACCTTCCAATTCCTGATGTTGCCCATGAAGATCTCGCGGAGCTGGTCCATGGTCAGGTTTTTGACGGGGTTTGAAGGATGGACGACGGCCACGATGCCGTCCAGAGCGACGATTTCTTCGTTGAATTTAAAGCCTTTGGCTTCGGCCTGCGTGATTTCTTTTTCTTCGACCGCCCGCGAGGATTCGGCGATGTCGCACGTGCCGTTGATGAGCGCGGCGATGCCGGTCCCTGAGCCGCCTCCCGTGACGGCGATGTTCATGTTGGGATGGATCTTGTTGAACTCCTCGGCCCAGACCTGGCCCAGGTTGACCATCGTGTCCGAGCCCTTGATCTGAATGGAAACGGCCTTTTGGCCGGCCCGGCTTTCGCGGCGGGAACAGGCGCCCCAAAAAAGCGTAATCAGGAGCGCGGCGGCGAGAACAATCCGCTTTTTCATATATGTGTTCTTACAGTAATCTCTATGCTTAATAATTCGGGGGAAACGAGAAATCGTATATTAAATTATAATGGCGTCAGGGGAGTTGTGTCAAGCAGGCAAATATGTTAAATTGAGCTCAACGGAGGCCGGGATGGAAAGGCTGTTCGATGAAGAACTCAAAAACCTGAAGGAAAAGTTGCTCCGGATGGCCGCGCTCGTGGAAGAGTCTGTCGAGCTTTCGATCGAAGGGCTGAAGGGTCAGAAAGAAGAACCGGCCTTAGAGGTCCTGAAACGGGAAGAAGGCGTCAATCTCCTGGACGTCGAGATCGATGAGACCTGCCTCCGTCTTCTCGCCCTCCGGCAGCCCATGGCCGGCGACCTGCGGTTCATCACTTCGGCCATGAAGATCGGGGTGGAGCTCGAGCGCATGGGCGACCTGGCCGTCAACATCGCCGAGCGGACGATCGAGCTCCTCAAGGCGCCCCTGCTCAAGCCGCTGATCGACATCCCCCGGATGGCCAAAATGTCCCAGGCCATGCTCCGGGACTCCATCCGGGCCTTTATTGACCGGGACGAAAAGCTGGCCTCCGACGTCTGCCGACGGGATGATGAGGTCGACTCGCTCGACGATCAGATCTTCCGGGAGCTCCTGACATACATGATCGAGAATCCCGCGACGATTCGGAGAGCCGTGGGGCTGCTCCTGGTCGGCCGCTACCTGGAGCGGATCGCCGACCACGCCACGAATATCGCTGAGGACGTGATCTATCTCGTCAGAGGCAAGACGATCAAGCATCATATCGACAAGATCCGCGAATCCGCCTTTGAAGACATCTAAAAATCATTTGATTTCTGGATTTATTGTTTTATAATGAAGAAAAGTTTTCTTTGGCCGGCTGGAGAAAACTGAACCAACCTAATATTATCATCATTTTTCCCCTTTCTGCTGTAAAAACAGCCGGCATGCTAGGGTAGAGACGCGGACATTTTTTTGGCCCCCTTTTATTGGCAAAAGGGGGTGAGGGGTTTAATATCCATAAATGAAATTCCTAAAAGCGTCTCTGAAAATCCTAAACGCCAATGTGTTTAAAGGGTCTCTTAAATGGCTAAGAGGAGTAGGGGAAGTTAATATTAGTCATTGAAAGTCAGACAAGGCTTTTCGGAAACAAAAAATATGAAGGTTGAAATGAGAGCGGCGCTTCTGTTCCGGCTCGGCGGGCTCGGCGATCTTCTGGTCGCCCTGCCGTCCCTGAATCTTCTGCGGAAATCGTTTCAGGGACTGTCCCTGCATTTGGTCGGGCGAGCGGCGTATGGAGGTCTTCTTCGCGAAGCAGGTGTCGTCGATGATTTGTTTTCTGCGGCTGAGGCGCAATGGGCGCCGCTTTATGATAGTTCGAACCCGGTCCCGGAGGAATTGGACCGATGGCTTTCAAGGTACGACCTGATCATGGGGTGGTTTCACTCAAAGACGGGAGGAATGTTGGGGACACATCATCGAGTTCCTGAATTAAAGGAAGTGTCCCCAAAATTTT